>JBLIOG010000113.1:0-11656 GCA_047639625.1 Gammaproteobacteria bacterium
ATGCGCAAACATCAAAGGCTAGAGGATAGCTTCCTCAACAAGAAGCCGTATATACGCAAGCAGTTTACATTTTCATGTGGAATTAACGTTGTAAAATAGGCGGAGTCCATATACGCCTACTGTTGGTATTCTACTTTCGCAACGTCGAACCGCTACGACATCCTAAGTCCGACAGGCGCCTGGCTCTGTTTGCATCGAGCTAATCTACAGAGAAATATTTTCTCAAAACCTTAAAATTCAGATTTTTTTCTGATGAGTTTTCGGCTATGATAATAACCCACCAAATTAGTCAGTTATTCAAGAGGAAATTTATGGACGTTCTTGAACGTATAAAAGAGCAGGTAGAAACTAATCCGATCATTGTTTATATGAAAGGTACGCCTCAGTTACCTCAATGTGGGTTTTCAAGCCGCACTGCGGAAGCCTTAAAATCGCTTGATTTGCAATTTGCCTATGTCAATGTCCTGGCTGATCCAGAGATTTTCCAAAATTTACCACAATTCGCTGATTGGCCAACTTTTCCTCAGGTTTATGTTGATGGAGAATTGATCGGTGGTTGTGATATCACTCTGGAAATGCACGGTTCGGGTGAACTGGGAAGGGTTGCGAAAGCGGCTATCGAAAAGCAGGCCTGATCAATCAGGAAGTTGGTGTAAAGAAATCAAAAGCCCGCTTTTAGCGGGTTTTTTTAATGACCCAGAGATGTTTGAACCGACTGGAAAATGTTTTCAATGGCTGGTGGTGGATCAAATTCATGGGAGTGCCAGGTCGCTAATTTCAACTTTAATTTTTTGCCCTGATCCGATGTTTGCAGCGTATGTCGCTTGATATTGTTGAGTAGTCGATCAAACATTTCTGGTGAAAATACCCTACTGTCAGCGTAATGCACCGCCACCGCAAATACCGTCGTACTAAAACGCGCGACCATATCCAAAGGACGTAAAGTCAGTTTCAGAGAATTAGCTATGGTTTTTAGGGTTCCTAGTCTGAGCTCATTATCGGTCGTTGAAACTTCTATTAAGGCGATTCCAATTCCACCACCGCGAGTTGCACAATGCTCGATCAGGGATTCTAGATGAGTTTCCAATTGTGCCCGATTGGGCAGGCTGGTTTCTGGGTCCTGTAGGCTATATTTTTTGGCCAACATAAAATGATTCCCAATAGATCGTGTTTTTTCACGTAAAATATTTTGCTGATAGGCGTTTCGCCCTGCGCCGTAGACGCGGGCTGCTAATTCAAACTGATTGGCGGATTTAGAAATGAAGTCATCGACACCCCTGTCGAATGCAACCACAATACTTGATGTGGTATCTTCGGCGGTAATTAGCACGATACCTGTATAACGATCGTTGTTTTCATCCCAACGTCGAATTAAGTCCGTCATTTCCAGACCATTCATTCCTGGCATCCAGAAATCCGCTAACACAACATAGGCGCGTCTTTCATTTAATATAAATAATGCTTCATCGGCAGATGATGCCGTTCGAATATCCACAAAACCAGATTTGGTTAGCCCAGACTTCAGTACTTCACGGCTGAACTGGAGATCGTCTACGACGATGATAGAGATATCTTTCTTTTGCAATTAAGTAAGTTTGAGCAGCAGTTACAGTCAATAATTATAAGTCATTAAATGACTCGTCGCTTGAGATTTGTTGTTTCATTCACAATTTTGCAAAAGAGTTCGGCGGTCATTTCTGCATCATAAATTGCAGAATGCGCTTCTTCTTCATCCCAATCTAGACCGGCGCATCGAACGGCTCGAGCTAGCACCGTTTGTCCATATACCAGTCCTGCCAACGAAACAGTGTCAAATGTAGAAAAAGGATGGAATGGGTTTCTTTTCATTTTCGTTCGCCCGGCTGCGGCGTTGATAAACTTGAGATCAAAGTGAGCATTGTGACCGACTAAAATTGCTTTGGTGCAATTATGTTGCTTAAGGGCCTGGCGGATCGGTTTGAATATTTTAGGTAAGGCTTGAACTTCATCTTCGGCCATTCGAAACGGATGATCTACCTTTATGCCGTTAACTTCCATAGACTTAGGTTCAAGGTTGGCTCCTTCAAAAGGGTTGACATGACAGGAAATAGTTTCGAAAGGGTAGAGGTGACCGTTTTTATCCTGATCGAGAATAACCGCCGCTACCTGCAGCAAGGCATCGGTCGTTTCGTTAAATCCACCAGTTTCGACATCTACTACGACCGGCAAATACCCCCTGAATCGATTGCATAATTCAAGCATTGAATTTTATTTTCCATTGTAGTGTTTGACCTGCTCTAAAAGGGACAATAACATCATCGCCAAATGGCAGCTGCGAAGGGACTTCCCAGGGCGATCTGACCAGGGTGATTTTGTCCTGATTGATTGGCAGGTTGTAAAAATTCGGTCCGTTAAAACTCATAAAAGATTCGAAGTGATCAAAATTGTGATTAATTGAGAAAGCCTCTGCATACAATTCCACGGCACAATAGGCTGAGTAAATTCCGGCGCATCCACAGGCCGACTGTTTGACCAAACGACTATGAGGCGCACTGTCAGTACCGGCAAAAAAAGAATCTGATCCCGAGCTGGCCGCTGCCAGTAACGCAAGTCGATGCTCTTCGCGTTTCGCGATTGGTAAGCAGTAGTGATGAGGATTAATACCCCCTTTAAAAATTTCATTTCGATTGATTAGCAAGTGATGCGGGGTAATGGTAGCGGCTACATATTCATTTGATTGTTTTACGAAATCAACTGCGTCCTGTGTCGTGATATGTTCGAACACAATCGGTAGTTGAGGGAAGTCGTGATGAATGATTTCCAGTTGTTGATCAATAAATATTTTTTCCCGATCAAATATGTCGTACTGCTGGCCAGTCACTTCTCCATGAATTTGTAACACCAATCTCAGTTCCTGCATGGCTTCAAAGACGGGATACATATTTTTGAGGTTGGTTACCCCCGCATCTGAATTGGTCGTCGCACCCGCGGGATAAAGTTTTGCACCGAAAATAGAATTGTGCTGACTGGCTTTTCTAATTTCCTCAACACGGGTGTTGTCGGTCAGATATAGCGTCATTAAGGGCTTAAAAGAATATTTCGGGTCAACTGAGGACAGTATCCTGGCGTAATATTCTTCGGCTTCCAGGCAAGTCTTAACGGGTGGGGTCAGATTTGGCATAATGATAGCCCTGCCGAATTGTGCCGCCGTAGCGTTGACTACTGCCTTTAAATGCTCACCATCGCGCAGATGCAAATGCCAATCATCTGGGCGGGTTATGTATAATCTGTCCATTAATATATTTAATTCGTATATAGGTAATACTATTGGGTTCGTTTATTATGTGAGTGCTTACTATCGTAGAGCCTGATTTCAGAAAGTTAGCAGATTATTGAAAGTTCTTCGACCCAACCTGACTAAAATTAATCACAATCAATAAATGCGGTTTAATGATGCCTTAATATTTGTTTTTTACTGGGCGTTGAAGGTGTTTATTCGATCTAACTTAATCGGCTAAACTTAAATTCGTAACGGGTTATATGACTTATTACAAAATGCGATGCCATGAGTATGAGCGTCGAGACCCTTAAATGATAGAGAAAATCGCATGCTAGATGAAAATGATCTCGATCCACAGGAAACTCAGGAATGGTTAGAATCACTCGCGTCTGTTATTGACCGAGAAGGACCGGAAAGAGCGCATTTCCTGCTTGAGAAATTAATTGATAAAACTCGTCGATCAGGCGCATATCTGCCTTACAGCGCCAACACGGCCTATCTCAATACGATTCCAGTCGATAAACAGCAACCGATTCCTGGAGATCAGGAAATCGAACATACCATTCGATCGGTCATTCGCTGGAATGCTGCGGCAATGGTTGTACATGCTAATCGTAAGTCCTCTGAACTGGGTGGTCATATTGCCAGTTTTGCATCTGCCGCTACTTTATACGATGTAGGTTTTAATCATTTTTTTCGAGCGCCAACTGAGGAAAGCGCCGGTGACCTTGTGTTTTTTCAGGGACATTCCGCCCCCGGAGTTTATTCGCGTGCCTATCTTGAAGGTCGTATAAGTGAAGAGCAACTCGAGGCGTTTCGGCAGGAGGCTGGCGATGAAAACGGGCTCTCATCCTATCCCCACCCCTGGTTAATGCCTGATTTCTGGCAATTTCCAACGGTGTCTATGGGCCTTGGTCCGTTAATGGCTATTTATCAGGCGCGATTTATGAAGTATCTCCAGAATCGTGAAATTGTTGAACCCAGTGATAGAAAAGTCTGGGCTTTTATGGGCGACGGCGAAATGGATGAACCCGAATCCCTTGGCGCAATATCACTCGCATCTCGTGAGAATCTAGATAATTTAATTTTTGTTATTAACTGTAATCTTCAACGGCTGGATGGTCCTGTACGCGGCAACGGTAAAATTATTCAGGAACTCGAAGCTGTATTTCGAGGCGCGGGCTGGAATGTTCTCAAGGTGGTTTGGGGCTCATATTGGGATCAGTTGCTTGCCAAAGATAAAGATGGGTTGTTGCAGCAACGAATGGAAGAGGCCGTTGATGGTGAATACCAGGCCTATAAAGCGAAAGGTGGTGCCTATACTCGAGAGTATTTTTTTGGTAAATATCCCGAGTTACGCGATATGGTGGCCGATATGTCGGATGAAGACATATGGCGCTTGAATCGTGGTGGGCACGATCCCCATAAAGTTTATGCAGCTTATGCAGAAGCTGTTAAATATACCGATCGACCGACCGTAATTCTTGCCAAAACGGTTAAAGGTTATGGCATGGGAGAAGCAGGAGAAGGGCAGAACATTACTCATTCGCAGAAAAAAATGGGTGAAGACGCCTTAAAGGCTTTCAGGGATCGGTTTAACATTCCTGTCAGTGATGAAAAAATAGCTGAGGCGCCATTCTATAAATTTCCCGAAGACAGCATTGAAATGAAATACATGCGCGAACAACGCGCCAAACTCGGCGGATATATGCCAGTTCGTAGTGATTGTTCGGAACCACTGGTGGTACCGGGGATATCGATTTTTGATGCATTGCTAAAAGACAGTGGCGATCGCGAGTTTTCAACCACAATGGCTTTTGTTCGAATCTTGTCAGCGCTAACCCGAAATAAGCAGCTCGGTCAGTACGTGGTACCTATCGTCCCAGATGAAGCTCGAACATTTGGTATGGAAGGAATGTTTCGCCAATTGGGTATTTACTCTTCTAAAGGTCAGCTTTACGAACCTATGGATTCTGACCAGATCATGTACTACCGTGAAGATAAAAAGGGACAGATTCTTCAGGAAGGGATAAACGAAGCAGGCGCCATGTCGTCCTGGATTGCGGCTGCAACGGCTTATAGTACTCACGGAATCAATATGATTCCGTTTTACATATACTATTCAATGTTTGGCTTTCAACGAATAGGTGACCTTGCCTGGGCCGCAGGAGACATGCAGGCAAGAGGCTTCCTGATGGGTGGAACCGCGGGTAGGACAACGCTTGCCGGGGAAGGACTACAGCATCAGGATGGTCACAGTTTGATTCTGGCAAATACAATTCCGAATTGCATTTCTTATGACCCTACCTTTGCTTATGAGCTGGCGGTCATTATTCATCACGGCATGAAGCGGATGTTTCAACATCACGACAAAGTATTTTATTACATTACTGTGATGAATGAGAATTATACCCATCCTGCACTTCCTGAGGGTTGTGAAGAGGGCATTATTAAAGGTATCTATTGCCTGCAGGAAGGCGACGAAAATGATATTAAGGTTCAGCTTCTGGGATCAGGCACTATCTTGCGGGAAGTGCAGCAAGCAGCGGAATTACTAAAGAATGATTTTAATATAGATTCGGACGTCTGGAGTGCAACCAGCGTTAATCAGTTGGCACGAGAAGGGCTCGATTGTGATCGCTGGAATTTGTTGCATCCTGGTAAAAAAGCTAGAAAAAGTTACCTCGAAACCCAATTGTTGGGTCGAAAAGGGCCTGCGATTATGGCAACCGATTACACCAGAGCTCATATCGAACAATTACGGCAGTTTATCCCTACCGCCTTTGTTACGCTGGGTACCGATGGCTTCGGACGGAGCGATACCCGAGAAAATCTGAGAACATTTTTTGAGGTTAACCGATATTATGTGGCTATTGCAGCTCTCAAAGCTTTGTCTGACAAGGGTGAAATAGATAAGAAAGTAGTCCAGCAGGCAATAAAAAAATATCGGATTGACCCAGAAAAGCCCAATCCGGCCACTGTTTAAGTATTCCCAGGAGTAGAAAAATGGCTGAAGTCAAAACGATTTTATTACCCGATGTTGGAGACTTCGATGAAATAGAAGTCATTGAGATATTGATCAATGTTGGTGATCGGATTAAAGCTGAGGACTCTATTGTCACACTAGAATCTGACAAGGCTACGATGGAAATTCCCAGTCCACAGGCCGGTATAATTAAATCGATTAAAATTTCTGTTGGTGACAAGATTTCAAAAGGGAGTGAAATTGCCGAGATTGAAGTGTCGGGCGCAGTTGAACCCCACGTAAACCCGGCTGAATCTAGCTCTGTAGACTTAAAAGATCCGGAAGAGTCAGCAGAACTATCGGCGCTCCTTGAGCAAACTGAGCTCCCCGGGGCAGCCGCTGAGGTGGTTTCCGGATCGTCCGGTAAAGCCAAGAAACCCCATCCGGGTGTGGCGTCTGGTTCAGCAGATAGTTCAAATTATATACATGCTAGCCCTTCGATCAGACGTTATGCACGGGAATTAGGTGTTGGGCTTGCCGATGTGATTGGTTCAGGGCCTAAGGGCCGAATCTTAAAGGAAGATGTTAAGGCTTATGTCAAGTCAGCAATAACTCAGTCGTCTTCGACGACTAACCCGTCGGTTACAACGCCGGCTGTTCCAATTATCGATTTTTCCAGGTTTGGCGAAATAGAATCGCAGCCACTCAGTCGGATAAAAAAGATCTCAGGTGCTCATTTGCACCGCAGCTGGATAAGTGTTCCGCATGTGACTCAATTTGATGAAGCAGATATTACTGAACTCGAAGTTTTTCGTAAGTCTTTAGGGAAAGAAGCTGAGCAAAGCAATATCAGGTTAACGGTACTAGTATTTTTGATGAAAGCGGTCGTTAGCGCTCTAAAAGAGTTTCCAGAATTTAACTCATCACTTGATCCCTCTGGTGAAGTTTTGATCCTTAAAAAGTATTTTCATATTGGCGTTGCGGTTGATACACCGAATGGCCTGATGGTGCCAGTCATTCGTGATGTTGATCAAAAGGGATTATTTGAATTGGCGGGCGAAGTTGCCGGTGCTGCGGAACGAGCCAGAAATGGAAAATTGACGCCAAACGATATGCAGGGAGGGTGTTTTTCGATATCCAGCCTGGGTGGTATAGGTGGAACTCAGTTTACACCAATTGTAAACGCGCCAGAGGTTGCTATATTAGGTGTAGCAAGATCAAAAATGCAGCCAGTTTACAGAGATGAAGATAATTTCGACTGGCGGTTAATGCTACCAATGGCGCTCTCGTATGATCACCGCGTTATAGATGGTGCATCCGGAGCTCGATTTACTCGTTATCTCGGTCAAATTATTGGTGATATGCGCCGAATATTATTATAGGGCTAAAAGCAGCATAACAGGCAAGGCTACCTACTTTTGAAGCATCATCCAGGGACATTTAATTATGGCAGAAGACAATAAAATTTTAGCGACAGAAGTGGTTGTATTAGGCTCGGGTCCAGGTGGATATACCGCAGCCTTTCGAGCGGCAGATCTGGGTAAGAAAGTGATCCTCGTTGAACGCTACCCCTCAATAGGTGGGGTCTGCTTGAATGTAGGTTGTATTCCGTCCAAAGCTCTGTTGCATACGGCGCAGATTATCAGTGAAGCTGACCACATGGCTGTTAACGGGGTTAAGTTTGGCCCGCCTGACATTGATCTTGATGGGGTACGGGGTTTTAAGGAACGCGTTGTCGGCAAGCTAACGGGTGGACTTGCTCAATTAGCAAAGCAACGTAAGGTTAAAATCGTAACCGGAACGGGAAGTTTTGTTGATGATCATACTCTCAGCGTTAAGCATGAAGGGAACTCGACGCAGATAAAATTTGAGAATTGCATTATTGCTGCGGGTTCTCAGGCAACGAAAATCCCTGGATTTCCAGATGATGATCCACGTTTAATGGATTCTACCGATGCGCTCGAACTAACCGATATTCCCGAGCGACTATTGGTTGTCGGTGGCGGCATTATCGGTCTGGAAATGGCAACAGTTTACGATGCATTGGGTTCAAAGATTACCGTTGTTGAATTTATGGATAGTTTAATTCCCGGATGTGACAAGGATCTTGTTCGCCCGCTAAGCCGTCGTATTTCAAAGCGATACGAAGCGATCTTGCTAAAGACCAAAGTCTCTGAAATTCAACCCCAGGAAGATGGTTTAAGAGTTAGCTTTGAAGGCATCAAAGCTCCAGATCCTGCTGTGTTTGATCGAGTACTGGTCGCCGTCGGCCGTCGGCCCAACGGGCTCAAAATATGTGCTGACAAAGCCGGTGTTAAGGTTGATGACATGGGTTTTATTCAGGTTGACCAACAGATGCGCACGAGCGCATCGCACATTTATGCCGTAGGCGATATTGTTGGAAATCCGATGCTAGCTCATAAAGCCACTCATGAAGCCAAAGTTGCGGCAGAAGTGATCGCGGGACAAAAATCTATTTTCGATCCTAAAGCAATTCCTTCAGTGGCTTATACTGATCCTGAAGTTGCCTGGATGGGTATCAGTGAAACTGAGGCCAAAGCGAAGGGCATTCCCTACGAAAAAGGAGCATTTCCATGGGCAGCTAGCGGGCGATCCCTCTGTCTGGATCGAGATGAAGGATTAACTAAAGTATTGTTTGATCCCGAGACTAAAAGGATTATCGGTGCGGGTATTGTCGGTCCGAATGCCGGCGAATTGATTGCAGAAGCCGTTTTGGCGCTTGAACTCGGAGCTGATGTCGAAGATATTGGTTTGACAATTCATGCCCATCCAACCTTATCCGAAACATTTAATTTTGCGGCGGAAATGGTCGAGGGTAGTATTACGGATTTGTACATGCCGAAAAAGAAGTAGGGCAGGAGATGATCATGGAAGATTTCGGGGCAGGGTCTTTTCGTAGGTTTTAAAAGGTGGTGTTATACTTGTGTTATAGCACCACCGATTTCATTTCGGGTAATCGATTAAATACAGGGTCTGGAAAAAATATGTACTCGAAATCAACTATTCGCTGGTTTTTTAAATCTGCTGTCTACAGCTTATTCTTTTTGTTTCTGATTATTTCGAATCAGGCGCTTGCCGAGCGAGCTAAACCTACCGGTATCTATTACGGCCTTCACTACGCACATAGTCTTGATCAAATCACTGCGAATGGCAGTACTGAGAAAACGGCCCGAGGCTATATGAAGCTCAAAGTCGGAAAATATTTAAATGATAAGATTTCCGTCGAAGGACATGGTGGTTATGTAACTAGCTCGACGGCAGAAGCGGGTATTTTTTCGATAGGCGCGATGGCGCGTGCAGAAAAACGTTTCGAGAAGTATCGTATTTATGGTTTATTAGGTGCAAGTGTTCTCTATGCCTATAACAGAGATACTACTGATGCTAATGAATCCAGCATTTCCTGGGGTGCGGGTATTGAAATATTTGGTGATCCGTTTACTGCTATAACACTCGAATATATTAGTATGATAAATACTGAACTCGATGACGGTTCCGATTTCACTTTTGATACCCTGGGAATTGGTTTCACTTATTACTTTTCTTCGAACCAGTCCCGATTTAATAAAAGTGGCAGCCGAGTAGGGTTAATTCGCCAATGAAAGAAAGTCCTATACTTCATTATCGACAGGAAGGAGATGGGTTTCCGTTAATCATTTTGCATGGATTGTTTGGTTCAAGTCGGAACTGGCAATCAATAGCGAAGCAGTATGCCGGGACTTTCCAGGTTATTAGTGTAGATGCGCGGTGTCATGGGCAGTCCTTCCATAACGCCGATATGAATTATGATTGTATGTCAGATGACGTTATTCGTTTAATGGATAGTCTGGGCCTGGAAAAGTGCCATTTGTTAGGGCATAGCATGGGAGGCAAAACTGCTATGGCCGTTAGTGTGAAAGAAAACGAACGAATTTCCAAATTACTGTTAGTAGACATTGCCCCCATTGTTTATCGGCACAGTCACGATCATTTGATAGATCCCATCCTTGCGCTCGATTTAGATGGAATTTCTAATCGAGCTGACGCTGATCGAATTCTTTCTGAAAAGGTTATTGACGCTCAATTGCGTTCATTCCTCCTGCATAATCTGGTTCGTAATGATGGCCAGTGGCAGTGGCAGGTAAACTGGTCTTCGATCAAATTTAATATGAATAAATTGTTGGGTGAACCAGTCGACGGGGATAAGTGGCAAGTCCGGAGTCCAACTCTGGTCATCAGTGGCGCTAAGTCTGATTATGTTAATAGCGATGCTGAGGTTGCTTTCAAAAAACATTTTTTGCAGCTCCAATATCAAAAAATTGACGGTGCTGGCCATTGGCTACATGCTGAAAAGCCTGAATTATTTTTACACTATACTTTGGCGTTTTTAAACAATACGGCAAGTTGATAATTTTTATCTTCAACGAATTCTCGATAAACCCTGAATTACCACTAATCCTGATCGTTTAGTAATCTAGCCCTCAAGAAGTTTCACTGTTGACCGATATCCCGAGTATTTAAGGGAGCTAATTTGTAGTATGAAACTGATCGCGGCCTTATTACTGAGTTCGTTGTTAACCTTGTGTCTCTCTGTCCAGGCACGAGATAGCCGTTATGTAGCAGCTATGGAAGATTCTAAGTGGCTTATGTCCAGTAAAACGCCCATTCATTGTGCTCTCGAGCATGATATTCCTCGTTTTGGTAAAGCGGTTTTCTCTCAATCAGCAGGCCGTAAAATGCAATTGGAATTACTTTACAATCGCTATTTGCCTGAAAATATTTCTGTGATTTTTCAGATTGAGCCCCCTGTCTGGAAAAAGAATTCAGATGGCGTTATTTTAGCGAGCCTTGAGATCCGTTCACGTGCGCGAAAAATGTCAGTACCAACAGGAGCAGCAGAGCAAGCTTTTTATGGGCTGGAGGCTGGGCTTCAACCGTCTTTTTACATCTATGCGGATGGTGAATCAGACGACGCTACCGTTGTAACGCTTTCTACTGTTCGATTTCGAAATGCCAAAACAGAATTTGTCGATTGCGTAAGCGGGCTATACCCGGATAATTTCGATGATATCAAATTCGCAAAATTACACTTTGAGTTTGATGATGAATTCCCGACTCTGAAAAGTGAAGATAATGCGCTTGAGCCCATGTTCAATTATCTAAAGGTCGATAATAAAGTCAGCCAATTTATCATATCGGGTCATGCGGATCATATGGGTAAAGTCTGTTACAACGATACCCTTTCCTCTAGACGAGCATGGTATGTGTATGATCTGTTGATCGCCAAAGGAGTCGATCCAGCGCGTATTTCCGTTAACTTTTTTGGTGAATCTAAACCCCTTGTTCAAGGACAAACAAAACAGGAGTTAGCTCTGAATCGACGGGTATCAGTCGCAATAAGGCGCTAACGCTGCTGACTGAGAAAATTTCAACTC
>JBLIOG010000114.1:0-11590 GCA_047639625.1 Gammaproteobacteria bacterium
TTTTCATACCGCGGGATTTTAGAAAGTCAGAAACATCGCGGATCATGTCGGTGCTTCCACACATCATCACCTGTGAATGATTGGGATTAATTTCAACACCCGCCAATGTTTCCATCGTACCATCCTGTAATGTCTGCGGAAACCTGGCAGACAGAGCCCCAGAATATTCTGCTCGGGTTACGGTAGGAATAAAAATAAGCTGATCTGCATGCGATTCAGTCAGAGTTTTAATTTCGTCAATATAAGCTAATTCATCAGGTGATCTGACTGAATAACATAAAACGACTTTGGAATATTTTTCCCAGACAGCGGTGGATTTCAGAATAGATACAAAAGGCCCAATACCCGTACCGGTCGCGAACAACCAGATGTGCTCGGTCGCCGGCACTTCGCTGATGGTTAAAAATCCGGACGGACGTGGGCCTACATAAATATGATCTCCAGCTTTTAATTCGAACAGCAGCGGTGACAAGGGACCTTCTTCAACGATATTAAAATAGACTTCAAGATAATTATCATCAGCCGTATTAACCAGAGAGTAGGGGCGGGCAATAACTTCGCCGTCTTGTTCGAGGCCAATTCGAACGAACTGCCCAGATTCAAAACTTTCGAGCGGCGCTTCGATAATGAGTGACTTTAGTCGGGAATTCCAACAGCGAACAGCCGTTACTTTGCCATCTATCCATTTACTCATTATGACTCCGAAAATTGTGAAATTGGTGAATTCAAATCGTAGTTTGCTAACTGAAACAGAGCATAAGAATTGTTATCGCGCATCGCTTCTATACAGAGGGATTCAAACTCTTCAACGGTTGAATGTTTAACTTCGGGTAATGCGAGCAGCTTTTCGGACCATTGAGTTAATTTAGACATTTTTTCAGCATCAAGCATCGAAAGCTTTCCGTCGGCCACCGAGTTTTGGGTGAATAAAGGTGCAAACGAAGTATCGACCAGGCTGAATGCTTCACCATTGAACCAGGGGCCGTCGCCAAGAGCATTTTCTACATTGACTAGCAAATCGGTGAGGGAGTTTCTATATTTATCGTACTTTTCTTGATTTTTAGCCATTTTCATCATGTATAAATTACCGAGTGCCTGCGAAGCAACTTCTATCCAGGATTTGTTCAGGGCTTTTTTTAACGGGTCGGCTGGTTGTAATTGTGATCCGGTAACCTCATCGAGATATTCATTTATAACCGCTGATTCGAACAATACAATACCTTCAACCTTTAAAACAGGCACCTTGCCCATGGGTGATATTTCCAGAAACCAGTCGGGTGGGTTGCCGAGATCGATGTAGGTAACTTCAAAATCTATATTTTTATGTTTGAGCGTGATGATCGCCCTTTGAACAAATGGACAAGTTTTGAAACTAATTAAATGTAATGACATCTGAACTTTCCGGTGACAACGTTTTGGACCGCTTTCTGATAAAGAAGATAGAGATCAATACCACTAAACTCAACCCCATAAAAAAGAAGGATTTAATCTAACAGAGTTAAATTATGTCAAATTCATCGACTGGACTGACTGATTGATCCGGCCTAAGGGAGTCATTGCTATGGATAATGTATTTTGAGTGGATCAGTTATAGATTACAGCGATCAACCCGTTGCATTGGACAGCTCAATAACGGGTTGTTTATGAATGCCGGCGATAAATCCGGTCTTTTTGTTATCTCTGTCGGTGATGGGCTAACTTTAATATATTTTAAATAAACAACGATGGTGAAAGGTTGGAAAGAGACTTTAAAACGAGTGTTCGCTTTTGGCTGGATAACTTGTTATTAATCTTCAAATTCTCCACGTTGCATTTCAATTGAGTGATTAATATCTTCATCCTGTAATAGCTTTTGGATTGCGTGAATAATCTTTGCCGATCGTTGATAGGATGTATTTCGAAAGCGGATGACTACTGCAAGTTCATTTGGATCCAATGGAATACTGGATTGGTTAGTCACTGGCCTTAACAGGGTTTTGATTTCGTTCCAGTCCGAAATTCGCTTTTTCGGGTTTTTGATCATTGATCGATTGATGAATTCAGCCAGAGCTTCGTCGAGGTCTTCAAAGGAGTTTCTAATATCAGGTGGCGGTTGATTAACCTGCATATCAAGCAGTTTATTAAGCGATGAAGAAGTAAAAGGCAATGTATTGGTTAACATATGGAATGCCATTATACCGAGTGCATAAATATCGGCCCGACCATCGACGGAATCACCTTTGATGATTTCTGGCGCCAAATAAGAAGGTGTCCCTTCAATATTTTCGGTTTGGTCTTCGGGTGGTCCTGAAATACCGAAATCGGTTAGTTTTATATTGCCGTGTAGATCAATGACAATATTAGAAGGTTTTATATCTCGATGGACAATGCCCCGTTCTCCCTGGTTATGGGCATATTGTAAAGCCGCACCGACCTGAGCGATGATGTCCCTCGTTTCAGTAATGCCGAAGGCACCCTGGTCTTTTAACACTTCAGATAAATTTTGCCCGACAAGTTTTTCCATGACAATAAAACGGGTGGAAAACTCTTCAATTACTTCAATAACATTAACAATATTCGGATGATGCATGCTAGCAATAATACGAGCCTCCTGCTCAAATCGGTTCACAAATTGCGGATCGTAAGCCAATTCATACTTGAGCATTTTAATAGCAACTTCACGGTCGAGTTCCTTATCATAACCGTTAAATACCGTGGACATGTTGCCTTCGCCAAGCTTGCCTGTGAGTTCGTATTTTCCGACCCGGTTAATGCCGCCATTTTGAGCCATTCTGTCGGTCATCAGATTGGTCATGATTTCGGCAAAGGCTTTATGCTTTTCGACCAGGTAATCGAAATGCCTTCGGTCAAGGTAAAGGGCTGTGGTATTTGCCAGTGCCAGAATATCGGCGCTGTATGACGCATTAGTTAGCAAAGAAATTTCACCCACTACGGCTCCTTTCTTTAATGCGATTTGTTTTTGTACGTGACCATCGATACCGGGTAATCGAACTTCTACTTTGCCGTTGAAAATAATGTACAGACGAGTTCCAATATTGCCATGTTTAACAATGATCTGATCGGTTTCGAATTGAGCGATTTGGATACGGCTGGCTATGTCGCGGACAACTTCTATGTCCAGATGTTGAAGGATCTTAACGCCGGAAAGGATTAAAGTTACGTTGTCGGTATCGATCGAATCCATGTTTATTTGCTCATAATAATTAATTTGGGAAACCGCACTACTGCGATAAACCCAGTGTTGTCTTATAGATAAATAACTATAGCAGTCCTGGACTCAGGTATTGTCTGATCTAATTCAAACTTTATACGGACTATAATTCACAGTAAATCACAATTTGGTTTTTCGGCCTAATTTATGAAACGAATAACTTGTTATTTATGAAAGCTTCGACCATGATTCTGATTACCGAAAACACAAGTCTGGAGTTTTGTTATGGCACGGAATCTATCCAGATCGAATGAAGTGCTCGAAGGTTATAAAAAACGTAAGTTGGCACGCAGTGCTTATATGAAAATCCGAGATTCTATTGACGAGTGGGAAACCGCCCGAAAAATTGATCATAAACTCGCCATTTTTGGTATGGGCGCAATGTTAGTTATTGTCGTAGTAGCCGTTGTTTATTTCACTGGTTTTCAATCGAGGATTATTGCTTAGGTAACAACCGTTCGGTTAACCGAACGAGTGATGGTGGCAAACGTTATTTTAATTTTTCCGCTATAAACCATTCCCCCCCCACCCACCTATTTCATAGTTATTTTTCAATAAAAAAAAGGTTAGCTCGGTGCATTTACCTAATAGTTATTTATTCGATTGGAATTACTTCACAGTAAAATATTGAGCTTTGCAATATAATAGACCCTTGATTCAATAGAATTGTTTGATTTTTAACTCCGTCAAAGTTTCCAGAGAAGAAAAATCGTATGAGTGTCGAACTTGAGCTTGGGAGTTTGCGAAAGGAAAATCACAAACTACAGCTAGAGCTAACAGATTTAAAATCAAGCGAAGGAGCGCTTAGACAAAATAGAGAACAAATCGATGCAGTTTTTGATTTCGCACCGGTGGAATTATATTTAAAAGATCACGAAGGTCGATATTTAAAAATAAACAGGCAGTTTGAAAAAATATTCGGGGTTAATGATGCGGATATCAAAGGAAAATTGCCCACCGACATTCATGATCCAGTATTGGCGGCCAGTACTATCGATCACGACCAATCTGTTTTGCATTCAGGTGAAATTACAGGTCGAGAAGAAAAAGCTCTACTTGTATCCGACAACGAAATTCACACTTTACTGACAATAAAATTCCCCGTATTCAATAACCAGGGTGCAATAAACGGACTCGGGGCAATTGTTATCGATATTACGGAGCAAAAAAAGTCAGAATCACGATTCCACGACATGGTAAATGCAATCGATGGAATTGTCTGGGAAGTTGATTTCGAAAGTGACGAATTTTCTTTTGTCAGTCAATCGGCTGAATACGTCATTGGATATGCCCCGGCACTTTGGGTAAGTCGCGACTTCTGGTTTTCCCATATCTATGCCGAAGATAAGAATAGGGTGGTCAGTTTTCAAAACGACTATCAAAAAGCCCAGATGTCAAGGTATGAAATAGAGTATCGATTTCATACTGGCGATGGGCGTGTAGTGTGGTTAAAGGATTTGACTAGTGTTACTTACGCGAATGGAAAACCTCGCTGGGCACGTGGTGTCATGATTGATATTTCTCCACAAAAACAAATCGAATCTGCGATTATTGCAACGGAACAGCGTTTTCACACGATGTTTTTATCAGCACCGATAGGCATGGCTTTGTGTAATCTGGCCGATGGTCGTTTAGTCGAAGTTAACCCGGCCTATTGTCGAATTTTTGGGCGTGACAAGAAAACCTTGTCCAGGATCGGGTGGGAAAATCTGAGTCATGAAGACGACCTTGAAGAAGATATTGCTAAACTACAGCAGATTCGTGAAGGTGAGATTGACAATTATCGAATATTAAAGCGTTTTCTCAAGTCCGATAACTCAATTGTCTGGACAGAAATAGAAATCACTCGAATTGGCACCATTGGAAATTCCGAGTCTGAACAATATCTGGCAATGATCGAAGATATTTCGGAAAGAAAGCGCGATGAAGAAAAGATCTGGCATCAGGCAAACTATGATTTTTTGACCGATTTGCCAAACCGAAATATGTTACAGGATCGATTGCAACAGATAATTAATCTTCAAAAACGTAATAAAAGTGAATTCTCAGTTTTACTGATCGATCTCGATGGATTTAAGGACGTTAATGATAGCCTTGGTCATGATTTGGGTGATGATTTATTAATTGAATCAGCCCGGCGCATACAACAATGTTTACGCGAGTCAGATACGGTGGGAAGACTCGGCGGAGACGAATTTGTCATCATACTCTCCGAACTTAGCATTTATTCAGGATTGGAACGTGTTGCAGATAATATTATTACCAGTCTGGCAATGCCCTTCAAGCTCGGTAAGGAAACTGCCTATATCAGTGCCAGTATTGGAATCACGTTATTTCCTAATGATGGGATGGACATTGTTAGTCTTTTAAAAAATGCTGATCAGGCGATGTATGAAGCGAAAAGAAGGGGTCGAAATCGTTATCAGTTTTTCACCCGGGAAATGCAGAGCTCTGCAGTCACCCGATTACAGTTAGTTAGCGATTTACATAAAGCGATTAAAAATCAGGAATTCAGGCTGGCTTACCAACCGATACTTGATTTAAAAAATGGCCGGGTGGAGAAAGCAGAAGCCCTTATTCGCTGGCAGAAAAGTAGTGGTGAAATCGTCGGCCCGGACGACTTTATAAAGGTAGCCGAAGAAACTCATTTGATCAATGAAATTGGTGATTGGGTGTTTCTTAAAGCCAGTCGTCAATCTCGGCTTTGGCGACAGAAGATTTCTGAGAAGTTTCAAATTACGGTTAATGCATCGCCTATACAATTTGAAAATCGCCTCGGTGAATCCTGGATTAGATACCTGGAAAGGCTGGATGTTGATGGATCCGCTATTGGAATTGAAATTACCGAAAACTTATTAATGGGTTCTTCGGATCAGGTTCGTAACAATTTGCTCGGATTCCGTGACGCAGGCATTCAAGTGGCGCTTGATGACTTTGGGACCGGATACTCGTCACTGGCATATTTGCGTGAACTGGATATAGATTATCTGAAAATCGACAAAAGCTTTGTCACAAACCTGACCCCGGATTCAGATGAGATGGCATTGTGTGATGCTATTATAGTCATGGCTCATAAGCTCGGGATAAAGGTAGTCGGCGAGGGTATTGAAACTCAACAGCAAAACGACTTACTGGTTTCATTAGGTTGTGATTATGGACAGGGCTATCTGTATTCCAGGCCGATTTTTCCGGAAGAATTCCTTGCAAAATACCAATAGATTGATAGACGAAGTTATCGGCTTTTTTCAAAGGGAAAATTACTACTATGATAGATTTTGAATCGATAAAGCAAACATCGGAAATGTTAAGGTCTGAGGTGGTCCGTACACCCTTACTTAACTCTCCGTGGGTCGATAAAATGACAGGAGGGCGAATATTTTTCAAGGCAGAATGCCTGCAGCGAACCGGATCTTTTAAGATTCGGGGCGCTACTAATAAAATTATCAGCCTTGAACCCGAAGTTAGGCAATGCGGCGTTGTCGCTTATTCCTCTGGAAATCATGCTCAAGGAGTCGCTGCTGCGGCAACAAGTAGGCAAATTAAAGCCACGATTGTTATGCCGCATCAGGCCCCGGAAATGAAAATCAACAATACTCGGGACCTGGGTGCAAATATTGTGTTATATGATCGCGAATCTGAAAGTAGAGAGGAGATTGCTGCCGATATTGCTAAACGGCAAGGTTTTCTGGTTGTCCCACCTTATGATGATCAAATTGTTATAACAGGGCAGGCTACAGTCGGCTATGAAATTTTAGAACAGATCGAAGAATTAGCAATCAACCCAGATAGTCTTCTTTGCCCTTGTGGGGGGGGTGGTTTGATCGCAGGTGTCAGTTCTGCAATCAAAGCCAGAAGATCAAATATGAATATTTATTCCGTCGAACCCGACGATTTTGACGATACCCGTAGATCACTGGAAGCGGGTAAACGAGTTGCAAACCTGGCCGGTGTTAGCAGTATTTGCGACGCGATTGTGACGCCTACACCCGGCAAGATAACCTTTGAGATTAATCGCTGTTTGTTATCGGGTGGTTTTCGGGTAAGTGATGAATCTGTAAGGCAGGCCGTGTTACTTTCTTTTGACCGGCTCAAACTCGTTGTTGAACCGGGTGCCGCTGTCGGATTGGCTGCTTTGATTTCAGGCCAATTTGATGCAACTGACAAAACAGTTATCGTCGTTTTGTCAGGCGGAAATATGGATGTAAAGCAGTTTTGTGAATTCCGACAACAGTCGCTAAATCAAAATTAGTAATCCACACCTGACAATATCCTAACGCATCGTGACCAGTTCTTCGGCACTGGTTGGATGAATAGCAATCGTATCATCGAAATCCCGTTTACACGCACCCATTCGAATTGCCACCGCGAAGCCTTGCATCATCTCGTCAACGGCCGGACCGATCAGGTGGCATCCAATAATTTTTTGGTCATCGCCAAGACATATTAACTTCATCGCAGTAGGAACATCGTGATCCGCTATCGAATTGTACATTGCAGTAAATCGTGTCTGGTAAACTTTAATATCTTCACCGTGTTTTTCTCGTGCTTCTCGTTCTGTTAAGCCAATTGTGCCTACAGGTGGATGACTAAAAACGACGGTAGAAATGTTCTCATAATCAAGATGTCGATCTACCTGATTGTCGTACAAGCGATCAGCTAACCTTCGGCCAGCCGCTATAGCGACCGGGGTTAATGGCGCACGCCCGGTTATATCGCCAAGGGCAAAGATGTGAGGCTGAGTCGTATTTTGTTTTAAATCGCACTTAATATAACCACGATTATCAAGCTCAACCCCGCTGGTTTCGATGTCTAAGTCTTGATGATCAGGTACTCTACCGATGGCGTACATGACCGCATCAAGATCTTTCATGCCCAAATCTTGAGTGTCTTCAATTGAAAGTTGATTATCCTGTTCTTTCTGAATGCTGGTTACTTCTATATTGGTGCGTAACTCAACCCCTGACGATTCTAGCTGTTCGAATAGAATAGATTGAATCATACCGTCGAAATCTCCGAGTACGTGCTCTTTTCTAAGGTACATAGTTACCTTCGTTCCTAATGCATTCAGAACTCCGGCTAGTTCAACGGCGATATAACCCGAACCTACTATCACAACCTGTTTAGGTTGATCTTGTAATTCGAAAAAACCATCAGAGGTAATGGCATGTTCCGATCCCGGGATGTTGGACAAGTAAGGGGTCGTTCCTGTCGATATCGTGATATGTTTTGCACTGATTATCTGATCGCCGACTGCGATACTATGGGGATCGATAAAGCGCGCATTACCTGTAAATTCGTCGATTCCCAGATCTTTTAAATATCCGTGATACCAGGAGTTTATACCGCTGATATATTGTTCTCGACGCAAAATGAGTTGGCGCCAGTCAAATCCTTTGAGCTCTAAGTCAAATCCGTAAGCACTTGATTCTTTGATCATGTCAGCCAGATTGGCACCAAACCACATGATTTTTTTGGGAACACAGCCTACATTGACACAAGTCCCTCCCATTTTCCCGCGTTCAATTACGGCACATTTCTGGCCATAAGCTGCTGCTCGTTCAACGACTGATAATCCGCCACTACCGGCACCTATCGCTACTAAATCATAATCATATTCATGGTTCATACTAGGGAATCTCGATTCTATTTTCAGGTATCAATAGGCTTCAGACTATTTGAAGCCCTGGTGAACTTAAGCATATTGCGGTTACAGTTGCGCCGATCAGGCTCATTTCTTTATCCATATTGGGTAGGTCAATGCGTTCAACCTCGTTGGTTATTTCCACATTGGTACCACCCATTTCAATGGCATGCTTTCGGGCCTGGCTCTCTGCAGAAATTTTGGCATACTCCAATGCTTCGCTGGAACTACCGAACCCCCTGGGTTCTGCATCATCGTGAACGAGATAACCACCCGCTTCTGAACGAGTAATTTCGATACGATGGTTTACTTTTATCTGTCCTATCGCCGCCCCAATCGCATTGGCTACATCACAATATTCAGCTATGACCGCCTCAACTCCGAGACGTTCTCCCACTGAAGGATAAAAGATTTTGGCAGGGCCGCCTACCGCAACCAACGGCATTGTGGATTTAACCTGAATATTAAGATCGTTCAAGTGGCTGTCTCCAAAGCTTACAGCATTTATTAAAGCATCTTTTGCGGAAAAATTTTGGCCACTGAGCTGATTGATGAGTACTTGTGTCGATTTCCCAACCATGACCGTGAAAATAGATTGGGCAAATTGTTTAACTAAATGATCGTTTTCTTTTTGCTTCCAGTCAATTAAACCATGCGACCGGCCAAACAAATGACAGCCCAAAGTTGCTCCTTCGACTGACCATTGTGATTGCAGCCCCAGTACATGTGCTGCATCAGATGGTGTAATGCCCGATACCTGAACAATGCCTCTATCTAGCAGGCGTTCGGCCCGAGCTCGATCAGATGCTCGCACAACGACGTTGTCGAATCCCAGTGGTTGTTCGCTAACCTGGCCCAGGAACGCTATATCAGCTTCCGATAATCCCGGGGGGAACGGTCGATGATTCGAGCCTTCGGGTAGAAAAATAAATTTAATGGCTCGGGCCAAACCCATGCCGTCTGCAAGATGTGCCTTTAGCGTGTCAATAGTTTTTGGGTGATGATGGCAAACCAGTGAAATCGGTACTACTCGATTGTTTTTTAGCTTGACCATCCCACGATGGTCAATACTGACTTCACTGTCACCTCCAAGGCCAATGGTTTGCATATCTATAGCTTTAACCATTGTTCGATAATTGCCAGCCATAGCGCCTTTTTCATTGAGTGCGGGCCATCCATTTTTAACAATAGCCACATCTGTTGTAGTGCCCCCCACATCGGAAATAATGAAATTGCTAAGATTGGATATAAAATTTGCGCCGATAACGCTAGCTGCGGGCCCCGATAAAATGGTTTCAATGGGTTTGTCTATTACCGATTCGGCACTCGCAACAGAACCATCTCCCTTTACAATCATCAAGGGGGCACCTATTTGATGCCCTCGCATGGCAGCAGATACGCTATTAACCAGATTTAGTATCAAGGATACAATTCGGACATTAAAGGTAGCTGTTAGTGCGCGTCCAGGGCCGTTAAGTCCATCGGATAAATCACTTGAAATACTGACGGGCCGCTGTACTTTTTGACGAATGATTTCCATGACCCGCCGCTCGTGAGCGGGATTGCGAACCGAATAATTTGATGAAACTGAATAGGCTTCAACCGAATCAACTATCTCATCAAGAATTCCCATCAATGTAGCTTCGTCAAGGGGTTCGGTTTCATGTCCATCGTAGTTGTGCCCACCTTTGATTTGAATGATTCGGGCACCTGGAATAGCGTCACGAAGATTACTCCGTTTGACCATATCGTCACTGAATCCAATTAAAATAGCGGCAACTGAAGATCCGGTGCCTTCGACCAATGCATTGGTAGCCAATGTTGTCGAAAGAGACACCAGACCGATGTCATGCTTATCAACTTGAGTTTTGGAGGCTTTGAGGACCTCCGTTAATGCACGAGTTACCCCGATTTCCAGTTGCCCTTTGGTGGTTATAGATTTGGCAGTCGCTATTACCTGCCGATTGGTCATGTCTATGATAACGGCATCGGTATAGGTCCCGCCGGTGTCTATGCCAATGTGAAATGTTGTCATGTTAAAAGTCGAGCTGTGATAAACGGGCGCGAACTTTACCAGCTTTATTCGTTCAAATTAAGTCGTATAAATAGTCGATTTCGAAGGTTAGCCAGATTTTGGGCTAGTTTTAATGGATAATATCCCCAGGGCATAAATATTCCCCAATATGGTGGATTTTGTTTAGTAAAAAATCATATCGAATTGACGCAATTGACCGGTTAACTCAGTCACAAATTTGAGTTAACATGTGCGAAATATCTTTAAAAATCAGTATATTTTGAGATTTACTTAAATTCGATTGTAGTTTTTTAAAATCGTCACCTTGCTAAAGGTGATTTATAGGCGTCTATATTAGCTTTTCTCTGGGGAAAAGGTTGTTTCAAAAAGCACTTTATCAATTTCTTATGACCAGTTCGCTGCGCAAACTTATAACGGGTTTGCTAACGGTTATACTTGCTTATGAATCGGCATTGTTGATCTGGACTTATTATCCACTGCCCGACAGTCCAAGAATTTATATACCAACTAATTTACCGGGCCCAACAGCCACTGAAACCAGGAAGCACAGTTACACTCAGCAAGCTGAATTAATTGCAAAAGCCTATTTACTGGGCAAACCGAATGTAGAAGTCGTTCAGCAAGTCGTGGTTGAAGAGGCGCCCGAAACAAAACTAAATTATACACTTCGAGGCATTTATTTTTCCAGTGATGACCGATTGTC
>JBLIOG010000115.1:0-11588 GCA_047639625.1 Gammaproteobacteria bacterium
TTACATTTCATGATGAAGGGCGATTTGCCCCTTATACCTGTACTCAGTGTGATGAAGCCTGGTGTCAGCGTGCTTGTCCGGTTGACGCAATTAGTGTTGATTTGGCTACGGGCGCGAAAGTTATTTCAGATGATAAATGCGTTGGCTGTAAAGTTTGTACCATTGCTTGCCCTTTCGGCACTGTTAATTATTCTCAGGCAACCGGTAAGGTTGTTAAATGTGATCTTTGTGGTGGTGATCCACAGTGTGCAGCGGCTTGCCCAACTGATGCCATTACCTATGTTGACGCCGACTGGACTGGCTATGATCGCATGATGGCTTCTGCGGCCAAGAGTTTGCCTTCAGCTGAAGCGAGGGGGTAATGACATGTCCTGGACAAGAAAATTATTGAGGGTAAACCTCACAAGCGGAACCTGTGCAGTTGAAGATTTAAATATGAAGTGGGCTGGCCAATATCTCGGTCAGCGTGGTCTTGCTACCAAATATCTGTCGGATGAAGTTGATCCTGCCTGCGATGCTTTGGGGCCTGACAATAAAATGATTATGGCGACCGGACCTCTGACCGGCACCATGGCTTCAACGGGTGGACGATATTCTGTCATTTGCAAAAGTCCTTTAACCGGTGCGATTGCCTGTTCTAATTCCGGAGGTTTTTTCGGAGCCGAAATGAAGTTTGCCGGACTCGATATGATTATCTTCGAAGGCAAGTCTGAAAAACCTGTTTATCTCCTTGTGCGGGATGACAAAATTGAATTGCGTGACGCTGCTAATATCTGGGGCAAATCAGCCTGGGAAACCGACGATATTCTGCATCAAACTCACCAGGACCCTCAATTACGAGTCGCCTGTATAGGTCGTACTGCTGAAGCGGGTTGCCTCTATTCTGCTGTCATGAATGACAAGCATCGTGCTGCTGGACGTTCTGGTGTTGGGACCGTAATGGCTTCCAAAAACCTGAAAGCAGTCGCTATTCGCGGTACCAAAGGTATTAGTAATCTCGATAATCCCGAAGCTTTCATGAAAACTACCAATGAAGGGAAGCAAGTTCTTGCCGAAAATGCGGTGACGGGGCAAGGTTTACCTGCCTATGGAACTCAGGTTTTGATGAATGTTATTAATAGTGTGGGCGGTTTACCTGCGAGAAATATGCGCGATACTGGTTTCGAAGGCGCTGAAAATATTTCCGCCGAAGCGATGGCCGAGCCGCGTAAAAGTGATGGTAAGCCTAACTTAACCACTAATGCGGGATGTTTTGGATGCACGATTGCCTGCGGTCGGATTTCGACGGTCGATAAGACGCATTTCTCTGTTAAGGATAAACCACAGTACCACGGTAATTCTGGTGGTCTGGAATATGAAGCGGCCTGGGCTCTGGGTGCCGATACGGGTGTTGATGATCTAAATGCACTGACCTACGTTAATTTTCTGTGTAATGAAGATGGTATGGATCCGATTACATTTGGTGCGACGTTAGCCGCAGCGATGGAAATGTTCGAGGATGGAGATATCACGATCGAACATACCGGTGGTATCGAGCTCAAATTCGGATCTGCGGAAGCCTTTGTTGCGGCCGCTGAGTTATTGGTATCCGGTGAAGGGTTTGCAAAAGATCTCGCTTTGGGATCAAAACGTTTGTGTGAAAAATATGGCCGCCCTGAATTGTCGATGAGTGTAAAAGGACAGGAATTTCCTGCCTATGATCCTCGCGGTATCCAGGGAATTGGGCTTGCCTATGCGACGTCTAATCGAGGCGCCTGTCATTTGCGCGGTTATACCATTGCTTCTGAAATTTTGGGTATTCCGGTTAAAACTGAGCAAACTGATACCGACGGAAAACCTGAGCTGGTTAAAGCCTTCCAGGATGCCACAGCGGTGGTCGATTCTGCAGGCCTTTGTGTTTTCACAACATTTGCCTGGGGCATGGACAATATAGCGCCGCAAATTGATGCCGCCTGTGAAGGTGACTGGAGTGTCGAAAACTGCCTTGAAGTGGGCGAGCGGATCTGGAATATGGAACGACAGTTCAATGAAGCTGCAGGTTTTACAGCTGATGATGACAAACTGCCCAAACGCTTACTGGAAGAAGTTATTAAGTCCGGTCCGACTGAAGGTCAGGTCAATCGTCTCGGTGAAATGTTGCCGAAGTATTATGAAGTTCGCGGCTGGACTCCTGACGGTAAACTGACCGAAGAAACCCGCCAGCGTTTATCTTTATAACCCAACCTGGAAACCCCTCGCATCTGCGAGGGGTTTTTCTTTTTGACGAGTAGCTCATCATGCAACATATAATTATTGGTGCAGGACCTGCCGGCGTTGTTGCCGCTGAAACCCTGAGAAAGGCGGATGCTTCCGCGAAAATAACGATAATCGGTGATGAACCCGAGGCTCCTTATTCAAGGATGGCCATTCCATATTATCTGATCGGTAATATCGAGGAGTCAGGTAGTCATCTTCGTGATACCGCTGTCCACTTTGACAATCAAGATATTGAACTGATACAGCAGCGTGTCGAGAAGGTGGATCCTTCAGCCCATCAGGTAACCCTGGCGGATGGATCTACAATGAATTACGACAAACTACTGATTGCCTCCGGCTCGAACCCGGTCAATCCACCTATTAGCGGGCTTGATCTGCCGCAGGTTCACTCCTGCTGGACGCTGGAAGACTCAAGAGCCATTATTTCTCTGGCGCAACCCGGTTCGAACGTCGTATTGATTGGCGCGGGTTTCATCGGTTGTATTATTCTCGAAGCCTTAGTTCGTCGAGGGGTCAACTTGTCGGTGATTGAAACGGGTAATCGAATGGTGCCTCGAATGTTAAACGAGAAGGCTGGCGGATTGATCAAAACCTGGTGTATTAACAAGGGCATTGATGTTCATACTTCCTGCAGTGTTCAATCTGTTCATTCAATCGATAATGATCAGGTTCAAGTCAATTTGAGTGATGGCAGCGAATTGCCAGCCGCGTTGGTGATTACTGCAACGGGTGTTAAACCGAATACCGCGATGATCGAGGGTATCGGGATTGACACTGATATGGGCATTTTGGTCAATCGATCATTACAAACCAATGTTGAAGATATTTATGCTGCTGGCGATGTTGCTCAGGGTGTTGATTTTTCAACCGGCAATTTTGAAGTCCAGGCTATTCAGCCTACTGCGACAGATCATGGTCGTATAGCGGCTATGAATATGTCAGGCCAGGCAATTGTCACCCAGGGTAATCTCAACATGAATGTGTTGGATACAATCGGTCTGATTTCCTGTTCTTTCGGATTGTGGATGGGTGTTGAAGGTGGTGATCAGTCTGAGTTGTATAACGAAGAAGAATTTCAGTATCTCAATTTACAATTCGATGGCAACATTCTGGTGGGTGCGAGTAGTGTTGGTAAAACTCAACACGTCGGTGTTTTGCGTGGTTTAATTGAGTCGAAGATCGATCTAACAACCTGGAAAGACAGGTTAATGAAAGATCCAACCTTGATGATGGATGCTTATATTGGCTGTACTCAGGAATTAAGTTACGTTCGATGAAGGTCTCGATCGAATTTTATGCATCCTTGATGAAATATTTGCCGCCGGGGCAATCACGTTTCCGGCGCGAGATTCAAGTCGATGATGATCAAAAACTAGCCGCGTTAATTAAAAAGTATCAGATATCCGAAGCAGAAGCTCACATTGTTCTCATTAATGGACACTTTGTCTGTGGCGACGATCGTACTGATCAACAACTGATTGAAGGTGATGTGGTCTCGGTCTGGCCACCTGTTGCGGGTGGTTAAAGTTCATGACTTCGGATAATCAGATTGAGTACGAAATGGGGTACGGAGCTGATGAATTCGGTAACGTTTTAAAAGGTCCATTTACCGGTCAACGAACCGATTTTTTTCATACCGAATCTGCGAGCCACCGATGGACAGTCGGTATGACTGGAAGTGACTTTCAGGTTTCCATATCAGTTACAGAAATGCCTCCGAGGAGATTGGGATTGTTTAGTATCCCCGTTCTTCAGGTTTGTTTTGATTTTGGTGCTTCAGCTGTTGAAGGCAAGGACAGTTTCATGGAACGTTTTCACCAATATTTTCATAAGGGTGGCGGCTGATTATGAATTCGGCCGAGGCCGATCGTTATAGTCGTCAAATCCGACTTAGTCAGATTGGGGAGTCAGGGCAACAGGCCTTGCTCGATGCTTCTGTTCTCATTATCGGTATGGGAGGCCTTGGATCACCCGCCGCTATTTATCTTGCTGCGGGTGGTGTCGGCACGTTAATTCTCAGCGATTATGATGTTGTCGAAGCTTCTAATCTGCAGCGTCAAATTGTTCATCGGGAATCTTCAATCGGTCAGCTCAAAGTTGATTCGGCCGCAGAAAGCCTGGCTTTGTTAAATCCCGGTTGTCAGATTGAAACTATTAATTATCAACCGGATTCGGACGAACTCAGAGCACTTATTGATCGCGTCGACCTGGTACTCGACTGTTCTGATAATTTCCCGACCCGCTTTGAGGTAAACCGCTTTTGTGTTGAGACAGAAACGCCGCTAGTCAGTGGTGCTGCTATTCGCCTCGAAGGTCAAATTACCAATTATCAGCCTGGGTCTGGTGGTCCTTGTTATCAATGCCTTTATTCCAAGGTCTACGAAAATGCTGAATCTTGTGAAATGGAAGGTATTTTGGCACCGGTCGTGGGCGTGATAGGAACCATGCAAGCGCTTCAGGCGATGATGATTATTGCCGGTTTAGGCGAAACAATGGTTGGAAAATTATTATTGTTTGATGCTGATGCAATGGAATGGCAGCAAGTTAAATTACCCAGGAATCCTCAATGTGCGGCGTGTGGAGAGGGTTAATCAAATTCCATTACATCTATAATCATTTTTTGAAGTGAATTCTTTAAGAAGGTTTACCCACAGCTTTCAATGAAGTCTACAAATGCTTTTAAGCAGGCTTTCGTGACCTTGCCAGTCATTCAGGCAGCTATCTCGTGTTTTCTTAGGTAGGCTTCCGAGGTGGGCGACCGTTTTATAAAATAAATCAAAATCATAGTTATGGCTGTGAAGAATCGAATTAAACGCAGGGACTTTGGCATTGTAGGTTGAAATCGAGCCTAATTTTGCATTATTCAAACCTTCGGAAAACCACCGCCTAAAGCCATATTTAATGTCATGTTTGTTGGCCAGTTGCTGATGTTCTGATCGTGCTTTTAAAAGAATTTGTTTTTTATTCTGGCGTAAGTCATTTTCGGGTAATTCCTGTCTGTAAAGATCATTAAGGCTATTGCGTGTTTTGCCAATCAACACTATCACTGCTTGCCGATAGATGTTCCAGCGCTGAAGCTCATCGAGTTCTGCGGTGCGATGATGGGATTGCAACCATAAACGGGTGCCTTGCTGTTGTACCGTCGTTGCTAACGATTCGTTAAATTCTGTATCGTCATCGATATACAGCACCTGATGGGTGAGTTCATGAAAGAGTAAACCGGCTAGCCGATAATCCTTCCAGTTAACAAAGCTACTTAATACAGGATCGTCGAACCATCCGAGTGTTGAGTAGGCGGATGTTTTTCCAATATGAATTTCCATGTTTTCGGTTTGCAATTGTTCAACATAGGACTGCAACCGATCTTCTTCAAAAAACCCACGGTAGCTCGTACACCCAGCAATCGGATAGCACCAGCTTTTTAACCTTGTCGAAAACTCGGGTGCGGCGAACAAATTTTGTAAAACATAGGGGTGGTCAAGTTTAACGTACTGACTGTAGGAATCATTGTCCGGTAACTTCAGTCGATCTACTGCAAAGCGTCGAATTTCCTGAACTTGTTTTAAACGCGCGCGCAATTTTATATCTGATTCAGGATTATCAATAATGGCCTGAATATCGACTCGGCGCGCCATGATATCCATATGTCCGCGCGTGCTGTGCCAGTAGTAACCAATATCCGAACAGGACGACAGGAATATGAGGGAACTGATTAGAAACCATTGAATCTTTTTTGGAGTATGTATTTTCATTCCTGTCGACTGGCAGTATTCTTAGTGAATCTAACAGGAGAGTAAAGCATGTGGATTTCCAGTCAATTCGACGGTGGCAATATTGAAACAGTTGAGTGTTCCGATCCGGGCAATATCCAACTTAATATAAGGAATGATAATCAATCAGATTTTTATCAGTGGTTTTATTTTAGAGCCAGTGGCGTTGCTGATTTTGATTGTCGATATCGAATCCTAAACGCCGGTGGTGCTGCGTATGTTGGCGGCTGGAAAGATTACCAGGCGGTAGCCTCTTATGATCGAGAATTCTGGTTTAGAGTCGAGACGTATTATCAGGATGGTGAACTCGTTATTCAACATAACAGTACGGAAGATCAAGTTTATTTTGCCTATTTCGCACCTTACTCGATGGAACGTCATGCCGATCTTATCGCATTTGCCCAAACGGGTGAAAATTGTCGGGCAGAAACGCTGGGTGAAACTATTGATGGTCAATCTCTCGACTGTCTGATTTTTGGTGAACCCGCGGCAAACAAAAAATCAATCTGGATGATAGCTCGGCAACACCCGGGCGAATCTATGGCCGAATGGTGGATGGAAGGCATGATCAACCGGCTGACCGATGAACATGACCCGGTGGTTAGATCAGTTCTGGATAAGGCGGTCATTTATTTAATACCTAATATGAATCCTGACGGCAGCAAACGAGGGCACTTACGTACCAATGCGGTTGGATCAAATTTGAATCGAGAATGGCATTCACCAACGCCTGAGAAAAGTCCGGAAGTGCTCTGTGTACTCGAAAAAATGAAACAGACCGGATTGCATTTCGGTCTCGACGTTCATGGTGATGAAGCGTTACCGTTTAATTTTATTGCGGGTACTGAAGGCATTCCCGGCTGGAATGATAGTCGACAAAAACAGCTGGATGACTATAAGCAAACACTAGCCAGCATTAATCCTGATTTCCAGACTGAGAATGGTTATCCATCGAACCGAGGTGGGAATGCCAATATGAGTTATTGTTCAAATTCTTTGGCAGAAACTTTCGGAGCATTGGTTATGACGCTTGAAATGCCATTTAAAGATGCCAGTGGAACCCCTGATGCTATTCAGGGCTGGAGTCCTGAGCGTTGTTCAAAGCTTGCCGATAGCTGTCTGGATGCTTTGCATTTGTGTTGGGACGATATCGTGGTTTAACTCCTTGAATCCCAGCCTGATATGCCTCCGATTCGTTGTGAAACCCGACAGACTCTCTGGGCGTGACTATTCTATCAGTCGGTCTTTGCGTGCTGTGTAGGCTTCGACCAACGCGTCGATTTTACCCTGGTCATATTCGCGCAACCCGCTCAGGACCATTTTTTTCTGGCCCTGGCCGACGGTTTCACCATTACAGCTCAACTCATAGTTCAGGGCGATATCACCGCGTTTGCCATAAATCCGGAATACGCTGTTACTCAGTGACAGATCAACCGAATCAATATCGAGTGTTTCGAGAGAGATACGCATATGATCGTAAATCACGAGTGGGCGCTCGGTATTGATCATGACATTATTTTCCTGCATCAATGGAACTAGGACGTGAGGGAAAGTAAGTCCTGAGAACTGAACATAGGATTGGGTTAATGAATTAATGAGTTTTGGGTCTTTATTGACATCGCCATCGCTGGATACGTCTAAATACTTTTTATCATTTTCATCGTAGATTGAAATTTCGCGTGCCTGAACTTCGGGTAAAATCAACTGGACCTTGTCACTGACCATGCCCGAAAATGAAAATCCCATTGTCTGGCGTAAACCATAATGCTGAATAATGACGGAAAATAATAAGTCGCCTGGCACGCAGAAGCGCTTTGAGTCGATGTCATGAATCGGATTGAAATCCCCCGCTACCTGTTTGGCAAAACGGCTGGCTTGTTGGCGATTGAAACTAAGCCTGGAATTATCCAGGGAATAAAACTGTTCCAGGTTCATATGGGTTCTGTATTTTGGGTTGGAATTCAGTCATTTTAACGTAGAACGATAGATAACCCCACCTGTCATACCTGTAATCGCTTGCAACCGAACAGAGGGTGGATAACATGGCAAACCATTTCCCGACTGCTTCGGGTACTTTTGTTGCAGAGAACTCTCAGAAAGATATAAATTATGACTGGAATTTGTCGATGTTAAAATTTTCAGCAGTCGCCTTGCGTCGTGCTGCCACCTTACTCTTTGAAGACGCCAGTTTCGTCGTTCATCCTGGTCAGAAACTAGGTTTGACCGGTGCCAATGGCACCGGTAAGACTTCGCTATTTTCTTTGATTCAGGGCCGGCTAGAAGCAGATCTGGGTGATTTTTCAAGGCCGGATGGTTGGGTTATTGCTGAGGTACTGCAGGAAACAGCGCTAACGGATCAAGTCGCAATTGAATATGTTATTGATGGAGACTCAGAATTACGTCAGGTTCAAACTCGATTGGCCCAGGCTGAAAAAGAGAGTCATTCCGATCAGATTGCAGCAAGCCATGTTCGGCTCGAAGAAATCAGCGGATATCAGGCAGAATCGAGGGCCGCACGTTTACTCGCGGGTCTAGGGTTCAGTCAAACTGACGTAAAACAACCCTTAAGAACGTTTTCCGGGGGCTGGATTATGCGTTTGGGGCTGGCCCGTGCATTGATGTGTCGATCCGATCTGTTGCTACTCGACGAACCGACCAATCACCTTGATCTCGATGCGGTTATCTGGCTCGAACAATGGTTGAAGCATTATCAGGGAACCCTGCTTCTGATTTCTCATGACCGCGACTTTCTGGATAATGTCGCCGATCACATTACCCACATCGAACACGGAAAAGTAACGGTTTATCGTGGCAATTATTCCGCATTTGAAGAACAGCGCGCAGAACACCTGGCTCAGCAACAGGCAGGATATGTTAAGCAACAGGCATCAATTGCCCACATGCAAAGTTTTATCGATCGATTCAAAGCCAAAGCGACCAAAGCCCGGCAGGCGCAGAGTCGAATTAAAGCGCTCGAGCGAATGCAGAAAATTGGCCCGGCGCATATCGATTCTCCCTTTCATTTCAAATTTAAAGCGGCGAAAGCATTGCCTAGCTCATTGGTTCGAATCGACAAGGCTTCAGTGGGTTATGGTGATGTCACGATACTGAATAAAATAGAGTTTTCTTTAATACCCGGTGAACGAATCGGATTGCTCGGATTAAATGGTGCAGGAAAATCTACTTTTGTAAAATTGTTGGCCGGTGAACTGGAAGCGCATTCGGGACAGATAGTTCGAGCCCGGGAATTACAGGTTGGCTACTTTGCGCAACATCAGGTTGAACAGCTCGATAGCGATGCGACGGCTCTACTAACTTTGCAACGACTCGATCCATCGCTAAGTGAACGCGAAGTTCGTTCATATCTCGGTGGATTCAACTTCAGTAACGATAAGGTGTTACAAAGAGTGGAATCGTTTTCGGGGGGTGAGAAGGCCAGGCTGGTATTGGCGCTTTTGATCTGGAAACAGCCGAACTTGATCCTGCTCGACGAACCCACCAACCATCTTGATCTGGAGATGCGGTTGGCGCTGAATGAAGCATTGCAGGACTTTGAAGGCAGTGTCATTCTAGTATCGCATGATCGTCATTTATTACGCAGTGTCTGTGACGACCTGTGGCTGGTTGATCGCGGTGAAATTCATCGGTTTGATGAGGACATTGATTATTATCCGCGCTGGTTGGCGGAGCGAAAGTCGAATAAACCCTCCGGCGAGGAAAAATTGCCCGCTAATGGTGCGCGCAAACAAAAGAAGAAGTTAAGCGCGGAATTTCGAAAACAAATTCAGCCGCAAATGATGCGGATTAAACGACTCGAAACTCGCATGACTCGATTGGGCGAGGAGCTAAAATCATTTGATACGGCGCTCGCAGATACCAGTTTGTATAACGGTGATAAAAAAGATGAACTGGCGGGTATCCTTCAGGATCAGGCCTATTGCCGAATGCAGCTGGACGAAACCGAGGAAGAATGGATGATGCTGAGCGAAGAAGTAGAAGCATTGGCTGAGGCTGAATCCTGAAGTCATAAAAATAATGGGCACCTCTAAAAATGCACTTTTTCGCGATAACAGCGTTGCCTCATGGCGCCTACTTTTGGCAGCTCCGTACTGGTTGCTCCAGCCCGGCGGAAGGCCGCCCCGACGATCCTCATGTATGTCATATACACTGCGGTTCTGCGGGCGGCGCTTGCGGGACGCTGGATCGCTTGCTCTCACAACAAAATCACTATTTTTAGAAATGCCCTAATGTTAAAGCTACAACAAGTCACTCGAAGTTATTCTCAGGAGGGCGGGTCAACCCCAGTACTGATCGATATTAATCTCGAAATCAGCAAAGGTGAAACGGTTGCTTTAACGGGTGAAAGCGGTTGTGGGAAAAGTACTTTATTGCATTTGATCGCAGGTCTGGATAAACCAGATAGTGGCAGTATCGAGATTAACGAGGTGAACCTCAAGCAGCTCAGCGACGATCAACTAGCCGACTTGCGCCGAGAAAAGGTTAGTTTGGTATTTCAGCAGTTTCATTTGATTCCGACTCTAACTGTTCGCGATAACATGTGTTTTCAGGCTGAACTTTGTAATCGTTTAGATGATGCTTATGAAGCGCATCTTGTCGAGAAGCTCGGCCTTGGCAATCAACTTGGAAAATTCCCCTGGCAGTTGTCTCGCGGTCAGCAACAACGCGTGGCGATCGGTCGCGCTTTGTTGCATCGACCGGCGATCGTACTGGCAGATGAGCCAACCGGTAATCTGGATGAAGCCGCCAGCCTCGAAGTCATGGCATTGTTCAGCGAGTTAATCGATCAAACCGATGCGACTTTATTGATGGTTACGCATAGTCGTCAGATGGCTGATTTCATGGGACGAATACTACGCCTGCAAAATGGCCGCATCGAGACTGTTGCCGACTGATGATGCGACGAATTTTCTGGTTGTTAAAAGCGCACTTAAGTTTTTACTGGCACCATCCCTGGCAAACCCTTTTCCTGCTAACCGGCTTAATCTCCGGGGTGGCTTTGTGGTCAGCGGTCCAGATCATCAATCAACATGCTGAAGCGAGTTATCAAGAAGCGAATCAATTGCTGGATCTTGATGCGAAGTTCTGGATTCAACCGAAGGGTTCGTCACGGTTAACGCAAGGTGATTATATTCAATTACGTCGGGCTGGTTTTCGCCAGATATATCCAATTATCGAAGCTAAAGTCAGCACGGACGAAGCCGTTCCGCTCGATATCATCGCGGTAGATTTTATCGCCCTTCCAGATACGGGACGATCAAATAGTTTGCTCGAATTTACAGCAACCTGGCCGGAGATTATCCGACCTCCATTCAGGGCCTGGTACTCAGCCGATTTGGCAGCCGAACTTGGACTCGCTGAAGGTGACCAACTGACATTACGCGATGGTCGAAATCTGCCGCCGGCCGTTATTCAGTATCGAAATCAACAGGGTCGAAAAATTTTAATGGATCTATCGGCAGCATTGGATCTGCTAAAGCGGGATGACTTTAGTTATCTCGTGGTCGGCCAGTTGTCCTTCGATGAACAACAGGTGTTAACAAA
>JBLIOG010000116.1:0-11581 GCA_047639625.1 Gammaproteobacteria bacterium
TGTCACGCCCGATCATCGAATATTTTCCTGAATTCGCAGATCAAATTGTGCCCGGTGTTGAAAAAATCACCTTAGAGCATATTTTGACCATGTCGACAGGCTTCGAGTGGAACGAAATGGATGTTCCATTGAATAATGATAACGATGAAATACGTCTCTACAGTACCGATGATCCGGTGCAGTTTTTATTTAATAAACCGCTGCGAAACCAGCCTGGTAAACATTGGTATTACAATGGCGGCACAACAATGGTATTAGCCGCATTGGTTGCGAAAATAAGCCGTCAGGATTTTCTTGAGTTTGCGCAGGAAAAGCTATTCGGTCCACTCGATATCAATCCAGCTAATATAGAATGGAGAGGTCTTGGAATCTGGCAACGGCAACTGCCCAGCGCCGCCTCAGGATTGCGCATGCGCGCTCGTGATCTTGCTAAAATCGGTTCATTGATGCTGCATGACGGGCAATGGCAGGGTAAGCAAGTAGTTTCGAGCGAATGGATTCGTGCTTCTTCACATCGACACATGGAACAAACTTATCCCAAGTGGAGTTCAGGCGGTATCTACGGCTACGGCTATCAATGGTGGCATGGTGAATTCAAGAAAGGTTTTGGGGAATTTACGGCCATCGCCGGGGTCGGCTACGGCGGTCAACGACTGTTCGTCGTGCCTGAAAAGAAACTCGTGGTTACCGTTTTTGCCGGCAACTATTATGGTCCACACTATTCGATGGCTGAATGGCTGCTGTCTAGTGTAATTGATGCCGCACCGTGACAGGAAGAATTACCGATTTAAGTTGATTTGAATATAATCTGAATAAAGATGCATATTGGTGAATTTATACATGAAACTCGAAGCCACCTATCTGAACCAATTGTCTTTATAATGACACTTTTCATTTGCTCCTCTGCTCGATGCTAATGGCAGCAAAGTAGTAGTCCATAACTTATTAGGGGCTATTTCCGCGTAATGAGTGGGTATTCCAAATCAATATCAGGTCGAATACAGATCGATTGTGGGAGAAAAATTTTCGCTAATGCTGCTTTTTAGCATTTTCAGACAGGCTGTCAACTGATCCGATATTGTATTAGGAGTTTTTAAAAAACAGTTATAGCAGCACTCTACAATTAATCGAATCAAAAGTTTTGACCATACCTGGCCGATATCTTTTGCCGAATGACCGCTAAACCATAAATGCTCATTTTCTCTAGCGATGACTACTATAGTGTGGCCAAAGGGGCCAACCTTTGATAGCAAAAACACTGTAAATAAGCGGATTAAACCTCGCGCAATCTCGGCATCAATTCAACCAGATTACAGGGCCGTGTTCGATAGTCTAGCTGGGCATTTATCAGTCCTTTCCACGCATCTTTACAGGCACCCGATGATCCCGGCAGACAAAACACGTAAGTGCCATTAGCGACCCCGGCTACGGCCCGGGATTGCAAAGTAGATGTGCCAATAGTCTGGTAGGACAGTTGCCTGAAAGTTTCACCAAAACCATCGATTACTTTATCGAGTAACGGAATGACAGCCTCAGGCGTGCCATCCCGGCCGGTAACACCCGTCCCTCCCGTCGTCAGTACAACTTGAACAGATTCTTCCACAATCCATCTTGCGAGGACGGCACGAATTTGATACTTGTCATCCGTTACAATACTTTTTTCGGCTAATTGATGTCCGCTCTCCCGCAACAGACGTACCAATAGCGCACCGGATTTATCATCGGCTTCGGTTCGACTGTCGGACACGGTCAGTACCGCTATTTTCAAAGGAATAAAATCACGAGCTTCACTCATGGGTTAACTTCTCCGGTTTAAGTAAATCGAGTTTAACTTCTTTTCGGTTCCATCGAAATAAAAGAAACCTATTGATCACCACATTAACTTATGTCAGGACGGCTTAGTTGGTACACTTCTTTATCACTTCTATATCTGAAAATTATGACTATCTCCGTTCAAAATATTACAGCCGTTGTACTTGCCGGAGGCCGTGGTCAACGTATGGGCGGTATCGACAAAGGATTGATTGAACTCAATAGCAAACCCCTTATCGAGTATCTACTCGATAGCTTGAAGCAACAACAAGTTAAAACCATGATTAATGCAAATCGAAATCTTGAGCGTTATCAGGAATTCAATGTTCCCGTTTTCGGTGACGAACACGCCGACTTTCAGGGGCCATTGGCAGGTTTTTACGCAGCGATGAATCAGATTGATACAGATTTTATCGTCACCCTACCCTGCGATGGGCCCTTCATACATTGTGAATACATTTCTCGATTCGTCGACACTTATAATAGTTGCCAGGCATCCGTCCTGGTGTCAAAAGACAGCGAGCGATTACAACCTGTTCATGCATTGATTAAGACCGATCTGAAAGATAATCTGGTATCATTTATGGAAAGTGGTGAACGGAAAATAGATCGTTGGTATGCTCAAAATAATTTTGAAACAGTAGACTTTTCCGACAACACCGATATGTTTCTGAATATCAATCGCCCAGATGACTTGGACGTTATTAAAAGCCGGGTATAAAACTCATTATGGTTCAATCAACAGTTCCTATTTTCGGATTCAGTGCCTACAGTGGCACCGGCAAAACAACTTTACTAAAACAACTTATTCCTTTGTTAATACAGAAAGGTTTGAGAATTGCGGTGATCAAACATTCGCATCATGATTTCGATCTAGATGTTCCCGGAAAAGATAGCTACGAACTGAGAAAGTCAGGAGCCTCCCGAACCATAATTTGTTCAAGTACCCGGATGGCAACCATCGATGAATTCACTCATCCAGAGGATGAACCACCACTACAGGACATTATTTCAAATGTGGATCGTTCAAAATTCGACCTGATTCTGGTGGAAGGTTACAAACCGCTATCTTTCCCTAAAATAGAGTTACACCGACATAGCCTGGGGAAACCGTATTTGTTCCCACAGGACGATAGTATTGAAGCGATTGCCAGCGACGAGCCAGTCGATGACTGCGATTTGGAGCAGTTAGATATTAATAATGTCGGAGCAATTGCTGAGTTTATCTATACTCGTTTTTTTGGTTAAACGTGATTTAATTCCTGGATTAATCTGGATTGCGACCTAAATCAAATAGACTCAGGTACCTACCGATTATTAACCCATCCAGGTAAATTCAATTCGAATGTCGCCAGGTTCATAACATATAAAATTTTTCCTCGGACCATCACCTATCAATTCGGACATGAATTCTATTGTGACGTCATCCATCGTATCTAACTGATTCACCAGTTCCAATAACTCTTCCTCACTATCAATCTGTAACGCAAGATGATGCAGATCCACATTTTTTCGCATTTGAAAAGGTTTGGTTTCTAACTAATGGTCAATTTTCCATACGGCCAGGGTCGGAGAAATAAATAATTAGCCCAGGATTGCGTAGGGTGTTGGCTCTGACTCAAGACGTTGCAATGTGCCATAGTCAGTCTCTGCAATCATTGATACAAAGCAGAAGCTGGGAAACACTTTATTTCCGCGGCCCTACATTTCAGTGTGCCTTCAGAAACCGCAGTCTGGGGATATTGCGGATCATAACCTGACTCGTCCCAACCGAGTTGAATGACAAAAAATCGCGGGATGGTCGAATTATAACCTGGTCTTACCGGGCTACCACCTTTAACCTGGTGCGAAGGTTGGCACCATTTAATTCACTCGATTGAATTAGGTTATGGTTTTTATCGAAACAAGGCTTGAGTTGATCCGGATAACCTATTAACACCCGCGAGATTTGCTGTCCTGGCGGGTGATGCATTACTGGCTCGAAAATAGTTTAACTTCAAACCTGGCTGCGACGCCTACGTGATCTTCGGTTGCGGTCACCGCCTTCGGGTACTGCTTTAGGTTTAAGTACGGGAAATTTAACGACTTTTGACAATTCCGAGAAAGGATCCGTCTTGTGCGGAATCGCCATGGCTTCAATAAAATATTCCTGAAACTGGGGTTCGAGGGCAGTTTCTATTTTTTCAACCTTAGGAAGTATCTCGCCAATTTCACGGCGTAAAGGATAATTTAACAACGCAATGCGTGCGCCTGTTCCGGCTGCATTGCCAACTGAACCGACATTATCCAGGTTACAGTCAGGAATCAGACCTAAAACCATCGCATATTTAACGTCAATATGACTACCAAATGCGCCTGCTAATCCAATTTTATCAACCTTTTCAATGCCCATTTTATCGATCAATAAACGAATCCCGGCATGTAAGGCAGCTTTAGCCAGCTGGATCGCACGAACATCATTTTGAGTGACTCTAATAGAGCGGTCGGATTCATGAAGCACATAGGAAAAAGTTCGACCATCAGCGACTACTCGATCACTTTCCAGTCCGACAACAGGCCCTATAACACCATCCTGATCAATAACACCGGATAAATACATTTCGGCAACAACTTCTATAATACCCGAACCGCAAATACCGCTTACCCCGACCTTTGCCGATTTTTCCACAAACTCAGGATCATCGGACCAGACTTCGCAGCCTATGACACTAAATCTCGGCTCGAGCGTAACTGGGTCAATTCTAACTCGTTCGATAGCGCCGGGGGCGGCTCTTTGTCCGGAATTTATCTGTGCCCCTTCAAAGGCCGGACCGGTCGGACTTGATGCTGCCAGCAGTCGGTTACGATTTCCCAACACAATTTCAGCATTTGTACCAACATCCACCAGTAGGACATTTTCTTCCGATAGATCAGGTCGTTCAGCAAGAATAACGCCGGCAGTATCGGCGCCTATATGACCAGCAATACAGGGCAAAATACAGATTCTACCTTCAGGATGCAGGTGAATATCAATATCAGACGCTCGAATAACGGTGGTCTGATCAGTTGTCAGAGTGAACGGTGCCGAACCGAGCGGAGTTGGATCAATACCCAGAAAAAGGTGGTGCATGATTGGATTGGCAACCACGACTAATTCCAGAATATCTTCGACTTTAATGCCTGCAGATTTAGCAGCCCGTTTAGCCAGCTGATTAAAGGCTTCACGTACGACTTCGGTCATTGCTTTGTCGCCACCTTCGTTCATCATGACATAGGAAACCCGGCTCATTAGATCCTCACCAAAACGAATTTGAGGATTCATGGTGTCAGCGGTTGCTATAACTTCACCGGTATTCATATTACAAAGCTGAGCCGCTATCGTTGTAGATCCCAGATCTATCGCTAAGCCGTAAAATTCTTTCTTCTCACCCGGCCAGATTCCGATGATCTGCTGAAATTCGTAGACCGCTGCCGTAACAGTTCTTTCAGATTTTTCGAGCGCAGGTTGCAACAAACGAAGTTGAGACAGTTCACAATCCAGCAATGGTAGATCATGCTGCTTTATCAATTCCTGTTGTAACCGACGTTTATCAGAAATAGGGGCATGCATATCAGGCTCCCCAAGGGTCACTGTATACAGATGCAGGGCGGGCTGAATCAGGATATCAATATCCTTTACCGCTTTAGTTATATGTTGTTTGTGCTGCTGACTTTCTTCAGGCACATCGACCACAAGGTCGCCCAGAATCCGGGCGTTGCATCCTAATCGGCGTCCGTCTTTCAGCCGTTTTTTAGATTGATGATGGCGTTCTGTTTCGGTGAATTCGGATAAATGTTCAGCTTTCGAGGATATCCCATGTTTGGAAAATTCGCCTATTTGCGGAAGAAACTGACACTTTCGACATTTGCCCTGACCACCACAAATTGATTCGAGATCGACACCAAGCCGCTGCGCCGCCTGAAGTACGGTAGTACCAACTGTTACCTGCCCGCGCAACCCGGAAGGCATGAACAATACGTTGACTTCTTCGTTTTCCATAGAAACCTTTACAATCGATTTGGTTTAAGAGGCTGAACGCCGACGACGTCCGCCGCCGCCTCGTCGTCCCGTTCCTCGAGTTATACTGCCTTCAGGAGCGGGTTCACGGAACTGTTTAATCCAGCGTGAGCAATCAGGATCTTTGCCCAACATTACATCAGCGCCCATGCTGGCCGCGACTACTTCGGCATGCAATGGATTGGTGATCGCAGAGGTCATTCCAGCCTGAATGGCCATGCTGATAAACGCGCCATTAAAACCATTTCGATTCGGCAAGCCAAAACTGATATTTGAAGCACCACAGGTTGTATTAACCTTTAATTCTGTTCGTAACCGATAAATCAGTTTAAGCACTTCTCGTCCAGCAGTATTGATCGCTCCGATCGGCATAACCAGTGGATCTACGATAACATCGCAGGCGGGAATACCGTAATCAGCTGCCCGCTCAACTATTTTCTTTGCAACTTTATACCGTTCATTGATGTCTTCGGAGATACCCGTTTCATCATTAGAAATAGCAACCACTGCGGCGCCATATTTCTTGACCAATGGCAGTACCCGGTCAAGACTTTCATCTTCACCGGTCACAGAGTTAACCAATGCCTTACCTTTATAAACGGAAAGACCTGATTCCAGTGCATCGATGATCGAAGAATCGATCGATAAAGGAGCATCGGTTAAACTTTGCACGAGTTGAATCGCTTCCGCCAGAATTCTCGGTTCATCGGCGAGCGGGATACCCGCATTAACATCGAGCATATGCGCGCCGGCCTGAATTTGCGCAATGGTATCGCTTTCGACCCGACTGTAATCACCATTTTTCATCTCTTCGGCCATGATTTTTCGACCCGTAGGATTGATGCGCTCACCGATAATGCAAAATGGGCGGTCAAAGCCGATTACTAGCTCTCTAGTCGCTGAACTGACAACCGTTTCGGTCATTATAAAATCCTCAAAAATAAAGTTAAATTAGCAGACATGGGCCTGTACTGAATCTGTAGTCACACATCCCGGATACCATGGGGCTCGATCCCCCAATACTCCCGACGTTTTTATAATTCCAGCGACCGCTTCTTCCTGCCGATAGGCCATGACATGGACGCCACTGACACCCTCGATTTCCCGCATTTGTTGAATGAGTTCAACGCATATTTTCTGGCCTTCTGCCTTAGGGTTTTCGGCGCCTTCCAGTCGTTTTATGATCGAATCCGGGATATGAATACCGGGCACGTTATTTCGAATCCAGATTGCTGTACGTGCGGAAGCCAACGGACCAACGCCGGGGATCATGAAACATTGTTCAAGAAGCCCAAGATCACGACTTCGATGCATAAATTCCCGCATTTGATCGACATCAAAAATATACTGGGTTTGAATAAATTGAGCACCCGCCGCAATTTTTTTGGCCAGTCGAAAAGGTCTGAAATCAACAGGTGGCGCAGCGGGATTTTCTGCTGCCCCGAGGAATAATTGGGGTGGCGACGTGATTTTCCGACCACTCAGAAAAGTCGATTCGTCACGCATTGTTTTAATGGTTTGTAACAACGACATACTGTCGAGATCAAACACTGGCTTGGCTTCAGGATGGTCACCCACCTGCACACCGTCTCCGCTCAGGCAAAGCACATTTGTAACACCCATTGCGGCGGCTCCAAGTACATCACCCTGGATCGCAATTCGATTTTTATCGCGACAGGAAATTTGTAAAACCGGCGAATAACCAACATTGGTTAGTAATGCACACATGGCGACACTGGACATGTGGCAATGTGCCCCCGAACCATCGGTTGCATTCATACCATCAACATATCCATCGAAGACCCGCGCGCGATCGTAAACGTCGTCAGCCAGCGCCGAATCGGGTGGAGCCAGTTCAGCCGTGACGACAAATTCACCCGCACGGAGTAGGTGCTCAAATCGACCACGGGATGAATGCCCTTCTTTAAGTTCAAGCAGTTTAGAATGTTCAGTAGCGGCAATCATCATCCTACTCGCTGGTTTTCAAAATTACTTTCAGATGCAGCAGCCTGCTCTCGCACAACCCGTAACCAGGAGGAGCTATTTATAAAACTGTAGTTCACTGGAAATTGAACCTGACGAATTGCATTCGATTGCTGCATTTTCTGAGTGCCACGCCATGCTTCGACCCAAACACAAGGCATGTCGGGTTTAACCTCACAATTACCGTCAAGTCGAACGCCGCCACAGGGACCATTTCGAATCGATTTAGGGCAATTCATCGGGCAGGACATACCGGTTGAGCTGAGCGCACATTGCCCACACATCTGGCAATCAAACATGATTGATTTAACCGCCTTTTCAACGATGGCAACCGGTTTTTCTAGCCGTTCGTAGCCAATTTTATTGAGCAATGGATGCATTAAATACAGTAACTGATTAAATAACCGATATAAGGTTTCTAACCCCCTCGAATGACTGACTGACCATTGTCTAACTTTGTACACTAATATTCCCTGACGGTATTTCGGATTTGTTTTCCTTAATACCACTGCTTCGAATTAATGAATCCAGCACATCATCGGTAAATTGATCTTCGATCTGTGCCACTAAATTTCTGGCTGCCGTTGAAATATCACCTTCAAATGATTGATCAACATCGCGCCAGGGCTCAAAAAACGCATCGGCCTGTACTTTTTTCAGCCGGTATGACGCTCTCTCGATCGCTCTCATGAAACGCAAAGACAGGCGTAAACGGGTTGATCGACGACCCTGTCGAATAACCACCTGGCCGGGAATATCACGCCATAACACCAGCTTTAACTTTGCCATAATGCTTTTTTCATCGCAGCATCAAGTTCAGGCACCATTTCACCCATACCAGTAAATATGCGCTCATATCGCAATCCGAGTTGCCTGGCAGCCGATTCAGCCTGTTGATTGAGTTCATCTGAATGAGTCTGGGCGAGATAAACAAGACGGGTATAGTTGCCGAAGTAGGTCGACATCAGTTCTGGGTATCGATCAAGGCCGAGAGTTTGAATAACCAGGCGATCAAAATGTTGGGCGAGGAAATCGGTCAGATAAAAGCTACCGGGCTCTTCCTCCTGCAATCGCTCATAGGTCTCGCGACCCGCCAGGAAATCATAACAATGCGCTCCTGGTAATCGGCTAACACCCCTTTCTTCGAGAACACGATCCAGCTCACCGCTAGTGCCACAATCTCCGTAAGCGACAAATATATGGTCATATTGATCGCGGGCCTTATCGATTTTTTCTGCAACAGCAGCAGGGATTTTTTCCGGTCGGGCGTGCAGGTCGACAGTAATCGCCTGCAAGTCCATTTGTGACCATTGCCCAAGCTTTTTGAGCTCGTTAACTTCCCGCGCTACGGCAGCGCAGGTAATGACCAGAATCGAGGAGGTTTCGTTCATATTGCATCAGGTCGTGTGGCTAGGATAACCGGAGCTATCTGGCGGCGCGCATTTCCGCTACGAGTTGCTTAGCAGTATCAGAAGCAACAGCAGCATCACGACAATAAGCATCTGCGCCAACAGCTTCGCCAAACTCCTGATTCAGCGGAGCACCACCAACCAGAATGATATAGTCGTCGCGGATACCTTTTTCCTTCATAGTATCAATGACTACTTTCATATAAGGCATAGTCGTTGTTAACAACGCTGACATACCCAGAATTTCTGGCTTATGCTCTTCGAGTGCTTCGAGGTATTTTTCTACGGGTGTATTGATACCGAGGTCAATAACTTCAAATCCAGCCCCTTCCATCATCATACAGACAAGGTTTTTACCGATATCATGAATATCACCCTTAACCGTGCCTATCACCATTTTACCAGCCGCAGGCTCATCCGACTCGGACAATAAAGGTTTCAATATTGCCATGCCAGCTTTCATTGAATTCGCAGACATCAGAACTTCGGGCACAAAAAGAATCCCATCACGGAAGTCGATTCCTACGATGGTCATACCGGCCACGAGCGCGTCATTTAAAACCTTGTTAGCGCTCCAGCCACGCTCAAGCAATATATTGGTTCCTTCAGCGACTTCTTCTTTCAAACCATTGTATAAATCGTCGTGCATTTGCTCGACCAGTTCATCGGTCGGTAATGTACTGAGATCCAGATCATCTTCGTCGTCGTAATCGTCTTCGTAATCGCTCATGAATAAACCCCTTCCTCAAAATGAACAAACCATCAACATAGATGGTTACATCAACAGAATAGTAGGTTTTGAGCGTTATGTTATCTAACGTGTCAGCGACTATGGATTATCGAAACGCGACAATAGAAAATACTAGCCTGATAGTAGCTGGCATCAATTGATTAAAACTGTTCGCATTGCCGAAAAAGAACGGTTACGCAGGAAATATTTCTCCCTGATGATGATCGCCGACATAGATAGCGTGATTACCGACCTTCCTCTCACGAATGAAGCGTTTAAGCATAATCGAAATAGCCGAATCAGGGATTAAATTCCATGGAATTTGATCAAATTCGACAAAACGTAACGATTCCGTTTCAGTGACGTCTGAAATCGAATCCAGCTCGGACAGATAATAAACGTTTCGATGATCCCCCGATTCATACACTGAATAAATAAAAGATAATTCAATCGAAATACCCACTGTCCACAGTAGCCCTAACAATCCGGTTCCGGTTAGTCGATCTCCAGTTTCATTTGCAATAGGCAAACTGACCTCACCACTGTCAACATCGAAAGCCAACAATATACTTCCCGCACCTTCAACTATAGCGCCGATCTGCAATTGTTGACTGGTCGATACCAGATCCAGAATCTTCGGGGATAACCCAACTGACATATAAGCACCACGACAAAAACCCAGAGGTGTACTGCTGCTATAGTCGAAACACTCCACTCTGCCAACTAGTAAAATATGATCACCCGCATCAATTTGCTGATGATGACTGCAATCAAACCAGGCAACAACATCTTCAATAACCGGTGAACCAGTATTTTCTGAACGCCATCCCACCCCTGCAAATTTATCTTCACCAGAGGAGGCAAACCGATTTGATAACTCACGCTGTTCCTGCGCCAGAATATTAACGGCAAACCCATTTGATTCTGTAAAGACCCGACATCCAAAAGCAGATTTGGCAATACTGACCAATAGCAAAGGTGGCTCTATCGAAACAGACGTGAAAGAATTTGCGGTAAAACCGCAAGCTACGGAATTTTCATCGAGCGTTGTTACGATTGTGACACCCGTGGCAAAACTGCCAAAGGCGCGACGGAGTTCGCGAGGTACAAATACGGGATGGGTAGACTCCGACATTATGACTCCTGAAGAATATTATTCGGTTTATATAAAAATTGGAGGAAGCATAGCGCCTAACATGTCTAAAAACTACGTCGGGTCTTCTCTAATACGAGATGAGCCTGCAATAATCAGTAAAGTCGTTCATGATTGAGGAATGAAAACGATCATGAAGTTAGAACAACTCAACAACCTGGAAGATATTAAGTGATTCCTGAACGGTGCTGGCATTAGTTGCTTTCAATGTCGTGACGACCCGACAAGAACGCTATCAGTGGATCCACAAGGCTTTAATAAAACACCGCCAACAAACTAAATAAAGGCACACGATGGCTCAGCATTTGATGAAGGTCACTGGCTATTCCAGGCATCAGATTAAAGGCTTATGCAACAGCCTGGCTATATCCGAATTGATTCAGTTAATCAGGGTGATCAAGACAACCCTAAAGAGATTTAAAATATTAACACCGTTGATGTGGTCACTCAGTTTCAGG
>JBLIOG010000117.1:0-11519 GCA_047639625.1 Gammaproteobacteria bacterium
AAAAAACTGGCAACGGCGGTAAGTGCCATTGTAGGTGCGCAGTTGGGGCGCGAATCAACGCGATCGAAAAGACGTCATCAACAATCAGGCCGCTATGAATCACATTGTGAGACACGGCACCTGATTAGTTATGAAGAAGTTATTGATGGCTACGAAGTCAATTACGTCTTCAAAGGGCGTCAGTACGAAATAGAAATGCCGTATCATCCTGGTAAACGAATAAAGATGCAAATTCAGTACACCCCGGTCATTTAAAAACATAGAGAAACAGACGGAAAAAGCAATGAGAGCAACAGTCATAGAAGATGATCTCGATATCCAACAGCAAATTGTAGGACGGTTGCAAAGCGAAGGTTTTGCTGTCGATTTTACAGATACGGGAACTGAGGGTTTATATTTACTGGAAGAGTATCCCTGCGATGTTGCAATTGTCGACCTGGGTTTGCCAGAGATGTCGGGACTCGAATTAATTCGTAATATCCGAAAGAATGGCAATAAGGTTCCGGTTTTGATTTTAACGGCTCGGGGCCGATGGCAGGATAAAGTTGAAGGTCTTGATGCTGGCGCTGACGATTATCTGGTTAAACCCTTCCACCAGGAAGAACTGATGGCCCGAGTCCGTGTCCTTATCCGCAGAGCTTCGGGTTGGTCGGATTCGAAAATAGTGTGTAATCCTGTTGTGCTCGATACGACCACTCAAAGAGTCTTCCTGGCTGAGCTGGAGCTGGAATTCACCGCCTTTGAGTATAAGGTACTGGAATACTTGATGCTTCACGCCGGTGAAGTGATTTCCAAATCTGTATTAACCGAACATCTATATGACGATGAAGCTGATAACGATAGTAATGTTATCGAAGTGTTTATTCGTCGGCTAAGGATAAAACTTGATCCTGACGAAACATTAAAGCCTATAGAAACCTTACGTGGCAGAGGATATCGATTTACACTGATGCCTGTGGAAAATAAAAGCTAATTTGTCTACCCGATGAAGTCGATAAAGTCGCGTCTTACGATGGTGTCTACCGTCGTGCTTGTGGTCTTCATGATACTGACCGCAGTTGCACTTGAAAGGTCGGTTGTGAAGAGAGCGCTGCAGGCTGAGAAAGATCAGCTTCAGTTACAGATTTATGGATTATTAGCGGCAGTTGATCCAAGTAAGGATGGCGAAAGTATCGTAATATCCTCTGCACGATTGTTCGAATCCAGCTTAAGCACTGAAAATTCAGGACTCTATGCTTTGTTATATAGCAGGGACCGGAATTTAATCTGGCAATCGAGATCGGTTACTGGAGATTTTGAACCACTCCCGGACAATAAGATTGGTAACTGGCAATTTGATACGATAGAGCGAATAGACGGTCCCTTTTTCAGGTTGGTATTTTCGATTCAATGGCCCGATCGACTGGAAAAACTGAAACGTTATGATTTTTCTATCTGGAAGGATGCCAGTAAATATATAGCACAGCTTGATCGATTCAGACAAACGCTTTGGAGTTGGTTGATCGTCACGACCATTTTGTTATTGATTGTCATCTACCTTATTCTGGCCTGGAGTCTGCGTCCACTGGCCAGGGTTCGGGATGAAGTAAAAGCAATTGAAGATCGAAAACAAACCGGATTTGAGTACAGTTATCCCACCGAAATTGCGCCCCTGACAGAAAACCTCAATATATTGCTTAAACGTGAGCAGTTCCAAAGGCAAAAATACCGTCATGCCATGGATGATTTAGCCCACAGTCTCAAAACACCTCTGGCCGTTATGAAAGGACTAAGTGAATCAGGCACCATCAAAGGTGAAACCAATGCGAGTTTGAGCGAACAAATATCGAGGATGAATCAAATAGTGTCTTATCAATTGCAAAAGGCAAGTCAGGTTGGCGATCTAAAAATAAACAAGCCTATCGACATGATTTTATCCTTAGGGAAAATTTTGTCAGCCGTTGACAAAGTGTATCAAGAGAAAGCAATCAATTTAGAAACACAGTTGCCCGGCGCAGTCATGCTAAGGATGGATGAAGGTGATTGCCTGGAAGTACTGGGAAATCTTGTAGATAATGCCTTTAAGTACGGTAGGCATCAGGTTTTTGTCTCTACCGTTATGCGAAATGATCACACTGTAGTTTTGAGCGTTGAAGACGATGGTAGTGGTCTGGCAGATGATGAACTGGAGGTCATATTAAATCGGGGTATTCGACTGGATGAAAGCCGTGAAGGGCAGGGAATTGGTCTAGCAGTCGTATCCGATATCGTAAAGTCTTATAATATGGATTTGGCTTTTAGCCGCTCAGAACGCCTTGGTGGTCTTAAAGTAAATGTTCAGATACAACTAGTTTAAGTCTTCCTCAAAGTATAAAAGAGAGCCATATCCCGTCAGTAGGAATGACTGCACCCAGGAATATAGGCCATACGATTTACTATGACCGCTCTCAAAGTTATAACAACGCCCTTAAATATTCAGTAAACAAACCGAATCTCCGATCGATAAGGAAAGGGCTATTGGATAATTAATAAATGGTAAACCCCCGGCTCTGCCGGGGAGATTCCCATAGGTTCTACCTTTACCGCGGTAAAGGTACCTTTCAATCTCAACTAAGAGTAAGGAAGGAAAAACCTATGCGAGACTATAAAAGTTTGTCCCATACACGCTGGGATTGTAAGTACCATATTGTATTTATCCCGAAGAAAAGACAGAAAATAATATTTGGCGCTATCAGGATCCATCTGGGAGAAATATTTCATGAGCTTGCCAAAAGGCAGGGTGTCGTTATTGAGGAGGGGCACTTGATGAAAGATCATGTTCATATGTGCCTCAGCATACTGCCGAAATTAGCAGTATCGAATGTGGTAGGTCAACTGAAGGGCAAAAGCGCGATATCTATAGCGAGAACTTTCAAAGGCAAACAGAGGAAATTTACAGGTGAAGCTTTTTGGGCCAGAGGATATTTTGTATCCACAGTTGGCTTAGATGAAACGATTGTACTTGAATACATTCGTAATCAAGACAAGAACGATGAACACCGAGATCAATTGAAATTCGGAATTTGATGCGCCTTGGGCGCTAACTTGAGCCCTTTGAGGGCGTCATCTAATAAGCCTCCGGCTTAGCCGGAGGTAATTTAACTTATCCTGGATGTATCTGCATTACGGCTTGCAGAAATAGCCGATTATGTTGCTGATGTTGATCGGGAACCGATAGCGGCTGGGATGTAACATGTTCACCGACGCAGAGCGAACAGCGGTAAAAGGTAACCATGCTTCTCGATGTAGAGGTTTCATCTGTAACCAGCATCATAGACTTGCAATTGGGACATTTCATGCCAAAATCTCTTCTACCTGAAAGGTGCGGGTAGTATAAGGTTTTTCAGGTAAATCACAATATATTGTGTTTGAATTTCTTTGTACCAACTATATATAGTGGTCTGATAATCGGCCTGTATTTTTGCCTTTCCTTAAAGTACAAGGAATTAGAACGGTTTATTGATATTTCACTTTAAGTTTATATTTACCTTTTAAAAATTGAAATATTCATCCAGATACTACTTTAAGGCTTTAAACCCGATGTCGGTTCGATAGTAGGATCCATTCCAGTCAACTTGTCGAACCAACGAGTAGGCAGAAGATTGAGCTGCACTCAAACTATCTCCAAGGGCTACGACACAAAGAACCCGCCCGCCGCTGGTCAATAAATTGTTATTTGCGTCGGTCGAGGTTCCAGCGTGAAATATTTTGCCAGAATCAGATTCTGCTGGCAGGTTGGCAATGATGTCACCCTTTGTAAATTGATCAGGGTATCCAGCAGCGGCCATGACGACGCCTAAACTAAATCGATCGTCCCAGGTTGCTGATTCTTTAGATAATCGACCCTCGCATGCTGCCAGGCAGAGATTTGCCAGATCTGACTTCAATCGCATCATGATAGGTTGGGTTTCAGGGTCACCAAATCGGCAGTTGAATTCGAGCACTTTACATTGACCCTGATTATCAATCATCAGGCCGGCGTACAAAAATCCACGGTAACGCGCATTTTCTGCTGCCATGCCTTTGACGGTTGGACGAATTACGCTGTCAATAATAGTATTGAAAATTTCATCAGAAACCACAGGAGCCGGTGAATAAGCACCCATTCCGCCGGTATTCGGACCTAAATCTCCATCATCACGGGCTTTATGATCCTGAGAAGTTGCCATAGGCAAAATGTCTTCACCATCGACAATGCAGATAAAGCTAGCCTCTTCGCCTGTAAGAAATTCTTCAATAACGATTCGATGGCCCGCATCACCGAATCGATTACCAGACAACATATCCTTGACTGTTTGTGTGGCCTCAAACAGTGAATCAGCAATAACAACACCTTTACCTGCGGCTAATCCATCGGCCTTAATAACAACCGGAAATTGACCTGCCTTAAGATAGGTTATCGCCGGTTCAATTTCAGTGAAGCTTTGGTACGCGGCTGTTGGGATTTTATATCGAGTTAAAAAATCCTTGCTGAAGGTCTTTGATCCTTCTAATTGAGATGCCCTGGCAGATGGTCCAAAAATAACGAGATTTTCAGATTCGAATCGATCTACGATACCATCGACCAGCGGTGCTTCGGGACCGACAATGGTGAGATCGATAGAATTGGATTTTGAAAAATTGAGTAACCCTTCTATATCTTCAGCCGCCAGAGGAACATTAGTAATGCCTGACTCCATGTCAGTTCCAGCGTTACCAGGAGCAACAAAAACCTGATTAACCCGATTTGACTGAGCAACTTTCCAGGCGAGTGCATGCTCTCGTCCACCACCACCGACTATCAATACTTTCATCGTTTATTCCTTATTTTACTAGTGGCGAAAATGTCGCATACCGGTAAATACCATTGCGATGCCATATTCATCAGCAGCTTTAATGATTTCGTCGTCCCGCATGGATCCGCCGGGTTGAATAATGGCTCGAATGCCAGCCTTTCCTGCGGCATCAATCCCATCTCTGAAAGGGAAAAATGCATCTGATGCCATCACTGATCCGGAAACAGTTAACCCTGAATGATCAGCCTTTATGGTCGCGATACGTGCACTATTAATGCGCGACATTTGACCTGCTCCTACCCCTATGGTCATTTGGTTTTGGGCATAAACAATGGCATTTGATTTTACGAATTTGGCAATTTTCCAGGCGAATAACAAATCTTCCATTTCAGCGGTTGCAGGATTACGTTGACTAACAATCGTTAGTTCCTGATGTAAGTCCAGATCCGCCGTTTGCACCAGCATCCCACCGTTAACGCGTTTGAAATCTAATCGAGCTTGCGAATTTAATAATTCTCCGCAAGCCAGCAGCCGAACATTTTGCTTACCTGAAATAATCGAACAAGCTTCGTCATCGGCGGCGGGCGCAATAATCACTTCTACAAACTGTTGGTCAATGATATTTTGCGCGGTACTCGCATCGAGATTTCGGTTGAAGGCAATAATGCCACCAAAGGCTGACTCAGGATCTGTTTGGTAGGCGCGTTGATAAGCTTTTTCGATTGATTCGGCAACAGCGACCCCACAGGGATTTGCGTGCTTAACAATGACGCAGGCGGGTTGGTCAAATTGTCGAACACATTCAAGCGCCGCATCCGTATCTGCGATATTATTGAAAGACATCGCCTTTCCCTGTAGTTGAGTCGCAGAAGAAATATTGTTTTCAGATAGTTCTTTTTCACGGTAAAAAGCGGCGATTTGGTGAGAGTTTTCACCGTATCGCATGGTTTGTTGATGATGGAACTGCAGGTTTAGCGTTCTGGGGAAGGGAAGCGATTTATCTTCCTGAAAAAGCTTGCCAAAATGATTTGCGATAGCAGCATCGTAAGCTGCGGTGTGTTCAAAAGCCTTTATGGCCAGGGATAATCTTGTTTCACTGCTGACTGTCCCCTGATTATGCGCCATTTCGGTCGTTAATAGCGGGTAATCATTAACGTCGACAACTACGGTAACACTGGCATGATTTTTGGCAGCAGCACGAAGCATCGCGGGCCCCCCAATGTCGATATTTTCTACCGCATCGTCAAAACTGCAATCAGGCTTTGCGACGGTTTCCTGAAAAGGATATAAATTGATGACGATCAAATCGATCGGATTTATATCATGCGTCCGCATAACGTCATCATCGATGCCGCGCCGCCCGAGTATTCCTCCATGTACTTTGGGGTGAAGGGTTTTAACCCGCCCAGCCATCATTTCCGGAAATCCCGTGTAGTCAGCAATCTCGATGACTGGAATGTCGTTCTCATCGAGTAACTTTGCGGTTCCACCGGTTGATAATATTTCAACGCCCTGTGCGTATAGTGATCTAGCGAGGTCAATTATCCCGCTTTTGTTAGATACGCTTAACAAAGCACGTTTTATCCCTGGAGAAGACGATGACATATTGAATGGATCCGGTGCCTGAAAAAGCGGCATTATATCTGATCAGATTAGCCCGAACTATAATTCAGGAAAGATAGCTAGAAAGATAGGTTAAATAATTTAACAGTGGTATTGAAACTTCAAAGCCAGAATAATTTGGCGGCTAATGGTGTGTTGTTAAAACATGGAGATGGATGTGGGTGTGTTATTTGATTAAGTTCGTTCGGGGTCAGTGTTCGATATTGTATTGCTTTAGCTTTTTCCTCAGAGTACCTCGGTTAATACCCAGAAACTTAGCAGTACGTGATTGATTATTATTACAGTGTTGGAGTACGATTTGCAGCATAGGCTGTTCAATTTCGGCAATGACAGTGTCAAACAAATGACAGGGAGTTTCTCCATCAAGATCGTCAAGGTAAATTCGAATGGCATTTTCTACGGATTGCTGAAGCTTGCTGGTTTCTATTTTACTTTTCACTGACTTCAACCATTGATTTCCCCGAAAATCGACCTGATTAACTCACCCTGGCCAACTCTCCTGACTGGATAGCCTCAAAGCTTTGAGTAACAGCTTTAATTTGACTTTGGGCGGTATCGGACTGCATTATTATCGGCCGAACGAACTGATATTGATCAAATTCGCCCAACTGCCAGTTGATATGTTTTCTGGCGATTTTAACCCCCTGAGTTTCTCCATAAAAATCATACAGATCAACCAGGTGATCGAGAAGCCATTGTTGTTTTAGTTGTATCCTGGGCTCTTCTTGGACTTTTCCGGTTTCTAGATAATGATTGATCTGTTGGAAAATCCATGGCCTTTTTTGTGCTTCCCGTCCAATCATAATAGCATCCGCTCCTGTGAAGTCCAAAACCATTTTAGCTTTTTTACCATCAGTAATATCGCCATTCGCAATTACAGGGATATTTATGTGGGTTTTTATGTCCCTTATGGTTTCATATTCAGCTTGTCCAAGATATTTGTCTTCACGGGTTCTGCCATGAATGGTAATCATCTTGATTCCACTTTGTTCTGCAATGTGGGCTATTTCAATGGCATTACGGTTCAGGTGTGACCAACCCGTTCGCATTTTTAGGGTGACGGGTATATCGACCGCGTCGACTACGGTTTCCAGAATTTCTTTGACTAAAGGCACATCCCGCATCAAGGCGGAACCCGCGTCGACTTTACAGACTTTTTTGGCAGGGCAACCCATATTAATATCAATGATCTCTGCACCTCTGTCAGCGTTGTATCGAGCGGCATCAGCCATCATTGCAGGAATTCCGCCAGCAATTTGTACAGCGATAGGGCCGGGCTCACCTTCATGGTTCATTCGGAGTTGTGTTTTACGGCTTTCTCGCAAATCGGGTCGGGACGAGATCATTTCAGAGATCGTTAACCCGACTCCGAACTGGCGACACAATTGTCTGAATGGCCGATCGGTAACTCCGGCCATCGGCGCTAGAATTAACCGGTTTGCAAGTTCAATTGATCCGACCCGTAGTGACATTTTATAATGCTATCCCAGATTTAAAATTTGTTCTGAGGATTTTTTATCCTGGGTCGGCTTTTGCATTCGAGAAAAATCCGATTATCACAACCTGCGCATATCTCTGGATCCAGGCGCTCAAAAATTGAAGAAATAGCGTCAATCTTTGAATCGAAAAGATTGTTCTGACCAATTTCATCTTCGTAGCCGCCACGGACGAATACCTTGTTAGCGGTATCGCGCAGGCGGTACATATAAAGGTCTCCGCCGACTTTACGCCGTTCACGTGCTTCATTGACTATTAGTTCGGCGCCGGCGATATCCACCTGACTAATGCCTTTTGTTAATAAAAAGAGATGTATTTGATCAGGGTAATGTTCGCGATATCGTCTTAGTAATTCACCGACATGGGATACAGACCCAAAGTATAAAGAATCTTCCAGGCGCAATATTTTTAACTGAGGACATTCGAGCTGAAATTGTCCAAATATGAATTTACGTTTTTCTGAGGTAATATCTGGAACACGGGGTGATAATCGAGGGCGTGATGTTTTTCGCAGGAAAGTCATCAGAGAAAGAATAACGCCTGCCAATATGGCAAATTCTATAGAGAAGAATAAAGTTCCAAAAAATGTAACTGATAAAACAGCGGCTTCATTGGTATCGGATTTCAATATTTTTAGAATTTGCTGAAAATTGATTAACCGCCAGGCGACCAGTATTAGTAACCCGGCAACTGCGGCCTTCGGAAGATAAGAGGTTAAAGGAGCCACTAATAATACAATAACAATTAAAAAGACACCGGCTAGGACTGCCGCCAATGGGCTTCGTGCCCCTGCATCATAATTGGCACCACTGCGGTTAAATGAACCGGTGGCAACATAGGATGAAAAAAAGCTGCCGATTAAATTGGAAAGACCCTGCCCAATGAATTCCTGATTACCTTCTATCGGTTGTCCGGATCGAATTGATATCGATCGTGCAATTGATACTGCTTCGGTTAGTGCAAATAAAGTCATTGCAAGGGCGAGCGGTGCCAGTTCGCTCATGACTTCAAATGAAAATATGGGCATAGATAAAGGGGGTAACTGTTGCGGTAAAGCCCCAATCATTCTGATGTAGGTAACATCTTCGCCTAGTACCAGATTAAATATTACAGCCGATAAACTGCCCGTAAAAAGCGCGATGATCATAGCCGAGCTTCGAAAGCGTTTTTGAGCCAGAATGCCAGTCAGTAAAGTGATCATAGAAACCAGAAGCACCATTGGATGGAACTGATCCCAGTAGGACCAAAGGTAGCTAACAGTTTTCACCCAGTGTTCGCTTTCAGCTACGTCAAGACCAATAAAAGCTTTAGCCTGTTTTGAAGCTATCAAACACGCAGCACCTGCTGTAAATCCAACCACCACAGAGTGAGAAATAAAATTCACCAGGGATCCAAGCCGAACTAGACCCATGGCGAGTTGCAATATGCCAACCATAAATGCGAGAGTGATAGCGAGAGATATATATTCAGCACTACCTGGAACAGCCATCACACTGAGGGATGAAAACATGACGATGGAGGCGGCGGTAGTTGGGCCAGATACGAGATGCCAGGAGGATCCAAAGAGTGCCGCAATAATGGCGGGCACCATGCTGGTGTAGAGTCCATATTCGGGCGGCATTCCCGCAATCGCTGCAAAGGCTACGCCCTGTGGTAATACGATTGCCGCACCAGTTAAACCTGCCATGACGTCGGCACGGATCATATCTTTAGAAAGGTTTCTGCCCCAGCGCAGGAAGGGAAATAGCTGGCTAAGCTGTATATTAAGATTCATGAGGGTGGATAGATTTATAGGAGCGGTATAGTACGGCTTTTTATAGCATTAACACAGTGGACTGCTTAACTATTTTGGATACATTACCAATGTAAAAAATATTAAGCATGCTTTTTCGAATTCAACGTCAATATGCAGCAATTTGAGGGAAGATGTAAGATTCCAGATCGGGTGGATATTTTTCGGTACTTTAAACATTAATTGTTGGTGTTCATGTGCTCATTACGCGGGCTATCGCCGTACACAACGCCAGATCAATCGTCGAGATATAACTGCCACCGCCAATTATCCTGGCCTTACATTCAAAACCTTGAAGCACAGTGCAATAGAGGCCAGGACAAACCCACTAAGTTGACAACACGAACACAATCAATAACGTCTAACTCAACCCTAAAAAAATATATCAAAAACAGGCGTGTAGCCCCGCTTGCTCTTGATGGATGCGAATTTGATTTCAGTCTCGACAGGCAACCTGAAGTCGCTGTTGTGAACCCCGATGATGTTAGTAAGATCTTGAAGACATCGATATTTACCTCTAAATATGGTTCAACTAAGCTAGGTCTGGGCTCCATCGAAGGTCAGGTCAAACCGAAGGGTGATCAATGACATGGATAGATAAAGTCTCATTATTATTGAAAGAAATCTGAGCGGAATAAAAGGGATATAATTTAATTCCGACCAGGTCGTGGCTGTTAAAGTATACCCAGCTGGATTGAATGCTATTTATGTCGAGAGTTAAAGCGGGAAGCATTTTAAGCGATAACCAATAGGCTTGGGATGGCAGCATATCTCTAAAGTAAGTAAGTCGTCTCATAAACTCAAACGGACGCTTGATACAAATGCCTGAAACCGAGGTTCACTAAAGGGAAAATATCAACGATTACCCCATAGTCTTACCTGATTACCCCTGTGGCTCAGCTAGTGAGCCAGTAAGTGACACATAATGAAATCCTGAAAACAAGCAGGAAAGTGTTATGGCAAGAAACCAGGTTCAATTCCAAAAAGGAATCAGTTTACCCGAGTTTTTGAAGCAATATGGTATACAGGAACAGTGTCACACTGCACTTTTCAATTGGCGTTGGCCAGATGACTTCAACTGTCCCGAATGTGGTGTATCTGCACTGAGTTTAAAACGTCAACTAGGCATCGGCTACAACGCGGCATGGCGTATGAAACATAAATTACTGCAAGTCATGAAAGAGCGTGATGATAGTAAACTACTTTCAGGTCATGTTCAGATGGATGATGTGTATTGGGGTGGTGAGAAGCACGGCGAAAAACGAGGCCGTGGTGCAGCAGGCATCTACCTCGTTATTTGGCAGAATTTTGTTACCGGTTTAATCGTCGTTTCAGTTTGGAAGATATGATTTCCAGGCTAGGTTACGCGGCAGTCCGCACACCACCTATGCCAGACCGCCTTTTAAATAGGGCTGAGGCTTGCGGGTAATCAGGTAGTCTTTTACCAGAAAGGTAGTCGAATACGATCTGACATCAGAGAAGCACATTAAACATGCCTTTCGAGGGAGAGGAGAAAGGAGCCTCCTGAGATTGATAGCAATGAAGCTATGCCATTAAGTTGGAAGTCCGAAATTCACTGATATGGCAACTCAATTTATGATCTATGGTGATGCCTGTCGAGGCCAACCCTTCCGTCGACTGAATTGGTGAAGAATACTCTTGGGTTGCCTGGTCGGCATGGACAAACCTTAGCCCATCTTTAGGCTCATCTGACAACAATTCTTTTAAAAACAGTCAGTTAAAAATTAATTGTCCTTGCGTTGGCACTACAGATTTATATTTCCTGTAAAAATCAGGAATAAACTATATCAGTG
>JBLIOG010000118.1:0-11504 GCA_047639625.1 Gammaproteobacteria bacterium
AGGTGAAAAACTTCAAAATTCATCCGCTGGGTAGTCATATCTTCAAGTACGTAGATTTACAGTAAGATATTTGTTTGCTGCAATCTATATAATCGGCGTGAGGCTAAAACCTCACGCCTTTTTTTATTCGCCTTACTAGTATTAGCGATCATTCATGTTTAGATTCATTCTTAATCGTATCGCCTTGCTCATCCCAATATTTTTCGGAGTCACATTAGTCTCCTTTGGATTTATCCGCATGTTGCCCGGTGATCCGGTCGCCGCGCTTGCCGGCGAACGCGATATGTCGCCGGAAAGGCACGCTGAAATCATGGTCAAGCTGGGGCTGGATAAACCTGCCTGGCAACAGTATTTCGACTATATCTGGAACTTATTGCATGGTGATTTCGGTACTTCAGTGCTGACCAATCGACCCATACTGGACGAATTTCTGGAATTGTTCCCTGCAACAATTGAACTGGGTTTGAGCGCCATGATACTGGCGGTTGTTATTGGTGTTCCGATTGGGATATTCGCCGCGGTTAAACGTGGGACACTGTATGATCAGGGTTTAATGGGGCTTTCGCTGGTCGGGTATTCGATGCCGATCTTCTGGTGGGGCCTATTGTTGATTATCCTGTTTAGTGGTGTCTGGGGTCTGACGCCTATTTCAGGTCGAATTTCATTTTTATTCGATGTGGAAACCGTTACTGGGTTTCTGCTGATCGATACCTTGCTGAGTGGCGAAGAAGGGGCTTTTGCTTCAGCCGTGCACCATATGATATTGCCCACCATAGTGCTGGGCACGATTCCATTGGCCATAATCGCTCGACAAACACGCTCGGCGATGCTTGAAGTGTTAAGCGAAGACTACGTCCGTACCGCCAGGGCGAAGGGGTTGTCGCCGTTACGGGTGTATGGACTGCACGCCTTGCGCAACGCGATGATAACCGTTGTCACAGTCATCGGGTTGCAAGTGGGTACGCTGATGGCGGGCGCTATTTTGACGGAAACCATATTCAGTTGGCCCGGAATCGGCAAATGGATTATTTTCTCGGTGTTCAGTCGCGACTACTATGCGGTCCAGGGTGGGCTAGTGCTGATCGCAATGATTATTATGTCGGTTAATCTGGTAGTCGATGTTCTTTATGGACTGATCAATCCGCGCATCATGCACCAAGACTCATGAATACAGGAAGAAGCCTTTTATGAGTGACATACCTGTTAATCCAGTGTCCGAATCCATCCGCAGACCCAGTATGCTGCGCCAGAATCTGGCTGAATTCTGGTATTACTTTTCTGAAAGCAAAACTGCAGTAATCGGTCTCGCGTTCCTCGTCGGCATCATCCTGATGGCATTGATGGCCGATTTTATTGCGCCACACGATCCGACCATTCAATACCGTGATTGCCTCGAACAGCCGCCGACCTGGGGTGCCGAGAAATGTAACTTTGCGTTTGGCACCGATTACGCAGGCCGTGACATGCTGTCGCGCATCATCTATGGCACCCGCCTGTCACTAGTTGCCGGTGGCATGGTGGTGGTTCTTTGCCTTAGTATTGGCATTGTGTTCGGTGTCGTGGCTGGTTATTTCCGTGGTTGGGTAGATATCGTCATCATGCGCATCATGGACACAATCATGTCGGTGCCGGGATTATTGATGGCGTTAGTGCTGGTGGCGATTTTAGGCCCCGGCTTGCTGAACGCGATGATCGCGATATCCATCACTTATCTACCACATTTCGTGCGCCTGACCCGTTCGTCTTATATTATCGAAAGTTCGAAGGAGTACGTGATAGCGAGCCGAGTGTCGGGCGCAGGGATGTTTCGTATCATGTTTATCACCGTACTGCCTAATTGCATGGCGCCGCTGATTGTACAAACGACCTTGAGCTTTTCGACTGCCATCCTGGACACGGCCGCGCTCGGTTTTCTTGGTATGGGTGCTCAGCCACCTGCGCCCGAGTGGGGCACATTGATCGCCGAAAATCGTGATCTGATGTTGTCGGCGCCCTGGACGGTTACCTTTCCCGGACTTGCTATCCTGCTGGCGGTGCTCGCAATCAATTTGATGGGTGATGGCTTGCGCGATGCCCTTGACCCTAAGATGAAACGATCATGAGTCTGCTCGAAATTCGCAACTTGTCAGTTGAATTCCAGACGGTTGGTGGCAGTTTTCGCGCGGTCGACGGTGTCGATATGAGCCTCAGTGAAAATGATTTACTATCCATTGTCGGTGAATCGGGGTCAGGCAAGTCGGTATCGATGCTGGCGTTGATGGGGCTGTTACCCTGGACTGCCAATGTATCGGCCGACAGGCTGGAATTCGACGGTCGCGACCTGTTGACCATATCGAACCGTGAGCGGCGGAAAATTATCGGCAAGGATATTTCGATGATATTCCAGGAGCCGATGAGCAGTCTGAATCCCTGTTTTACGGTTGGCTTTCAGATCGGTGAGTCGCTTAAGCACCACCTTGGGCTTGATCGACAGGCGCGCAAGAAACGTACTATCGAACTGCTTGATCTGGTTGGTATTCCGGCACCAGAGGAACGCCTCAAGGCGTTTCCACATCAGCTGTCCGGCGGTATGAGCCAGCGTGTCATGATCGCTATGGCGATTGCCTGTAATCCAAAACTACTCATCGCGGATGAACCCACGACCGCACTAGATGTCACTATCCAGGCACAGATCATCGATCTGTTGGTGGATCTGCAAAATGAAAAGGGCATGACTCTGGTACTGATCACGCACGATATGGGTGTGGTGGCTGAAACCGCCAAAAAAGTGATCGTCATGTACGCCGGTCAACAGGTGGAGCAACAGGAAGTCAATTCCCTGTTTGCGAGTCCGCGCCATCCTTATACCCATGCATTGTTGAACGCGTTACCCGAGCGTTCGCTGCATCTAGACCGGTTGCCAACGATAGAAGGCGTGGTTCCTGGTGCGGCAGATCGACCGAATGGTTGCCTGTTTTCACCCCGTTGTGCGTTTGTACAGGATGACTGTGACCAGTCGGTTCCCGCGCTCACTACCAGCGGTGTCAGCGCATTGCGTTGCTTCCATCCAATTGAATCCGGAGTTCAGACCGAATGAGCTTTGCTATCGAAGGTCGTGATCTAAAGCGTTACTACAGCGTCAAGGGCGAAGGTTTCTTTGCACCGCAAGCCACTCTCAAAGCGGTAGATGGTGCTAGCTTTGCGCTCGAATCAGGAAATACCCTCGCGATCGTGGGTGAGTCGGGTTGCGGCAAATCCACTCTCGCCCGACTAGCGACGATGATCGAAGTGCCGTCAGCTGGAAAAATTTTTATTAGTGGTTCAGATCCACATGCCAATGGCGGTGCTGACATTCCACGATTGCGTCAGGATGTACAGATTATTTTTCAGAACCCCTATGGTTCGCTTAATCCGCGTAAAAAGGTTGGCACCATTCTCGAAGAACCCGTGATCATTAATCAGAAGGTCTCTGCCGCTGAACGACGTCAACTCGCGGAAACCATGCTGGCGAAAGTTGGGTTGCGACCCGAGCATTACGACCGCTATCCGCATATGTTTTCAGGTGGACAACGCCAGCGCATAGCCATTGCGCGTGCGCTTATGCTGAAGCCTAAAGTCCTGATAGCGGATGAACCGGTATCGGCACTGGATATTTCGATCCAGGCCCAGGTACTAAATATCCTGATGGATCTGCAGGAAGAAATGGATCTGGCACTGGTATTCATTTCGCATGACCTCAGCGTGGTGCGGCGCATCGCAGATCAAATTATGGTGATGTACCTCGGCAAAGTGGTTGAACAAGGAGAGGCTGAAGCCATTTTTGCTAACCCCGCGCATCCTTATACACAGGCATTGCTCGGGGCGACCCCGGCAGTCGATCCCAAGTTGCGACGTGAACGGATCAAGTTAAGCGGAGAATTGCCATCACCGTTAAATCCACCGCCAGGTTGTTCATTTCACAACCGTTGTCGATTTGCAAAACCCCTTTGCAGTGAAACTGCCCCCGAACTGGAGTTGGCTTACGAACGGCAGGTAGCCTGCCATTTTGTTAAAGAGGCGGTACAGGACTGAGCGACCGCAAAGCTCGGGTTCGAGGCAACCCGGCTTTCAGCGAAGGTGCGCATGCCGAGTTCTGCTTTGTTAACGGTTTTTCTCGTCGCTGCCATCGATGTTGACGATTGAACCAAAACCTTCGGCAAAAATATACGATCTGCAATCGTCCAGCCACAGTGACGCCATTACTAGCAAGTTAAATAATCTAGCAGGAAAGTAGCATAATTATAAAATATTATTGGACGAACTATTATGCAACTAGGTGCTATTGCCGGACTTCATAATCGATACCAAAAAATATATGACAAGCGTTTGGGCTTCAGTAAATATCCAGAAAACCAAATATGATTAAACACTATTTACTACTTATTTTACTGTTAGTCGGCTGTTCAGATGGCGGAAGTGATTCAGATTCTACTCCTGACGATTTTGCTATTTCTCTGACATTCTCCCGAGTCACCAAAATTGGACTTGATGATATTAAAGTCAGTATTACCGTTACTAATAATGAGGTGGGTGTATCTGGCATTACCCCCGTCGTAACTTTAGCCGCAGGAACATTATCAACGATGGTTGAAAGTTCAAACGGTGTTTATGACTTTATTATTACCCCGGTATCAACAGGAGAATTCCCGATCAGCGTTTCTCATGGTGGAGTTTCAAAGTCAGGCACTGCCCTGGTTCTGAATGATGTCCATGTGGGCTGGGGGCAGCCCATGAGTGTAGAGGGTCTTGTCAACACGGAAGGATATGAGGATGGTCCAGCGGTTAGTGTGGATGGTGAATGGCTATTTGTTCAAACTGGCCCTATTTATTTTAGTGGCTTGGTTTACTTTCCATCTTTGGCTGGTTGCAACAGCACGCTTGTTGGATGTGAAGCAACGACTCATGGCGATTGGGTGTATGACGTTGTCGGCCCTTATACAACCCCCGAGCGGCCAGGGTTTTATACTAAGCGAATAATGGCCAACAAAGTCAGTCATTTCACTGATTTTTACGGAGGCCTGGAACTTTTCAGTCCACCTACCTTATTTTATGGATTCAAGCGACAAATTGATGGTTCTTATGCGCAACCTTTCAGGGTATCCATTGACGATAATCAAGAAGCCCTGCTTAACCCCTTCGGTTTATACCCTCGAATAGATTCAGCTACAACCATGACCATTGTATTTGCATTTAACGACCCAACTGATGAACTAGGTGATAATGGGCAAGACATTTATAGTGCGCCTCTAACGCTTGGACAGGATAATGATTTAATGACATTTTCCACGGCAGCGGGAATGATAAGAGAATCAACAACTGCCACCGTGCTCAATCTCCCCTCGCATCTGGGAACTCAGGGCAATCCTCATCTTTACTCTAACGGTGATGGCACAGTAGATTCTGTTTGGGTCGACAATGAATACAATTCGGATCCTGCTCTTGATCTATTTTATTATCAATTAACTGCGGGGACATTTCCTTCTGGTACATGGAGTTCCGCTACCCAACTCCCAACTGATAAATTGGACCTACCTACTTCGAGTGAATCAATGCCATTTTTTGACGGCACAACTCTCTACATTCACAGAGATAGTGGAATTGTTTCCTCTAACTATCTAGGTGGTGGCTACAGTGCAAGTAGCGCCTGGACTAAAACTGTCAGCATCATAGACGGCGGCGGCTCCTGCACCGACATAGGCTGTATTTCTGTAGTAGGAGAGCCCACCATTGCAAAAATCGATGGAAAAACTTATCTTTTTTTCGTCTACGCTTTGCTTCGAAGCTACGATGGGGGAGCGCATGGTGACCTTAACATGCAAATTGGATTCATTGAGAAAACTAGTTAAATCATGAGGGTGATAATCGAGACGTATTTTTACGGTGAAGTTTAATACAATGTCATCTCACTGCTTGTTGTTATATAAACTTCAGTTTCTAATGATCGACTTATGCACTCGTTGATATATATGGTCGCCGTACGAAAATCTTCTTACACCCTAAAAACTGATTAATTCAGTTGAGTACCGATATTCAGATTGACTAAATATAAAGGAGTGACGATGGCTATGGACCATTATATGTCCGCTAGCTGATTACTTAGATTAACGCTATGCTAGCGTGAAGCCACTATTGAATTAGTTGATTGGCTACCTACATTTTTTCAAACTCGCTATTAACCATCAGAAATCGAATGAGTTCATACATCACTAGTCGAATAATACGCTCGCTCTGCGCGTTAACCCTATTAGCCATCTTTCCACTCAGTGGTAATGCGGTATTTTTACCGTCCAGCGCCGATGCTGTCGAAAAGGAAATTAGCGTCCCGACAGACATTACACCGGACCAGGTCGGCAATTTTGTTGCTCCACTGAATGAACAGCAGGTTCGTGAACTGTTGATCGCTAACCTGGAGGCAACTGCAAAATTGAATGCCGATAGGCAGTTAACTCAATCGCTTTCGGTGATCGATTTGCTTAAAGGCGCAGGTAATCCCGACACAGTGCTCGGGCGCGGCGTGCATGCGACAATCGAAGCTACCGGCAGCTTGTGGCATGAAATTGGAAAGATTTTTGAAAAAATGTCAGACGGACAAGGCTTTGCTGGGTTTTTGAAACTAATGGGTTTACTGGCAGTAGTGGTTGTTGCCGCCGGCGCGATCGAATGGCTCTGCTTAGAGCAGTGGCGAAGATCGGCACAGAAAGGCAGTAATGCTGCGGGAAAAACTGACTCGAAAGTCAAATCAGGCTCGCCTTTTTTAATCTTCTCAATCAACCTTTTTAGCCTTTTCTTGTTCATGATAGCGGGCTATGTGGTTGCAGATCTGCTCACCCTTGACGATAGTATTCTGGCTGTTTTCGTCAGTGAACTGTTCGGTTCGATTCTTGTTTTTCGCTTTTTCTGTTTTGTTTTTAAACTATTGCTCTTTCCCTCACCACGGGGCTTATCGCTAATCGATGTCAGAATCAGTTACCTAATACTATACCGCTGCATGGCCGTTTTTACCTTCTGTTATGCCTTCGGCACCAAGCTGGTAATTCTGCTCGTGCAACATGGATTGCCCACCGAACATATGGTGCTCTTAATTCTGATTTTATTTGGCGTGATCATTAACCCCATCGTATTCTGGTTTGCCTGGACGCAACGCTACGATGTCGATCGAATACTATTTGGTAGTGCCAGGGAGCGAGCTAGTCTGCCGAGTAACGCGCCATATCCGTTTGCTTCACGCGCCGCGATTTGGCCTTCTGCTATTACCTTTATTATCACCCTGGCTTTTTTGAATTGGCAGATTCAAACCTTGATGGGCGATATGGCTCGTCAAGATGCGATCGAAATTGCCTGGTGGGTTACCTTACTATTTCCGATTATCGATCTACTCGTTTCATCTTTACTAATAAAACTAGTGGCGATGGATATATTCCAAACTAGCGGTTTTCAACGTCGAAAATTCCGTATTACCTACATTATACGCAGCGCAATTCGCTTTATTATGCTCACAATTTTGACCCTTAGCTTCCTCGAAGCCTGGGGTTTCCAACCGCTGGAAAAGCTAAGCTCATCGAGTGGCTCCGGTATTGTCAGTTCGATCATTGATATCGGTGTGACGGTCTTGTTGGGTTTTATTATCTGGGAAGCGATCCAACTTGGCATGGAGCGACACCTCCCTGAAACTGAAGAAGAAGAAGGTGCAGAAGTGGAAGGTGAGGGCGGTGGCGTCGCTGCGACTCGCAGTGAAACCTTATTGCCATTGTTTAGAACAATATTGTTGATACTACTCATCGCCATTGTGGTGACCTCGGTGCTTTATTCTCTCGGTGTTCAGATTGGGCCACTGCTAGCGGGTGCGAGTGTTGTCGGCATTGCCATCGGCTTCGGCTCGCAAAAATTGGTACAGGATATTATCTCGGGCATGTTTTTCTTAATCGATGATGCTTTTCGCCGTGGAGAATATGTCGAAGTCGCGGGTTTAAAAGGCACCATTGAAAAATTATCGATGCGTTCGATGCGCCTACGACACCACTTAGGCGCAGTGCAAACCATACCCTATGGCGAAATTAGTACGGTTAAAAATGTCAGTCGTGATTGGGTCATCATGAAGCTTGAACTGCGTTTACCTTACGATGTTGATATCGAAAAAGTTCGAAAAATCATCAAAAAAATCGGACAGGAAATGATAGTAGACGAAGTCACCGGACCGATGATGTTGCAACCGTTAAAATCTCAGGGCGTGATGCGGGTGGAAGAATCGGCATTGATTATACGAATGAAGTTTACCGCTAAACCGGGTGAGCAATGGATCGTTCGACGGGTGGCCTATACCCGAGTGCGAGATGCGCTCGCGGATGCGGGTATCGAATTCGCGCATAGAGAAATTAAAGTCAGAATGCCCGCTGAACTTGAAAAACTCCAGAAACGAGAGAATGAAAACAAATTATCGGAATCACCTCAATTACCGAATACATCGAACCCCACTCAACGGGAAGAACTAGTGACTAGTGCTGTTGGCGCGGCAGCTATGTCTGCGGTTGTTGCCAGTGAATTAGAGCGTCATGGTAAGCTTGATGATGAAGGCGGTGGCGGTGAAAGCTTATAAAGATAGTTGATTAGCAAGATCACGTAGCCACTCATGAAAAGCGGCTTTATGTGATCAAGGTTATCTATTTCAGGGCATAACGACATTGACGTGATTGGTGTAGTCAAGCGGTGACACTAGCGCGCCGAGATAAACTTCAACTTCGGGACCGTGTAATTGATGGTTGGGTCCTCAAACCAGGTTCGATAACTACATTTGTGAGGGCTTTTCCATGATTGAATATTTTTGGTACTATTAGAGTCGTTTAACAGGATAATTAAATTATCTGGTTATGGATGATATTAGACGCTGAATAGTGGGAGTCTATTCATCATTCCAGAAATATTAAGAGGAGTAACCACATTGAGCGATATTAAAGATCTTGAAAGAGCAGCCAGAGATGGCCGTATTAGCAGGCGTGAGTTTGTAAAGCGAGCCGGTGCGTTAGGTTTGGCTGCACCATTTGCCGCGGCGATGTTGACGCAATCAGTGCATGCTGCGATGCCAAAAAAGGGTGGGAAATTTAGGCTGGGAATGGGGCACGGTTCAACCACCGATACCCTTGATCCTGCTACCCATGAGAATGGTTTTAGTCAAAACCTGTTGTTTACTTACACGAATAATTTATTTGAAATTGGAAATGATGGGCAATTGGCCACAGAGTTGGTCGAAAGCTATGGTGCGAATTCTGATGCTTCTGAGTGGACTTTCAAATTACGTAAAGGGATAGAATTTCACAATGGGAAATCATTAACAGTCGATGACGTTATCGCTTCTATCAATCATCATCGCGGTGAAGATTCAAAATCTGCTGCTAAAAGTCTGGTCGATGGCATTGTTGAAATGAAAAAGGTCAGTGCCCACGAGCTTGTCATTAAACTTAGCGGGGGTAACGCCGATTTTCCAGTTACCTTGAGCGATTACCATTTACCGATCCTGCCTGAGAAGGATGGCAAGATGGATTGGACTTCGGGTATTGGTACAGGGGGCTATACGCTTGAAAAATATGAACCGGGTGTGCGTGCCCTGTTCAAGCGTGCTCCTAATTATTTTAAATCTGATCGCGCTCATTTTGACGAAGTTGAGATTATCTCACTGATCGATGTCACGGCCCGACAAAGTGCTGTCATGAATGGAGAGGTTGATGCAATCAACCGCGTCGATCCTAAAACAGTGCACTTGTTAAAACGTGTTCAAAGTCTGAATATTCTGGAGACTACTGGCACTTTGCACTACACCTTCCCCATGCGGCTCGATGCCAAACCATTCGATAATTATGATTTTCGAATGGCCGTTAAACTATCAGTAGATCGTGAGCAGCTCGTGCAGAAAATTCTTCTTGGTCATGGTGCGATCGGGAATGATCATCCTATTTCAACGGCTAATGCCTATCACAATAGTGATCTTGAGCAGCGCAAGTATGACCCTGATAAAGCGCGTTACCATCTGAAGAAAGCCGGAATGGAAGGAGTTGAGGTTGACCTGGGAACTTCGGAAGCCGCATTCGCCGGAGCTGTCGATGCAGCGCTATTGATTAAGGACTCGGCTGCGAAATCAGGTATAAACGTCAAGGTAGTGCGTGAGCCAAAAGACGGTTACTGGTCGAATGTATGGAATAAAAAATCATGGTGTGCCTGTTACTGGGGTGGTCGACCGACAGAGGACTGGATGTTTAAAGCGGCCTATATTTCGGGAAGCAAGTGGAATGATACGGCCTGGACCAAAGGACCCAAAGTCGAACGCTTCAACGAGCTATTGTTAGCCGCCAGGTCTGAGCTGGATACGACCAGGCGCCGTGCCATGTATTATGAATGTCAGGCATTGGTGAATGATGACGGCGGTGCCTTGATACCTATGTTTGCGAACTATATACATGGGATTAGCAATAAAATAGGTCATGATGAGAAAGTTGCTGCTAACTGGGAACTGGATGGCAACAAGTCCTCAGAACGTTGGTGGTTTAGCTAGCTTTTTAACAGGATAGTTGCTTATTAAAAAGGCGGTGAATTTTCACCGCCTTTTTTTTAATTTAAAAATGGGTAAAGAGAAAGCAGCTAGTTTGCCAAATTCAAGGTGATAGACTCTATGCCATTATTGAAGCCATCATTGTTGAAACTAGTACTAGTAATCCCAAGCTTGTGGTTTAGGTCGGGGTTTGTTTGGCAAGATTAAAGTCCAATGTCATTTTTGGTCGATAGCCACATTTAATAAATCTAGTCGCTATCAACTGTTGCGACCAGTCAGTCGGTGCCAGGATACTGAACTAAACAATAATCGGTTTGATAAAGATACGATTGTGTCAGATAGTGCCCGTCGAAAACTTGCCGTTATCCTGCATGTAGATGTTATTGGTTCGACTTTGCTGGTCCAACAAAATGAAACCCTGGCGCACGATCGAATCGCCGATGCTTTTCCGTGATTTTCTTCAAACATAGAATCCTATGGCGGTATTGCCCACGAGGTTCGTGGTGATGCGTTACTGGCTGAATTCGAACGAGCCTCCGACGCGGTTTCGGCGTCTACGTTATTCCAGAATAGAAGTTTTCAAATTAATCAAACCTTCCCGGATGATGTCAATCCGGAGATCCGTATTGGTATTACCTGGCCATCAGAGAAGTCATCATTATGGATGGTACGCTCACCGGACCGGGTGTTGTCATGGCTCTGCGAATTGAACAGTTAGCCGAACCCAGTGGAATCTGAAATTGCAGTTGAACATCTGTTGGTAGCACAACGGTTAAGCCCGATAGTGTCAGTTGGAGATTTGGCATTCATGACATTTGCACAATTTATGAATGGAAATATGGCACTCAGTGAGTGTTTGATGGAAATGGAACGTGTCTATATAGCGCAGCAAAGGATGCTGATATCCAAGAATTCCTTAACTAAACTATGCCTTTACGAACGGACTATT
>JBLIOG010000119.1:0-11316 GCA_047639625.1 Gammaproteobacteria bacterium
TCATAATAAAATCAACAGTCATTGGCGGCACACCAACCTTACCGCGAATTCCATCAGTCCCAAAATACTGTCGACTCATTTCAAGCTCCGGATATGTTTGTTTCGTTCAACTTACGAATAATTTTTACTGCATCAACCGTTTCAGCCACATCGTGTACACGAACAATATCGGCACCTGACACCGCTGCAATTACAGTGGTAGTTAAGGTTCCAGCAAGCCGCTGCGTAACTCCCCTCCCTGTTATTGCACCAATCAACCCTTTGCGAGACATGCCAACGAGTAAGAGTACACCAAGACTCCTGAAGGCTGATAAAGACTTTAAGATTTGCAGATTGTGCTCTAATGTTTTGCCGAAACCAAACCCCGGATCAACAATAATCCTCGATTTTGGAATACCTGCATTAACCGCGACCTTTACGCGTTCCTCCAGAAATTCCAATACCTCGCTTACCACATCGGTATATTGAGGGTTACTTTGCATAGTTTCAGGGTTGCCCTGCATATGCATAAGACACACCGTCACACCAAGTTCAGCCGCAACCTGCAAAGAATCATCAAGTCTTAATGCCCATACACTATTAACAATATCGGCGCCTGCGTCTACCGCTTTTCGCATGACAATTGATTTGTTTGTATCGATAGAGATAGCAATATCTGAGAAGTTCCGAATGGCTTCGATCAGAGGAATAGTTCGACGAATTTCTTCGAGCGCGTCTATTGACTGAGACCCTGGGCGGGTTGATTCACCACCTATATCCAGAATATCAACGCCTTCGTCTATGAACGCTTTCGCCTGATCCAGAGCTGCGGATAGCGTTATAAGCTGACCGCCGTCAGAAAAAGAATCTGGGGTTGTATTAATGACCCCCATTACTTTTAACTGACTGGAAATTTGATTACACAAAGCGGCTGCCGGACGTCAATAAACGCCTAACGTGGCTTTGAGCAACGAACCGAAGCTCTGTACTCATACATCTACGAATACTAAATCAAATGACTTTAATGAAGTTTAGCAGGATCGGGAAGATCCGGAACATCGACATCGGAAGCTTTACTTTCTGTATCGCCATTGGTACCGGTTGGGGTATTTTCATCATCCGACCAATCATCGGGTGGACCCGGTACACGGCCTTCCATGATGCTGTCAATCTGACCGACATCGATCGTTTCGTATTTCATTAACGCATCGGCCATTAAATGTAATTTATCATCGTTGGCTTTCAAAATATCAACAGACCGCTGGTAATTTCTATCGATTATCGTGCGGATTTCAGAATCAATGGCCTGCGCTGTTACGTCTGAAACTGTTTTCTGTTTACCCATCGATTTACCTAAAAATACCTCGCCCTCTTCTTCGCTATATGAGAGGGGCCCCATCCGATCTGATAAGCCCCACTGAGTAACCATATTCCTCGCAATATGAGTAGCTCGTTCAATGTCATTGGATGCGCCCGTAGTGACTGCATCCGCACCAAAAATCTGCTCTTCTGCAATGCGACCGCCAAACAAACTGGACAACTGACTTTCGAGGTGTTTTTTACTGTAGCTATAACGATCTTCCTCAGGTAGAAACATGGTTACACCAAGCGCTCTACCTCGCGGAATAATACTGACCTTATACACAGGGTCATGCTCAGGTACTATTCTCCCTACAATCGCGTGCCCGGCTTCATGATAGGCAGTCAATTTTTTCTCTGACTCTTTCATAATCATAGATTTGCGCTCTGCACCCATCATGATTTTATCTTTAGCGCGTTCAAACTCACCCATCGATACAACTTTTTTATTGCCTCTGGCGGCAAAGAGCGCCGCTTCATTAACCAGATTAGCCAGGTCGGCGCCTGAAAAACCGGGCGTACCCCTCGCAATTATCTTTGAATCAACGTTTTCAGCAGATGGAACCTTACGCATGTGCACGTTAAGAATCTGGGCTCGCCCTCTTACATCGGGCAAAGGAACAACAACCTGACGGTCAAAACGCCCTGGACGTAAGAGTGCTGGATCAAGTACATCTGGGCGATTCGTTGCAGCAATAACAATGACGCCTTCGTTACCTTCGAATCCATCCATTTCCACCAGTAATTGATTAAGAGTTTGTTCACGCTCATCATGACCACCGCCTAATCCCGCGCCACGATGTCGTCCTACTGCGTCAATTTCATCGATGAATATTATGCAAGGAGAATGCTTTTTGGCCTGCTCGAACATATCACGTACACGTGATGCACCAACACCTACAAACATTTCGACAAAATCTGAACCTGATATTGTAAAAAACGGTACATGTGCTTCACCCGCAATTGCTTTGGCAAGCAACGTTTTACCAGTACCTGGCGAGCCTACCATCAACACTCCCCGTGGAATCTTGCCACCGAGTTTCTGAAACTTTGAGGGATCGCGCAGAAACTCTACAATTTCACCAACCTCTTCCTTGGCTTCGTCTACACCCGCGACATCATTAAAGGACACATTAACCTGGTCCTCGCCAAGTAATCGCGCCTTACTTTTGCCAAATGACATAGCACCTCGGCCACCGCCGCCACCTTGCATTTGACGCATGAAAAATACATATAAACCAATTAATACTATGAACGGAAACCAACTGATAAAAATGTGAGCCAGCAGAGAGGGTTGCTCAGGTGGTGTTCCTTTAATAGTTACACGAGCCTGTTGTAAATCACCAATCAATGCAGTGTTATCAGTTTCTGGGCTATAAGTTTTGAAGGGGGTACCAGAAGCCAGTTTTCCCGAAATATTTTGTCCTTCAAAAGACACTTCCTGGATTTGGCCCTGTTTTATCTGGGTCAAAAAATCAGAGTAATCAATTCTATTATCGGACCCGGAACGGTCACTAAAACTATTAAAAACCGATAGTAAAACCACCGCAATAACAGCCCATAAGATTAAATTTTTCGCTACGTCATTCACTATAAATTTACCTGTTTTTCCTGCTTTACATCAGGAATCGGTTTCCTGCTCGTTGCAATTAATGTCTATACGACAGCCATTTTACCCTGATTACTATCAGATGCTAGCTCATTTCAGGATGTTGATATTATTTTAGACCCTGGCAAACCACATAAACTTCGCGTGACCTTGCGCGGGATGCTTCTGGTTTTCTTAAATTCAATTGTCGAAAAATACTGCGCGCTTCCTTGATATAGGCGTCAAAACCGACCCCCTGAAACAGTTTACATACAAACGAGCCATGTTCATCCATCTGGTTTAAAGCCAAATCCATCGATAACTCAGCTAGATACATCGATCTGGGTTGATCGACTGAATCCATACCACTCAAGTTAGGGGCCATATCAGATAAAACAAGGTCAAACAACTTTCCGTTTGCCTTAAGGGTTATTTCATCTAGAATTTGCGCATTAGTAAAGTCGCCCTGAATCAACTCTACATCAGCTATCGGATCCATTGCTAATAAATCCACGCCAAGAACGAAACCATTCCCTGCTTGAATAGCACTCACATATTCACACCAGCCACCAGGTGCTGCGCCCAGGTCTATAACATTCTGTCCTGGACGAATAATCTGATCTTTTTTCTGAATCTCTTCAAGCTTATATACCGATCTCGATCTATACCCTTCTCGCCTGGCCCTCAATACAAAGCTATCGTCATGATGTTCTTTTAACCATTGTTGACTGCTTTTGGAACGGGACATCGGAAAGTATATTCTGCTAGTATGCGCGTCCATTTTTTGAATCGCGTCTATTTGTAATGTCTATTGATAAAAGCCTGGTAAAGGCTCTAAGAGCCGAAGCACATCGCCTAAAACTAAAACCGGTTATCCTGATGGGACAAAAAGGTTTAACCGATAACGTTCATCTTGAAATTGAACGGGCGATTAATCACCACGAACTCGTCAAAATCAAACTCGCTGCGGGAGACCGAGAAGAAAAAAAATCCTGCATTGAATCGATTTGCCAACATCACAAATGTCATCTAATCCAATCCATCGGACATGTCATTATTGTTTTTCGCGAAAACCCAGAACTGAAAAAATTTACCTCTTCTTTAACCTGAAGAACTTTTGGCTAAGTATATCGGACAGCAGTAATTTCATATTCTCTTGAGCCGCCTGGAGCCATCACAGTCGCTTCTTCACCCACTTCTTTGCCAATCAAGGCCCGTGCAATTGGCGAGCTAATTGCAATTCGATTTTCACGGATATCCGCTTCAATATCGCCGACTATCTGGTAGCTAACCTTTTCGTCACTCTCGATATCAATCAAGTCGACTTTACATCCAAAAACGATCCTGTCGCTGACCGGTAATTTAGATATATCGATAATTTGTGCGTTCGAAATCGAAGACTCCAGCTCTGCAATCCGTCCTTCGATGAAGCCTTGCTCTTCACGGGCAGCGTGATACTCGGCATTTTCTTTAAGATCACCATGATCGCGTGCGACAGCGATCGCTTCGATCACTCTGGGGCGTTTTACAGTTTTGAGTTCTTTCAATTCTTCTTTAAGACGCTCAGCGCCTACAGCAGTAATAGGTATTTGATTCATTTTCTAGATCATTAGTGTAGAGATTGCAATCGGTAAACTTTATTAATTTCCCGATGAGACATAGCAAGACAAGTGGCTTTGCCACCCGATAACGTTGTAGTGTAACTCACCCCATGCATAAGTGCTTCGCGACGAATCGCGTAAGAGTCTGCAATAGCGTTAGGACCTTCGGTTGTATTCACAATCAGAGCAATTTCGTCGTTTTTTATCATATCAACAATATGAGGACGACCTTCTTTGACTTTATTCACCTGGCTACAGGGAATTCCTGCTTGTTTTATTATCTTGGCAGTACCGCTAGTCGCCACTAGCTCAAATCCCCGTACAACGAGTTCTTGAGCCAGATCAGTTACATTTTTCTTATCATTATCACGTACGCTGAGGAAAGCTTTTCCAGGTTCTGGAATTTTAACACCAGCCCCGATCATTGCTTTGGCAAAGGCCTCGGCAAATGTTTTACCTATGCCCATGACTTCACCCGTTGACTTCATTTCAGGCCCCAGGATCGGATCAACACCCTGAAACTTGGCAAAAGGAAAAACTGATTCTTTAACAAATACAAAATCGGGAATGATTTGCCGAGTAAACCCCTGGTCAGCAAGGCTTTGGCCAACCATACAACGAGCCGCTATTCGGGCCAGCGGCATTCCGGTGGCTTTTGAAACAAAAGGCACCGTTCGGGATGCCCTTGGGTTCACTTCAAGAATGTAAATCTGATCGCCTTTTATTGCAAACTGAGTATTCATTAATCCGATTACCTTGAGCTCGCGAGCCATGGCAGTGACTTGATCACACATTCGTTGTTGAATCTCGGGCGATAACGAATAAGGCGGTAACGAACAGGCCGAATCACCCGAATGGATGCCTGCCTGTTCAATATGCTCCATAAGGCCTCCAATCAAAACCGTTTTTCCGTCGCAAATTGCGTCAACATCAACCTCAACAGCCTCATCGAGGAAATGATCCAGCAATACGGGTGAATCTCTACTCGCATTCACAGCTTCCTTCATATACCGGGCGAGATCTTCCTGATCATAGACAATTTCCATTGCACGTCCACCCAGGACATAGGATGGACGGACGACAAGAGGAAAACCAACTTCGGCAGCCAGAGCTGGCGACGATTCGGCATCATAAGCAATTCGATTAGGAGGCTGGAGTAACCCTAATTTTTGAACCATTTGCTGGAATCGCTCGCGGTCTTCCGCAAGATCAATCGAATCGGGTGTGGTACCGATAATAGGGACTCCGGCCTTTTCGAGGGCTCGGGCCAAATTTAATGGCGTCTGCCCGCCGAACTGAACAATCACACCCTTTGGTTTTTCGAGATGGATAATTTCCAAAACATCTTCAAATGTAAGGGGTTCGAAGTAAAGACGGTCCGAAGTATCGTAATCGGTCGACACAGTTTCCGGGTTACAGTTAATCATGATGGTTTCGTAACCATCTTCGCGCATCGCCATCGCCGCATGAACACAACAATAATCGAATTCTATGCCCTGCCCGATTCGATTGGGTCCTCCACCTAGCACAACAATTTTTTCTCGATTGCTGGGTTCTGCTTCACACTCATCTTCGTAGGTCGAGTAGAGATATGCAGTCGATGATGTGAATTCTGCCGCGCAGGTATCGACTCGTTTATAAACCGGTTTAACGTTGTGTGATCTTCGGTGATCAGCAAACTTGATTTCTTCAATACCCAACAGATTTGCTAATCGGGTGTCAGAAAACCCTTTACGTTTAAGCTGGAATAGTTCTTTTTTATCAAACGACGCCAGAGGGCGACCTGAAATTGAGTTTTCGATGGCAATTAGCTCTTGTATCTGGACCAGGAACCAGGGGTCAATAGCGGTCGAATCAAATAGAGCCTCTAAATCGTAACCGCTTCGAATAGCATCGGCGACGTACCAGATTCTCATTGCACCCGGTAGCCTTAATTCTTTTCGCAACAGATCTTCTTTTTCATCTTCGGAAAGATTGGGATCAATTATTTCATCCAGACCACTAACACCGATTTCCAGGCCTCGCAACGCCTTCTGAAACGACTCCTGGAAAGTTCGGCCAATAGCCATTACTTCGCCAACCGACTTCATTTGGGTCGATAAACGGTCGTCAGCCTGAGGAAATTTTTCAAAGGTGAATCGCGGTATTTTAGTCACCACATAATCTATCGATGGCTCGAAAGAAGCCGGCGTTACTCCTCCGGTAATATCGTTCTGCAACTCGTCAAGCGTATAGCCAACAGCCAGTTTTGCGGCTACTTTTGCTATCGGAAAACCAGTCGCTTTTGAAGCCAAAGCCGAAGACCTCGAAACCCTTGGGTTCATTTCGATGATAATCATTTCACCGTTTTCTGGATTGATCGCAAATTGCACATTGGAACCACCTGTCTCGACACCAATTTTACGCAACACTGCCAGAGAGGCATTACGCATTATCTGGTATTCCTTATCGGTCAATGTTTGAGCGGGGGCTACCGTTATCGAATCACCGGTATGAACACCCATTGGATCAAGATTTTCAATCGAACAAATAATGATGCAATTATCATTTCGGTCTCGAACCACTTCCATTTCATACTCTTTCCAACCAAGCACCGAGACTTCAATCAAAACCTCGGTTGTCGGTGAAAGGTCTAGCCCGCGCTTAATGATATCTTCAAATTCGTCTTTATTGTAGGCGATACCGCCGCCACTCCCGCCCATCGTAAACGAGGGCCGAATAATAGTTGGAAATCCGATTTGAGATTGTCCCTGCCAGGCTTCTTCTAGACTATGCGCAATAAAAGACTTGGGCGTATGTAAATTTATCTCTGCCATCGCTTTACGAAATTGCTCGCGATCTTCCGCCATATCTATGGCTTCACGTGTAGCGCCAATCATTTCCACACCATGCTTTTTCAGGACGCCTTCCCGGTCGAGATCGAGTGCGCAATTTAAAGCGGTTTGACCACCCATGGTTGGCAACAATGCATCGGGTTTTTCCTGTTCGATTATTTTTTCAACCGCTTGCCAGGTGATGGGTTCTATGTATACCGAGTCCGCAGTGCCCGGATCGGTCATAATAGTCGCAGGGTTTGAATTGATCAGGATGACCCGTAAGCCCTCCTCTTTCAATGCCTTACATGCCTGAGCGCCCGAATAGTCAAATTCACAAGCCTGTCCAATAACAATCGGCCCGGCGCCAATTATCAATACTGATTTAATATCAGTTCTAACAGGCATTGGATGCTCCTGCAGCTTCAATTTTTATGTGCTTATCCATCAACTCAAAAAATTTATCGAAGAGGTGTGCCACGTCATGAGGCCCGGGACTTGCTTCAGGATGCCCCTGAAAACTAAATGCAGGCTTATCGGTTCGTTTAACCGCTTGAAGACTACCATCGAACAAAGATCGATGGGTTGCTTCAAGATGATCCGGCAAGCTACTTTCATCGACAGAAAACCCATGATTTTGGCTGGTAATCATCACTTCGCGGGTTTCAAGATTCTGAACAGGATGATTCGCTCCATGATGACCAAATTTCATCTTCATGGTTCGAGCACCACTCGCCAGAGCCAGCAATTGATGACCCAGACAAATCCCAAAGATTGGAATGTTGCTTTCGAGTAGACGCTGAATTGCCCTGATTGCATAGTCGCAAGGTTCTGGATCTCCAGGGCCATTGGACAGAAAAACACCATCCGGTTTCAAAGCCAATACTTCGCTGGCAGGTGTTTCTGCGGGAATGACAGTAATTCTGGCACCCCGATCGGCCAACATTCGCAATATGTTTCTCTTGACACCAAAGTCAAAGGCAACAACATGGTATCGATCATTGCTAAGTTCACGATATCCCTCTAAAAAAGACCAGCTCGAATGCGTCCACTGATAGGTTTCTCTGGTCGATACAACCCGCGCTAAATCGCTACCCGCTAATCCGGGAAATTTGCGGGCTTCGGCAATAGCCAGCTCAGCATTTAACGAAGGCCCTGCTTGAATTGCACCACTCTGAGCCCCTTTATCGCGTAAAATTCGAGTGAGTTTTCGGGTGTCAATATCCGAAATAGCGACAATTTTGCGTTTAACCAGATAATCACTAAGATTTGACTGACTTCTCCAGTTGCTGGCGACTAACGGCAAATCTCGAATTATTAAACCACTGGCAAATATATCAGTGGCTTCTTCGTCTTCTTCATTGGTACCAGTATTTCCGATATGAGGATAAGTCAACGTTATGAGTTGACGACAATAGGAAGGGTCCGTCAGAATCTCCTGATACCCTGTCATTGCTGTATTAAAGACCACCTCGCCGGATGACATTCCATCAAAACCGATCGATAGACCTTCAAAAATCGTTCCATCCTGCAGAGCCAGTAAAGCTGGGTTGGGCACAAAACCTCCGGTTCAAAAAATACGCGCACGCGAATGATGGGAAGCTCCATTAGCGCTTTCCATCGTCAGATATAGGTAAGAGTTCACACTGCGGAGGCAGCATCTTCTTGATGCCATATTCTATGTTGAATACAAATACGAGTCTACTTTTCATGCTCAAATACCTGAATTAATCGACAAGATTTTTACTCGCATCAGCCGCGGCAATCATGATTCCCTAGCCCTGATCTGTAATTGAGCTTCACAGTATTCAATAGCGGCCAACATTTGTTGTGCATCTGCAAATCGCATATATGTTTTTTTCTGCAATGCTTTAAATAAAACTTCTTTCATACTTAATGGTAAAGATAAATGACCAAGGTCGGGATCGTCGTTGACAATGCTATTCTTCAACTCAGGCAAATTTGATCCAGTAAATGGCTGATTTCCCGACAGTAAATGATAAAGCGTGGCTGCAAGGGAAAACAGATCAGATCGCCCGTCCATTTTTTTCCCCTGTAGTTGTTCTGGTGACATATATGAAGGCGTGCCGACGATCACATGGCCTTTTCTTTGAGGTTCGCCTGTAAAAAAAGCAGCGCCAAAATCGGTAACAATATAAGTATGTCGTTTATTATTGTATAAAATATTGGCGGGTTTAATGTCCCCATGTATGACGCCGCGCTGATGGGCCACGATCAGCGCTTTCAATACCGATTTTGAAATTCGCAAACATTCACCGACTGTAATGTATTCTCTGCGCCTTAAACGCTGAGCCATTGCATAACCTGAAATATATTCCATAGCAATGCATGCATAGTTGTCGTAACGCGTGGCATCATGAATGGCGACTATATTTTGATGCTCGAGTTGGGCAACAATCTCGGCCTCTCGTAACCAATGATCAACTCGATCCATTTCGTTTTTAGCTATTCGCGTCGTATCCATCACTTTAAGCGCTACCAATTTGTGAGTCCTTTGGTCTACCGCTTCATAAACAGTCGCAGTCGCTCCTTTTGCGATTCGCCTAATTAGCCTGAAATCACCAATCGTTTCTAATTTGTTTGATTTAGAGGGAGTACTAGTGACTACTTTTACCTTACGAATTTCTTCGATTCTACCGATAAAGTCGCTTAGACCTGGGTCATAGCGAGATAACCAGTGATAGAGATTTAATGCACTCGCCCAATTTTTATTCGATTCAAGCAACATCCCCAATCTATAACCAATTTCGAGTAAGTCATCCGAATATTCGCACTGCTTGAGCATAATCAATGCAGATTTGAGCTCACCGCTTTCCATTCGTTGGATGATGCAGTCTAGTTCGATGATTTCTTTACGGGTAATTACATTTGCGATCAATTTCTGGTAAATATCAAGAAGCCAGTATACGAACGACACCAATAACATAACCAGTCCCGGCAACAGAACTGGGAGGTAGATATTGAAAAACGCAGCGACAAGAACTTCTAACATTAATAACAAAAATATAATGATGCTAATGGTTAAAAAGGAAACGTCAGTCGTTAGAGTTCGAGTATATTTACGCACATAGACGATTATGACCATCGCATAAATCAACAATACCGCCCATTGCGGAGCGACTAAAATTGAGTTTTCTAATAAACCTCCCGCTGGCGTCGGTCTCGACTTCAATACGTATAAAAACAGATCGTATTCGAATTTCGAAAACCATTGGAATAGACTCACCAGATAAGCCAAAGCTATCAGGAAAGCCGTAAGCCCGAGCTGCCATATTCTGGATTTCAGACTTAAACTGAACATTTATTAGTTGGTGTTTTTATTATATTAATCACAGGTCAGTTGATAACTCGATAGCTGCAGGCCAAGATTATATTTGCGCCGAATTATCCGATAAAAATATTACTCCGCGTAACCGGCGCGAAATTGTGCTGATTAGCGATTGCAAGTCCAGATATTTAACCGAATATAGTGACGTGAAGGTCGATTATAACTTCATTCCTATAGCGATAATCACGATTGCAGCTCATCTCTCAACAGGTCCCCTCTGAATTTCAAAGCGACTATCACAGTCACTATTTGAGACAATATCAGGTTTTTGGCCCATCGGACTCTAGACTTGGCTGACCGGTACATTATAGTTCCCATTTATAAAAGTTACTGGAAATCAACCATGGGTAATAGATTATCAACAATCGTGACGCGTACTGGAGACAAGGGCACTACTGGACTCGCAGATGGATCGCGACGCGATAAACAAGACCTCAGAATTCATAGCCTGGGCGATATCGATGAATTAAATGCGTCCATTGGTATCGCTATTTGTCATATTTCTGACGATTCTATCAATGAGGTACTGCATCGTATACAACATGACTTATTCGATATAGGCGCAGAACTTTGTCAGCCCGATAAATCATTGATCACTCAAACTTACATTGATGCGCTGGAACACTC
>JBLIOG010000120.1:0-11281 GCA_047639625.1 Gammaproteobacteria bacterium
GTTGGTTTAATTCGTGTGCAACTGATGTCGACATTTCTCCTAGTGTTGCTAGTTTGGACGCTTGGATGATTTGGGCTGTGGATGCTTTGCGTTCATTCTCCTGTTCGATGCGCACTCGATTGAGCTCGCTTGATCGTGCTAGAGCCAGCCCATAAGCGAGGCGTAAGCGGGGTTGTTTGAAATATCGGGGGAGATTTGATAATGGATTTGTTGCAGTTACTTTGGAGGTAGCAATTTTGATCTGATGCAAACCTAGCCGATGAAACATGAGAATGGCGCAAAAGCTGAAAATGCCGCAAAGCAAGTAAGGTAAATTAACCTGTATCTTGCTCTGTAAATAAACACCGAGAAAGGGACCTATCGTAAGTGCGAGTATGCTGAATAAAACTCGTAGCGGTTCGAATTGTGTAATCTCCTTTCGCGGTACTTTGTGCATGACGTAAAGCGATAAAACAACTTCTGCGGATGCCACCGAGAAAACGTGGAAAAATATTCCTGCGGCAAAAAAGGGCAGGGTACCAAATGACATTAATATTGCGGAAAAAATCATAACGGCACTGGATAATAAAAAAGTAGATCTGGCGCCCAGATGTTTTACAACAAACGGCATAGTTAGGGCCGCAAAGATACCGCCCAGACTAACGGTAAATAATAATGCACTGGTATCACGTGCATTGCCTGTCAGTGCCAGCGCCTGCAGTGGTATGACGGATAACAGCATTCCTCTAACCAGGTTCTGAACAAAGAAAAACCCGGAAAAGGGAAGATGCGGATGAGCCAGTTAGATTATTCGTCAGCTGTAGATCGATGACATTTCGATGCGAGATATCGATTGAATTGCCAGAGGTTTCGTTCGAGCGGATGATATTGTCCTGGCGGTAACGATGGGGCGTTAGTTCCTTTGTGTAATGCTTCGACAATTAGTCTGTCTTCGTCGTTAGCAACGTCGATATAGGTTTTAAAGTCAGCGACCCATTGCTCGTAATTGTCTCCAGGGATGTCGGCTAAAACTTCAGGGGGTATGGAACTCCCCAGGTTGCTTTGAATCGATCAACCCCAGCGGGTTGAACACTGACGTACCAGAGATAATCGGGCATCAAGGTGACCAGCATCCCCGGGAAAATACAAAAGTCGATCATCATCCTACGCCATTCTCCATCCAGTCGTTGATTGGCGGGATGCGCACTGCCCGGGCCCTCGTCAGAAGTTTTTGCCGCTCGGTGGTATCCATAATGCAGATTATCTTCGCCACATATATAGCCTTCCAGGCTTTTATCATGCTGCGCAAAAGTTTTCCCGTGAGCCATTGACACGTGATAACTCTCGGTATAATTCTCAACCAGATTTTTCCAGTTGGCATCCCAGGTCATGGTCTCCCGCAATATCGTCTGATAAACCGGCATCTGCTAACGTCCAACAATATTGTTAGTTAGCGGAGCCAATACTTTTTCCAGACTATCTTCATCGGGTTTATCCAGTGAAACGAAAATAAATCCCTGCCAACATTCGACAGGCAGTTCCTTAAGTTTTACCTCGCGCTGATCGAAGCCAGGTTTCATTTCCATATAAGGACTACGGATGAGTTCACCCGCGGGATTGTAGGTCGATGAATGATAGGGGCAGGTGATCTTTTTAGCTGATCCTTTCTCAGCCTTTAGCAGGCAGGCTAAACGATGAGTGCAGGCGTTGACAAAACCTTTGATGGTATTGTCCTGTTGGCGTATGACGACAACCGAAACCTTGGCTATTTCGTGGGTTAAATAATCGCTGGGGTTTGAAATTTCATCTTCTCTCCCAATGCAGATACGAGAGTTAGAGAAGACTCGCTCCTGTTCCAGTTGATGAAAGGCCTCAGAATGGTAAACCGCTGCAGGCATGTGCGTTGTACATTCAAAGGGAGTGTGTGCTGTCGCCTTCAATTTCTCGAGTAGATTCGCGAGTGGCATTGTAGAATTAAGGTCCATGCTTGCTATCGCCTGATTATAAGTACGCGGGAATCGATGGATTCACGACGAATATAGTCTGCAGCCTTAATGCCTTCGATGGTGAATTTATGTAGATTGGCAACTTTATGAACTTCGGGTTCGAGGTCTAATTGTTTCTAGGCTGCACCGTTAACAGTAATGACACAGTACCCTCCCGGTTTTACGCAATTGACCACATGGTGCATGTCGGCTATTTTTGGAATCGTGAAGGAAAACATACCGACACAAATAAGCGCGTCATAAAGATTTTCTATATCTGCGGGTTTGGTGAAATCGTGTTGTAGAGTCGATTGGTAAATTTTACGATCTTTGGCGCGGACCAGCATTTCAACCGAAAAATCGACGCCATCAATATTTTGATAGCAGTGATCTGTCAGATAAGCGCCGGCCAGACCTTTCCCGCAAGCAACATCCAGAACTCCGAGCGAGGTGTCAGTGACCGTAGTCATGAATATATCCCCCGCAGCCTGAAATGCGACGTATTCCATATCGTTTACAAGATCGTGATCGTAGTTCTTGGCCCATTCGTCGTACTGCTGCTCTTTATCATCAGTTCGGTTATAGACTGCTGCCAATCGATCATCAAACTGATCAGTGTTGATTTTAGAATTGGTCATAGAATCAGTCCTGAAAGCGTTGATATTTTAGCTTTATTGGAGACTAAACGAGTCCATGTTCTAGCGAAGGTAAAGCGGGAAAGCTATTGGTTCACAAATCGAATTCCAAAATGATTGCCTGGGAGATCGATGAAAAGAGCTAATGTTGGATTTTGAGTTCCCGAATATTAGCAAACGAGACTTTAAATATCTGATTCTGGGCCAAAAAGAAACACGGTATTAAAATAGCTGACGTATTACAATGAGATAAGATAGATGGTTCATTTTGGTATTTTAAAGAGACCTTTCATTCATTCTTTTTGAGTGAATCATGAGTCAATTTAGTTTAATTCTTCAAATTTGTGTAGTTGAGATCAGTGGTGATTTCAGCCTGTTTGAGCGACGTGATTAACATAGGGGGAAGTTAATGAGATACCTCGGACTGGTATTTTTGATATTCATATCGAATTATGTTGGTGCAGCCGAACCGAAATGGATTTATAGCGGGGAATTAGATGAGTTTCAGCATTCGAGGTTTATTACCGCTCTGGGTGAGGGAAGTAACTCGGAAAATGCACGTAAAATGGCTTATTCCCGTCTTGCTGAGCAGATCAAAGTTAGCATTTCAAGTCAAACCAATATCGTCCAGGAGTATCGTTCGAACTCCGGCCAACTCAGCGAGTTTGACGGCGTCGATATCGAAATACGAACTCATGTAAATCTGGATGATATCGAAGGAATCAGCATTGTAGCCAGTCATCATCTGGTTGATACCAATACATACTATACGATGGCAGTTTTGGATAAAGTTAAAACTGCCAACCGATTATCACAACAATTGGATTATCAGTTCGACACTATTCGAAGTCGGATGAAAATAGTCCAGGATCACTTTTCTAGTGAAAGGCCTTCCCAAGGCTTGATTACTTTACTGAAAACCAGCCATAGTTTTGAGAAAAGCCTGGAATCTATTGAGTTGTATAAACTCTTTGGTACCAATGCTAGTACTACTTCTCAGAGTAAGAACATGTTCAAGTTAGTAGGTGATTTTGACCTCTATCTAGGGACGATATTTAGCCAAATTTCAGTGGACACTCTTACCGGTGCAGAGAAGGAGGGTTCCCCTGAACTCGGTGTGAAGAATCCGTACCAATTAGTATTTTCTTATAATGGGAAAGCTTTGGTCAATGTTCCAGTAGCGCTATTGACTGAAAATCAGGGCGCTACAATTGATTTGAATTCTGTTACTGACAAAAAAGGGCAGATAAATGTGCAAATTAGCTCGCTCGAATATAGCGACAGGAAATTAAACCCATTTAAAGTGGGGTTCGATTTGTACGACAAGATTTTTGTCAGTGCTGCACCATCAATCGATTTGATTGTTTTATTAAGCCAAAAATCAGAGGTGGCGATAAGGTTAATTACAAGCGTGAAAAGTGATTCGCATGATTACCTCGATCAGATTATCAACGAGGAGTTGGCAAGTTTACTGTCTGACGATAATTATCTGGTTAGTACCGAAGAAGATGATCCTGATGGACCTGTAGACTACATATTGGAGTCAAAGTGTAAGGTAATTGATTTGCCCGGGATAGGGGGATTACATTTTTCAAAAATCGGCGGTGTCATTAGAATAAAGAGTAATAAATCGGGTCGGGTGTTTAAAACGATCAGAATAGATTCGAATGCCACAAAAGCGGGGGCGTTAAACAACGCGGATGCAGCAGAAAAATCTGCGGGTAAACTGATTGAAGCTGTTGGCAAACAGCTTCTAAAAACACTGGAAGAGAATCTTGGCAGAAGCTGAACGGATAACGAGCCAGTGCTACCATATTTTTAATTAATAGGTTCTACAAAATACTATGAGGAAAAGTAAATGAGGAAGTACGGATATTGGGTAAGCATAATTCTGGTTGTAGTGACTTTGTCGAGCTGTGCATTGCTGCCCAAGCCCGACCAGTCAAATCCTATATTAACTGTGGCAGTGCTGCCATTCTCGAATTTTAGCAATAATGTTGACGCGCCAGAAAATTTGCGTAAGCAATATATTGAAAAATTCGAAAGCAAGTTTTATAAGGTTATCTCGGTGAAAAAAATCGATCGAATTCTTCTTGATGATTTTGGCATTACCCTCGGTGACCAAATCGATGACGTCGATTTCGATGAGATAAAAGAAAAAATTGGTGCCGATGGCTATGTTTTTGGCCACATAACTCACTACGTTCGAACCGTCTCCGGAGTATTGAATAGCAATCGTGTCAGAACCGAAATGAAAATGATTCAAGCCAGTAATAACAATTTAGTCTGGCAGTCTCAAATTGGGGTTAAAAGTGAATCTAAAAGCGATGATTTATTGGGTAATATAGCGTCGCTGGCCAGTGCTATTTCGGACGTCAAAGAGGATAGTGGTGAATGGATTACAATAGAAAGACAACCCGATGGAGATGGGTCGATTTTAGGTAATTTAGGAAGTGGCCTTATAGAGAGTATAATTGGCACTGCTACCGATACCCTGTTAACAGAGGAATCGCACGCTCTGATTGAGCTGTCAACATCCAAATTACGGCATGGCCCCGGAGATTAGAGATTATGTTAAGAGTATTTATGAGATTTTCCAAAGCGCCACTATTAGTGGTTACTGCCCTGGCTTTTGTTGCAGTTGGCTGTTCTCCCTCTACAAAGCGCGTTCACAATGAAACTGAGAATATAAAAATAAATCAGGTTGAAATAGTCAAAACTAACTACAAAGGGCCAAAACTAAGAATTGGTGTTGTCAACTTCCAAAATAATACGCCCCGAAAAATACGTGGGATTGAAGCAGTTGCAACCAACATCCTGTCAACTATGCTACACGAAACCGGCAATTTCATTGTGATTCCGCAGCAAGATATGGAGTCGATTCTGGAACAGCAATTACTTGGCGCATCTGGTGCCATAGATTCGGGTACAGCGGCTCAAATGGGTAAAATTCTCGGGGTGAATGCCATTCTTTCTGGTTCGATTACAAGTTATTCAGAAGTTGTCGAAGGTTCGAATACGTTATTAAGTCAATCTAAGACCCAAATTGCCAAAGTTGGCGTTGATTATAGAATTGTCGATACAACCACGGGCATTCAGTTGTTTGCGTCGAACGGTAAAGGCGAGTTCCGCAAAGAATCTGGCGGCTTGCTTGGCTTTGGTTCAAAGAGTTCTAAAGATACATCGTTGAAAGATGGTGCGCTACGGGATGCCCTCGGCAAAGCAATGAACAATATATTAAAACAATTAACCGGAGACCTCTGGACGGGGCGAATTGCTGAGGTTAAGGGAAGCAATGTTTTTATTAATGCTGGTAAACAAACAGGCCTTAAGGTTGGTGACATATTGATCGCCGAGGAGCTAGGTGAGGAAATAATTGATCCGCAGTCGGGTGTTTCGCTGGGCAGGGTTCCAGGCGATGTTATTGGCAAGTTGGAAATCACAGGATTTTTTGGCGCTAATGGATCAATCGCCCATATTGTTTCTGGCACAAAGTTTGAAAGGAATGACCTTGTCAAACTTGAATAGTGGAATTGTTTAGAAAAACGACATCGGTTATAACATGATTGGCGTGTTGAATTAGGCATTGCACAACTAATAGAGAATTACATGAGAAAACTACATATTTCAGTATTATTAGTAGCGCTATTCATCATGTTGTCTTTTAACAAGGTTCAAGCGCAAGATTCAAGTGATGCCATCAGTGGGTGGGGAGTCAGTCTTGATTATAAATTTCAATCCTGGGAACCCGATGATATTTTTGGAGCGGAGGTTTTAACAACGGGGCTCAACCTTCTCGGTATAGAGTTTGGCGTTGGAACCACTCAGTACGGATTTAATCCACTGATCAGCTATGAGTTTGCACCTGCCGGTGATCCCGCTGCTCAAGATGACCTGCTCGAAATATCTGAAGATGAAGCAAGTGGCTGGGAACGATTATTTGCCGATTTATCCTGGACGTTTGCCAGCGGTAAGACCGTTTCTTTTATATTCGATCGGCAAATCTATTTGACATCCGTACAAACGGATCGCGACTACTGGTATTTCGATGGTAGTGACGTCACCCTGCTCATACCCGGGGACATAGTGCGTAATACAACCGTCATGGAAGATCTGCAGGTTCTCTACGGATTTCCAGCATTTCAGTATGGTCTTTACAACCTATCATATGAGAAGCCATTTTCTACCGATATACAAAATGGCCAAATAGGGATTTATCGTACCGAATTAAGTTCCACTGGATTACTTTTGAAATCGAAGTTCAGTTTAGGAATTCTCGATTTTTCAGCTTCATATAAATTTGGTCTGGTGAGTGACCTGATCATCGGAGCTTCTTCGAGTGCTGCTGCTCTGCTCGGTGAATTCGATGACTCGCTCGATTTCAGTGAGTTGACTGCATCAGTTCAGGCCGCAGTTTACCAACGTGGATTCAAGGTTGTAGTGGGAACCGGATATACAGTCCGCGATATGTCGGCAGACATCCAATTGACAAAAGATGAGCTTAGCTCGGTTTATGTCAATCTATCGAAATCATTTTGATCGGGTAGAAAATATGAATAAGTACCTGGTAATTAGTTTTGTAATACATTCAATCTTCGTGTCTGGTTGTAGTGAAGATAGTTCGTTAAGTTATACACCTCCTTCATTGGACACCCCTGAAACCGTTTATGTAGGTAAAAGTACCGCCCCGGAAACAATCAATGCAGTTTATTTAACGGGCAGTGCTGATATAACTATTACTATCGATGATGTTGAAGTGAATATGGTCTCGGAAGGCGGGGGTGAGTTGTTTGGTTATGGTGACGCTCTTGGGACAATTAGAAGCATGCGCAATGCACCGATTATTACCGATGAATTGGGCATCCATGCGATGCGATCGTTGGTTTTTACCACAAGTGGCGAGGAGCATACGAGTGCTGAATCCTACTTTTATGTACGCGACGCAAGAGGAGGGATCAATTTAATTGGAGGGACTAGTCTTTCAAATTTCGCGAATACGACCGAGAGTACCAATCTGAATATAACCGTTAATATTTTGCCTGATGAAATTGCTTCAGGTGAGAGCTGGTTTTCGCTTGCCGCTTACACTCCCTTTGTCAATAACGGTGCCAGTCTGTTGTTCCCGAAACTGCTAAGTACGAACGCTGTAGCACCTTTTTCTGGTGAACCGGATAACTATTTGTTCTGGTATCGGGACCATTATCTGTTTGCGGGTGAATATTATGCTAGATCTGCCTTTGTGTACCATAAAGCCGGTGTCGGACTTGTTGAATTCGTAACCTCTATTGATACTGATATAAATGGAAATATTATAGCGACTAGTGGCTCTTCAACCGTCAGGGATCAAGGGGGAAGTGGGATTATTAATGAAATTACTGAAGCCGATATAATCCAGTTTGAAAGATCGATTGCTGATGTAGGTTCAACCGCAACTAATAAATTTAATAATATCGTTAAACTAGATGCGGACGATATTTCTAACCCTACTGGCTATGACTGGATCGATGTCACTGTGAAACTTGATAACCCTTTTCCGGGGCAAAGAGGTTATGCCGTTCATCTGGCCTATCCCGCAGTAGATTACAATGTCAGTTTTAACTCACTTACTGATCCTGTATTTAGTGGAGCGTTCAGTCCTGTGTTGGAAATCGACATTAATAATGATGGTATCTGGGATTATATCGCTGACAATAGTTCGGAATTATCTGTTCGTACCGACCGACTGATCGAACCCTTTTCTGCGAATGAACCTCGAAATTATTCAGGTATTTTTATCTCGGGAAGCGCTCGAAGTGGTTCTAATCCAGGGGAAACTCTGGAGTTGCCAATCGATTCGACGGCTCGTACTACACGTGATGTTTACTTACAGGTTTTTGGTTATCATGATGTTGTTAATAACGGTGAACCCTATCTGTATATTACTGGTTTAACTGATAACCAGCTACCCGATTCTAACCTGGGGTCACCTATTCCGGTGCGGGTTTCTATCGAGAATATTGACGATAAAAAGACTGGCTTTGATATACAACAATATGAACTGATCTGGGCAACGACGGTCTCCGGTGTTGCGGCGCGCGAAAACGTTCTAAGCTATCTAGATACGGATTTCGTGCCCCTGGGGGTTGCCCAAAGTAAACCTGTAATTCCGGCACAATCAAGTATTGGTACTCTATATTTTCAGTTAATTCTCAAAACCAATGTCATTCCATCGGTTATCGATAATCAGGCGGTACTCGATATAACAACGCCGGTTTACACAGTTAATATTGTCGATAAATCTTCTATCGAATTGTCACCACCTACACCACAAATTTTTATCAGCCCTACTTCTGGTTCAGCACCATTAACGATTTCAGCCTACATTGGTGGTAGCACTGATAGCGATGGATTAGTTGATACGATTATTACCGATTTTGGTAATGGTGAAGTAAATGAGAACTCGATCAATGGAGGTGAATACACTTATACCCATGATGGCGATTATCCACTAACTTATTATGTGGTTGATAATGATGGTTTGACCAGTAGTTATACTCAGTTGATTACCGTATCGAGTGTCGGCACCCTTAAATTATTTAACCAGCATGAGGTCGGTATTTCGGATATATCTTTCTCTGAGGTAAATGATTTATCTTATGGGGATAATCGAATCGCCAGTACCTTGTTACCGTCGAGCAGCACCAGTTTTGGCAATATTCTTGAGGGCCAATATGACTATAGGATTGCCTTGACTGACGGACGAATTTACGAGGATCGGTTTGTAGTGGCGGGCGGTCAGGAGACTGTAATTGAAGTCTCCAGATTTCTTATTCCCTAATGCCGGTCCATTGGTTCAGACCAGGAAGTTTTATGATTAAATTGAGATTCTTGCAGATTGTGTTTGTGGTCATTTTCCTCAGTGCCTGTGCCGAGGAAAATGAAATTGATATTGTTGAGTCAGTTGGTACGGTTCAAAGTGGCGTGACCTCACCCATAATTAGCAATGAAATCAACGGGGACTGGACGCTGTCTTTTGATTCCCTTAATCTTCAGTTCCGTGTTATTCCTCATACCGAACGTGTTATTTTGTCTGGAGTTCTCGGGGTAGGAAGTGGTAGTGCCCGGCTTGTTTTGCATCAAAATCGTATGACTCTCAGCATGGGGTATATTGATGGTTCGGTTTTGGTAACGGCTGAGTTATCTAGAGGCCACGATACTGAATTGATTAATTTTTCTAATATTCAGGTTTTGCTAACTTATTTTGATGGTAATCAATTCAGCTATCCTGGCACAATATCTTCGGCGCCTAGCGGCGATATCGATTATGGTCTTGATACCTTTGTTAACACATTTGTAGTCAACTACATGTCTGACAGTGGTGTTGTCAGTACGCCAGGTGATTCGACCTATATTACCAATAGCGAAGGTACAATCAGTGATGGAACCGGGAGTTTGATTCCCGGCGCTAGTTTCGTATCGAATGGAAATTTTAAATGGTCACTCATCATTCCTGTATCAACCAATAATTTATTATTTGAGTGTTCTGCATCCACTTATTTTGTCTACTTCAATTGTACTTACCTATTAGAAACGAGTGGGGGTGTGGATCTTGAAACCGGAACTGCTCAATTCTCACCAGGCGGTCATGACTTTGCATCAACAGTTGGTACCTATAACGTGTACATTCCTGGTCGGATATTACCTGCCCAATTAACGATAAACTCAGATGGCAACGCAACACTTTCGAGTTACGGCGAATATTTTGCCGGAAGCTCAGGTACCTCTGAAACAGGTTACACAGAAGTAACATTTTTCACCGTTGATAATGAGCTGTCGCTACAATGGTTCATTCGGCCAGGCATTGCACCCTTTCAGGGATCAGCCAGGTTAATTGAAAATCTATCCGGGATACGGCAACCGTTACTAGCGGTAGTTATCGAAAAACTCTAACTTCATATTTGAAGGTTACCTTAATGGACCTAAATGAGCTGTTGGAGTATTAAACCGACTCTAAAACGTTGTTGTGGTTTGCAGGAAGATTTAATCAGCACCATGACTTAAAATTTGAGTTTCAGATTTTGAGTTCAGGCAATTTGAAACTCCTTTAGTTGGCTTACTAATTGGCCAGTCCGTAAAGCTGCCTGTTCACTTCCGAACTTTTTCTGCCATTTAATCGTTTGTGAGCCCATCGCAGCAACTTCTGATTTACCGCATAAGACCCGTAAATCATCGATATCTCTTACACCAAAACCGACTGCCAGCGGAACATCTGTAATATTACGAATGCACTCTATATATCGATCGAAGCTCTCGTCCCATTGGGCTTTTTTGCCAGACACACCCGTTCGGGAAACCACGTACAACATTTTGCGGGTAGCACTAGCGATTCGCCGCATGCGTGCGCCAGGTGTATTTGGGCTTACTAACATAATAGGTGCCAGGTCTAGCCGATCCAGTAGTGATAGTGATGCTTCGACCTGTTCAACAGGCCAATCTGGAACAATCAGTCCCTTAATTCTGGCATCAGAAGCTTCACGAAAAAAGTCATCTAGCCCGAATCGATACAAAGGGTTGAGTTAGCCCATCTTTAGGCTCATCTGACAACAATTCTTTTAAAAACAGTCAGTTAAAAATTAATTGTCCTTGCGTTGGCACTACAGATTTATATTTCCTGTAAAAATCAGGAATAAACTATATCAGTGT
>JBLIOG010000121.1:0-11270 GCA_047639625.1 Gammaproteobacteria bacterium
GTGCGAGTGCTCGAGGATGGAATCGAAAACCAACTAGATTTTCATTTTCGTCGATGGTTAATGCGCGTGCCATTGTACGATGATTCAGACCTTTATCAGGTATAACTCGATGATAGGTTTGAGGGCAGCTTGCCAGTAACCGATAGGCAGTAGAATTTCGTTGGCGGAGTTTTTCACTCACCATAAAACCATCAACCAGCACCGCTTCACCGCCTTCGCTGATCGGGTTGATGCAGTACAAAGTGAGAATTCCAGTCGGCGTGATACTGGCACTGGGTGGCGTCGCTGATACCCAGATCCCGATACTCGAAACCGCCGAGTAATTCTTTTTCAAACTGTGCCTGTTTGGCCAGGGTGGTGCAAAATTTTTGTTGGGCCTTGCTCATAGAACTAACTCCAAAAGCTTTCTGGCCATAATAGACGTACCAAAATTTAGTTCAAGTTGACTTATCGATAGCCTTAAACGAAAAAATCGAACTAGCAAACGAGAAGGCATAGGTAGATTTTTGATGGAGGTAGGTATCAGTGACCATGTACCGCCGAATGTTACAAGGGCGGCATTTGCGAACTACAAGCCAATGCTTTTGAGATTAGTACGGAAATAGTAACGGAAGACTTCAGGTGTGCCGATCATTTTAACTTAGGTGGTGAACATGATTTGTTGAGTGAGGTAATCTTGGCCCAACAATTTATCAACGCTTAACTGATTTGATCAGTGAGAAATTTGACTGATAAATTGGAGCTTGTGAAGTGGTTAAGGTTCAAACTTAAATATGTGGGGTCATCAAAACCCGGGCAATTAATAAAAGTCCTTAGATTATTGGCTATTTTTGTTTTACTCTAGGTATCGCTTTGTTAGCGAGTTAAATTTCTGATGAAAATGTCTAACCTCGATAATCCTCATTCTGATTATGACGTGGTCATAATTGGCGCTGGGTTTTCCGGGATTTATGCTTTGTATCGACTGAGATCACTTGGGTTTTCGGTCGCGTTACTTGAGGCTGCTTCCGGCCCTGGTGGTACCTGGTTCTGGAATCGTTACCCCGGTGCGCGATGTGATGTTCAGAGCATGGTTTATTCCTATTCTTTTGATGATCAACTTCAGCAGGACTGGAAATGGACTGAACGTTACGCCCGACAACCGGAGATTCTAGAATATATTCAACATGTCGTTGAACGCTACGACCTGGGAAAAGATATCCGATTCAATTGTAAGGTCGAGCAAGCGGAATTCGATGAGTCGCAAAACAGCTGGTTGCTTACCGACTCCTCTGGTGATCAGATTCGCAGTCAGTTTTGTATTTTTGCGACGGGTTGTCTTTCGGTTCCCCGGTTGCCCGAAATCGATGGCATCGATGAATTTGAAGGTCAGGCTTATCACACCGGTCAATGGCCGCATGAAGCGGTTGATTTCAGTGGATTGAATGTTGCTGTTGTTGGTACCGGATCTAGTGGCATTCAGTCGATACCCGTCATTGCTCAACAGGCAAGACATCTCACGGTATTTCAACGCACGCCGAATTTCAGCACACCGGCATGGCAGGGTCCATTGTCGCCGGCAGAAGAAAAGCAATGGAAGGATAATTATCCCGAAATTCGACAAGCGGCCCGTGATTCTGAATCTGGTGACATCTATGATGAGTCGTACGATTCGATTTTTGATTATTCGCCCGACGATCAGCAGGCCGAGCTCGACCATCGCTGGGGCCAGGGTGCCTTTAATTTAATGGCGGCCTTTTCTGATCTGATGACCGACGAAAATGCCAATAAAATTGCGGCTGAATTCGTTCACGACAAAATTCGTCAACGGATTGATGATCCTGTCATTGCTGAACTACTTTGTCCGCGTAATCATCCTTTTGCTTCAAAACGCTTATGTGTGGATAGTGAATATTTCGAGACCTATAACCGCGATAACGTAACCTTGATAGACATCAGTAGAGACCATCAGTTTTCGGTGAGCACACAAGGAATAACGATTGACAGTACGGAATACGATTTTGATGCCATTGTATTTGCTACCGGTTTTGATGCGATGACGGGTGCGTTACTCAACATTGATATACGTGGGAAAAACAATAAATGCATACAGGATAAATGGGCAAAAGGTCCGCAATCTTATCTCGGTCTCAGTGTTGCGGAATTTCCTAATCTGTTCACGATTACCGGACCAGGCAGCCCTTCAGTTTTAACCAATATGATGGTGGCGATTGAGCAACATGTTGACTGGGTTGTTGATTGCCTGACTGATCTTCGTGAGAGGAAAATATCTATGATTGAAGCCTCAATTGAGGCCGAAGCTGACTGGGTTCGGCAAGTTTTGGAGGTAGCGCAAGGCACGCTCTATCCATTGGCTAACTCGTGGTATACCGGAGATAACATTCCAGGTAAACCCCGCGTTTTTATGCCTTATGTCGGTGGGATGGCCAGTTATCGTGATATTTGTAATGACGTTGTTGCTGATGGTTATCGGGGTTTTCACCTTAAATAAATATTGCAAGCTAACTTCAGTTTGGATCAAATCAAATGACGAGGATGGTGGCACCGAAAACGGTGGTCGTCACCGAGACTGGTAATCTCTGGAAATTCGGAGGCACAGATATCTGTTGAAAAGGGACAGCGCGGATGAAATTCACAACCGTTGGGACGATTGAACAGGCTGGGAACCTCACCTTCTAATTCAAGTCTGTCAATTTTTGCGTCTGGATCGGGTTCTGGGTTGGCCGATAACAGGGCTAGAGTGTAGGGATGGCTCGGTTGATGAAATATGGTACTGGTCGGACCCTGTTCGAGAATGCGCCCAAAGTACATGATTCCCATGCGATCAGTAATATGCCGAACCACGTTCAGATTATGTGTGATGACCAGAATACTGATTCCGAGTTTCTGTTGTAGTTGGTTTAGCAAATTGAGGATCTCGCCCTGAACGGATACATCGAGCCCGGCGGTGGGTTCGTCGGCAACTACCAGTTTTGGGTTTAAGGCCAGGGCACGCGCGACCCCGACTCTTCTTGCTTGTCCACCACTCAGTTGATGCGGATAGCGATTGGCAAAGTCTCTGTTCAGGCCGACCATATCGAGCAGGCGATCTACTTCCTGACCCAGGTCACGATTAGCCATATTATGAATTTTGAATGGCTCGGCCAACAGTGAACGAATCGTCATTCGAGGACTCAGACTGCCGACCGGATCCTGAAACATTGCGCCGACATTGCGCCGAAACTTCTGTAATTCGGCGGCGGGCATTCCAATCACTTCCTGACCATCGTAACGAATGCTACCTTCCTGTGGCTTTATCAAACCGATAATGGAACGCGCGAGCGTGGTTTTACCAGAACCGCTTTCACCGACCAGTCCATAGGTTTCGCCTTCACCGATTTGTAACGAAACGTCGTTAACTGCGTCGACAAACGGATCACCGGTGCCGCTAATCATGGCACTTAAAGTTGAACGGGTTCGAAATCGTACCCTGATGTTTTCAAGTTCGAGTAGGGTCTTCATTCGACGGCTTGCCCTGCGCTGAGATGACAGCGCGCCCAATGAGCTGTTTCAATTTGGTAGTCGGGTGGCGTCGACAGACTGCACTTATCTATTCTGGAATCGCAGCGATCGTTGAAGATACACCCCGAAGGCAGGTTGGACAGATCCGGAATTTCTCCAGGAATAGTTGGCAATGAGCGGGTTATTTCAGGAATAAGTGCGGGATCACATTCAAGTAGCTTACGGGTATAGGGATGTGAAGCGCGGTGAAAGATATCGCGCACGCTACCGCGTTCCACCACTTCGCCACCGTACATCACGATGACGTAATCGCATAGTTCGGCAATCACACCGAGATGATGCGAAATAAACAAAATTGAACAGCCCATACTCTGCTGCAATTCCTTAAGTCGACGAATGATCTGCACTTCGAGTGTTGCGTCGAGTGCCGTAGTCGGTTCATCGGCTATCAACAAAGCAGGTTCGGCCTGTAATGCCATCGCAATGGCAATGCGCTGGCGCATACCGCCGGAAAATTGATGAGGAAAATTCTTTAAGCGAGTTTCAGGGTCAGGAATCCCGACTTGTTGAAGCATATTGATCGAACGTTGTTTTTTCGCTGCTTTGCTAATTTTGTCCCGATACTGAATGTCGATCATTTGCGTGCCGATCGATAACACCGGATTCAGTGCCGTCATCGGATCCTGGAATATCATGGAAATTTGGGTGCCGCGAATGTTGCGCAGTTCACGATCATTTTTTTTCAACAGATCGGATCCTTCGAATTCGATCGAACCCGAAGCGATCGACGCATTTTGGGCGAGTAGCCCGATAATACTGTTGATCATGGTCGATTTACCGCAACCACTCTCACCGACAACCCCGACAATAGACCCTCTGGGGATACTCAACTCGACATTTCTCAGAGCCCTAAGCTGACCGCGTTCAGAGCTGTACTCAACATTCAGGTTTCTAATTTCAAGCAGGTTATCCGAATCCATCACATATCCTTGCGTAGTTTCGGGTCAAACACATCGCGCAGACTCTCACCGAGAAAGGTAAATCCGAGTGTGGTCAAAATAACCGGGATGCCACCGGCTATTACCGGCCAGGGCGTGTTGTAGATGTAGGAGTAACCGTCATTCAGAATAGTGCCCCAACTCGGTGTCGGTGGTCGAACACCCATGCCGAGAAAGCTCAAACCGGCTTCGATGGTGATTACAAACGGTATGTCCATACTGGCCAGTATCAGCAACGGGCCGACCACGTTTGGCAGGATATGCATACCGATGATGCGGAAAAAACCGGCACCCAGTGCGCGTTCCGCGAGGATAAACTCAGCATCGCGTAATGCCAGTGTTTGCGAGCGTACCATGCGTCCGTAAATCGGGATCTGGGTAACAATGACGATGATCATGACTGTCGTCAGGCTGGGTCCGAACAGTGTAACGACTGCAAGTGCGAACATAACAGTGGGAAAGGAACGCACCGAGTCAAATAGCAACATCAAAATATTGTCGAGCCAACGTGGGCCGTATCCAGCTATTAAGCCAAGGGTTAGCCCAATGACTAAAGCCACTCCGATAGAGACTAGTGATACTTTGAGGGCAATCTGTCCGCCGACCAGCACGCGTGAAAATATATCCCGACCGAGCTGATCGGTGCCAAGATAATGATCAGCTGATGGTGATTGCAATTTAGAGCGAATATCAATCTTGTTGGGTTCATGCGGGGCCCAGAAGTCGGCTCCAATCGCACTGATCAAAATGAATATAACGAGAAACAGGCCGAGAGCGCCGAGAGGCTCACGTAATACACGTTTGAGAGAACGCCAGACACTTTGCCAGGTACTCGGCATTGTAGTGGATGTTTGCGAATTCGAATCCATCAGCCTTCGTTCCTCAATCTAGGATCAACCAGCGCATTAACGAGGTCTGCAATCGTAGTACTTATGACAAACAGGACGGTTGTTACCAGTACCGAACCCATAACGACGGGATAGTTACGACTGGTCACCGAATCGTAAATCAGTCGGCCGATTCCAGGGCGGGCAAATACAATTTCGGTGAATACAGCGCTCGACAGCAAAATGCCTATGCCCATGCCGAGTAAAGTGATGGTTGGCAATATGGCCAGTCGTAAAACATATTTGAAGACGATGGTTTTCTCGGGCAGCCCAAAAGCACGAGCTGTGCGTACATGATTTTCACTCATGACTTCGAGCATCGAGGCGCGTACTAGCCGAGCTAGATATCCGACCCATCCGAGGCCAACAGCGAACGCCGGCAGGATTAAATGGGTTATATAGCTGGAGACTGTTTCGCCATTACCAGCACCGATTGCCGGCAACCACTTTAGCGTTACAGCAAACAGTAATACCGAATATATCGCAACGACGAACGTCGGGATGGCGATACAACTCACTGATAATATACCGACAAATCGATCGATCAGACTATTTCTGTAAATCGCCGACAGACAGCCCAACGGAATCCCAACTAGCATGGCCCAGCCGATACCCGCCAGTACCAGATATATCGTGTGAGGTAGCTGTTCAAATACAATCGTATTAACTGATTTGCGTTTAAACACATCCTGACCTAGGTCGCCTTGTGCGACATTGCCGATAAATTTAACAATTTGTACCGGTAGTGGATCATCGAGGCCCATTTTAGTACGAATCTTGGCCTGTAGCTCGGGGCTGGCGCGGGGTCCGAGGAGGGTTTTTACTGGATCACCGGGCACCATGTGGATCATTGAATAGAGCATCGATACCGCAACGACGACGATTAATACGCCGAGAAAAATTCGTTTGCAGAAATAAAGCCACATATAGTAATCCTGATTAATCCAATACTTTTCAACCGTTTGAAAAGTAAAACGGATTCTTGATTCGTAATTTAGAGCGATTCTGTTGTTATGGATTTCGCTCTCGTTACCGATACTTTCGAACCGTATACTAAATTGCAATTTCATGATATACAACGATATATCGTGCAAACAATAAGATTTAATAATTCAAAATACTGACGTCGTAGAAACGAAGTAGCGTGAAGCGTCAGAAAAAAAACGTAACCAAAGAGGAATGAAAAATGATAGATAATCCGATAAGTCGAAGAGGCTTTTTGGGCGGATCAGCCGCCGCCGTGGCTCTGGCAACACTGTCCCCTAAAATAACTTACGCCGCTTCCGGCAATAAACTCAGCATCAGATCTCCGGGTGATATTTCTAATGTAGATCCCGGCTTTTGGCAAAATACTGCCGATTTATGGGTGATGGATGCGATTTTCCCGCGCCTGATTAATTTCAAGGAAGGATCAAAGTGGGAGTGGGAGCTCTATTCGGCCGAATCAATCAGCCAACGCGATGCGACAACCATCGATTTCACCTTAAAGCCTGGTTCGATGTGGACCAATGGTTATGGCGAGTTAACTACCGAAGACGTCAAGTATTCCTTTGAGCGCTATCTCGATAAAGATCTGGGTGCTCAAACTGCCGATAACTGGGCGTTGCTCGACAATGTTGAAATTCACGATAAGTATCGAGGAACGATTCATTTGAAAGAACCGTTTGCTCCGATTTGGTGGTTTGTTCTGCCTTATGCAACCGGAAGTATCGTTTGTAAAAAAGCCGTAGAAAAAGCCGAAGGCAAAACATTTTCGCTAGAGCCACCTGCGATGGGTGGAGCTTATTACATGAAAGAGCATGTCGCCGGACAGCGCATTGTTCTCGAAGCACATGATGGATTTGCAGGGCCTAAGCCTCATTTCAAAACGGTTGAAATACTACCAATTACCGATTCTAAAGCGGCAGAAAATGCGGTACAGGCAGGCCAGCTTGATTTCACTCGTATCAGTCTCAGTATAGTCCCTGAATTCCAGAAAAAGATGCCTGACGGGCTCAAAATGGATCTCAAATATGCGCCAGATAATGTCTGGATGGGTTTGAATGAGGCGAGCCCACGCTTGTCCGATATTCGGGTTCGACAGGCCATTATGAAGGCGATTGATGTTGAAGCGATTCTCGATGGTGCCTATTTTGGTGTAGCAGAACGAGCCCATGGACCGGTATCCAAAGGTTTGCTTGGCTATCGCGAGGCGGCGCCGGCAGGCCGAGATGTGGACGGTGCCAGAAAGCTGATCAAAGCGGCCGGCGCAGAGGGTCTCAAAATTACGCTGGATACTCTGGCTGATACCGACTTTATGACCGCGGCTCAGATAGTTCAGGCTAATCTTGCCGATATCGGGGTCAATCTTGAAATTGAGTCACATGAAGGCGGATCTTTCTGGAGCCTGGTTGAAACCAAAGGTAAAGAAGGTCTGGATATGCAGTTTCAACGCTGGCTCGCGCCCCCTGATCTGAGCTGGACCACGCAATGGTTGCTGTCTACTCAGGCAGGTGTCTGGAACTGGCAATGGTTTGAAAGTAAGGAATTTGATGATCTGCACTTCGCGGCGCTCGGTGAAATCGACAACGATAAACGTGCGAAAATGCTGATGGATTTACAGCAAATGCTCGACGATAGCGCCTGTTACCTGTGGATTACCCAGCCGCCCCGGCCGATGGTCTGGCGGGACGACGTGATTCCTGCAATGAAGCCGAATGGCGATCCACGTCTGGAGCTATTCCGAAAAGCCTGATCCAGGTTTGCTTCCCTCCCCTGTGTTATGGGGAGGGATTTTCAATGGGGATTTTGGCGCAATGCTGTCGCCAGGAGATGAAATATGACCGGACGTACACTGCTCACTGCTGACTGTCTACTTGAAGCGAAACTTGACCAGCAGGTCGAAAACCACGCGTTTCTTCCCGATTCAACTGCAATCGTGGCACGATGTAAACTGGAATGCTGTCTCGATATCGCCGAGTTTAAGATGAGGTCCAATCTAGCGGGTACCGAAGTTAACGGCGAAGCAGTCGATCTCTTTCCAAAAACAAGTCTTCATCTGACTAGCCGAGATAGTGATCTTATTCCGCTGGACCGTGATTTATTGCGCGACTTAGATGGCGGCAGTTACTGGGACCTTAGCCTGTCACCCGGCAGGATCTGGTCAGAAGCGGCAGATGGTGATTGGTCGCGTGCGGCTTTGCCGTTCCAGCTGTCGAATATATTTGAAAATGATACCCATCATGGTATTGCGACTTTCCTCTATAGCGAGAACGAAATATCAGCTGTTTTCTACCAGATAGTGACCGAAACCAAGTCTTTTTTATGCCCGGAAAATCTACAGAGCTGGGGATGGATGGACGTTACGCGATCCGATGTCGATACCGAAAGAGTGAATGCCGTTGTTGACCATTTTATCCACGAGATGGATGACCAGCTACCATTAAAGCCACTCTCCGACTGGCAGTCGGCTCAAACTGAATCCTGTTTTGAATCGATCGACAACGGTTTCGGTAGTGATTCTACGATCATCAGTGGACTGGTTGTCGATGCTCAAATCTACGCCAGCCCCTGTAAAACATTGCAGGGAGATTATCCCTATCCGCGAGCACTAAAGTTCGGGATTTGGTCCGCAACCAAAACTGCATTTTGTAGCATTGCCTGCGCACGCATTGCTCAGATTAGTGGAAAAGACCCGCGCAAATTACGAGTACGAGATCTAATGCCTGATGCCGTGAATAACCCGGGCTGGGATGAAGTCACCATTGGCGACTGTCTTGATATGGCGACTGGCATTGGCACGGCGGCAGGTCAGGCAGAGCCGCGGCATATCTTTGCTGATTACCTGATAGAGGAATCCCAGGCTGAAGAAAGCGGTGTAACACGCGAAAGCTTCAATCATTATCACGCCTGGTTTTTAGCGCCGAGCCAACACGAAAAAAACCAGGCGTCCTTCGCCTGCCCCTCTTATTCCTGGCCTCCTGGAACCGTTACCCGTTATCGCGATCAGGACCTGTATATTGCAGGTGCGGCACTGGATGCGGTTTTAAAACAATTGCGTGGCCCTGATGCACGAATCTGGGACATGGTTCGGGACGAAGTTTATACGCCCGCAAAAATTCATCACGCAATTAAATTTCAAACCATCGAATCCGATGCAAGTCAGCAGGTACCACTTAGTGATGCTGGATTATTGCTGACGATAGATAATGTCGCCCGACTCGGGGAGCTAATACTGGATGGCGGGCGTATAGGTGACGAACAAATACTGAGTACGACTTTGCTTAACGAGTTTTTCAATCCTCGAGTTGCCAAAGGTTTACCAACGGGTATTCAGATTGAAGATGGTGAGGTTCATTATCATGCAGGTATCTGGCATTTGCCGTATCGGTCTCTTGCAGGGGAATTACTCTGGATTCCGTCGATGCGTGGATACGGTGGGCAAATTATCCAGACTCTGCCCAATGGCATTACTACTTTCCGCTTCGGGCATGACTCATACGAAACTGAAGAACGTTATGATGGGTTGAAACTGGTCAAACTTGCCGACGCTATTCGACCCTTTTAGATCTTGCAACCTGGGCATTCCACAACAGACTATGGTTATGACCGAAAATACGAATGATTTACACTACCTTACTGCCTCCGAAGCTCTTGGCCGATTTCGTTCGAAGGAACTGTCACCGGTTGAATTGCTCGAAGCGGTTATCACCCAGGCCGAGGCGATTTCAGAAACGGTTAATCCGTTAGCAGATCGATATTTTGACGACGCCCGAAAGCGCGCCCAACAGGCTGAAGCCCGATATCAAAAAGGCAATCCACGGAAACTGGAAGGTATTACATTGGTGGTAAAAGACAGTTCTGCTATTAAGGGAACCCGCGCCACGGTAGGTTCCTTATTGTTTGCTGACCGAATCGCTTCGCACACTGATCCTGTGGTTGAACGTCTTATGCGTGCCGGAGCCAATTTTTTTGCTCGCGCGACCTGTCCAGAATTCTGCTGGTTGTTTGCCTGTCATTCACGACTCTGGGGTGTTACTCGGAATCCGTGGCGGCTGGATATTTCTCCTGGCGGTTCGTCGGGTGGTTCGGCGGCGGCAGTTGCTGCCGGTGCAACCACTATTGCCACTGGCAGTGACAGTACCGGATCAATCCGTCAGCCTGCAGCACAATGTGGTGTCGTTGGATATAAATCACCTTATGGGCGTAATCCTTTGGATCAACATTCCTCTTTTGATCCCTATGTTAACGTCGGACCCATTACCCGATCAGTGGCTGACGCCGCATTGATGCAGAACATCATGTCGGGGCCACACCCACTCGATCACAACAGTCTTCGCAATCGAATTACGATTCCAGCCGATCTAGCAGATGTTCGGGGATTAAAAATTGCCTATACAATGGACCAGGGGCATTACGAAGTTATTGACGATGTGCGCCGCGAAACTCTGATTACCCTCGATCTTTTGAGTCAGGCGGGTGCTGAAATCACCGAGGTGAAGTTTGACTGGGCAAGCGAGGCTATTCGTCTTGGCCATATGAGTGAAGAGTTTATATTTGCCGGTATGTTGAAGGGTGCCATTGAAAATCATGCCGATAAGTTGAGTGACTATGTGCCCCAGCTATATGAAACGGCATCGTCGGTTACTGCCGATGATTATCGCCGTTGTCTGACCGTGGCCGGTGAGGTCTGGAATGATCATCTCGGTCCATTGTTCAAACACTATGATGCGTTAATAACGCCCGGTGTTTCCTGCCCCGAAGTACCGGCCGAGAGTTGGCAGAAAGATACACTGGTCGTTAACGGTAAGGAAATCACCGACACCGATACGGCCATGACCGTGTTATTTAATATGTTTAATCGCTGCCCTGTTCTCAGTGTTCCCTCCGGCATGACTGATCGAGG
>JBLIOG010000122.1:0-11240 GCA_047639625.1 Gammaproteobacteria bacterium
AAGCCCAAACAATGGGAATAGATATTCGTATTCCACGCAACGATGTTGCCGAATCAGGTTCGGTTTCGATCGCGGTTCGTCCTGAGCATTTAAAATTCGTCGGGTCTGACGCAAAAAGTGATGGGTTTAATGTGATATCGGGTCGTTTGTCAGGACGCACATTTGCAGGTAACTTGTCACGCGTGTATTTAGATGTCGGAAATGAGAAACCGATCGTTGTGGAGTCTCGACCCGAAGATGCGCCGAAGGAAATGGGTGCTCAACTGAATGTTGGCTGGAAGGTCTCGGATACAAAAGTTCTGGTTGATTAGCTTAATGTGTGCTTTTTCGTCAAGGGATATTTTTCTTCGTGCGTATCGCTAACGTACCATTGAGCTGGTTTTTTGTTTGCCTGCAGATAACCTTTTTGATTTTGAACAAAGCTATTTTGAAGAAACTCGTTTATGAAAATGTATAACCATTTTATTGAGGGCAAATGGACACCTCCAGATAATGGTGGGCATATTGATTCGATAAATCCGGCTACTAATCAGGTTTGGACGGCATTTGCTCGAGGTAACCAGACTGACGCTAATAAAGCGGTTGAGGCGGCTCACCATGCTTTCGCAAACGGACCCTGGTCGGAATATTCAACACAACAACGATCTGAAGCGTTGCATCAGTTAGCGGATATTCTGGAAAAACGTTGGGTTGAGCTGGTTGACGCCGAAGTTTCTGATAACGGAAAGCGTATCACTGAAGTAAAAGGTCAGTTTTCAGGACTGCATAGCTGGTATCGATATTTCGCGAATAAACTTCTGGAAATTATGCCCCATCAATTTGATAATCAAACCCCCGGGATTGTTAATCATGCAAATTACCTCCCTTTTGGTGTTGTAGTCGCCATTACGCCCTGGAATTCTCCGCTTATGATTGCCGCCTGGAAAGTGGCGCCGGCCTTAGCGGCGGGTAACACTGTCGTGATTAAGCCTTCTGAATTTGCATCAGCATCAACGCTGGAGTTCGCCAGATTATGTTCCGAAACTTCGATACCACCCGGTGTTATTAATGTTGTGACAGGTTTAGGGTATGAAGTGGGCGAACCTTTAGTCGTACATGCACTGACGCGAAAAGTAAGTTTTACCGGCTCTGAATTTGGCGGACAAAAGGTTGCAGAAGCCGCTGCTCGCGGTATTAAACCGGTTACGCTGGAGCTTGGTGGGAAATCACCACAAATGTTGTTCGAGGATGCCGATCTCGACAATGCAATTAATGGCATATTGTCAGGCATCTTTTTATCGAATGGCCAAACCTGTGTCGCCGGTTCTCGATTGCTTGTTGACAGCCGTATTCATGATCGAGTTGTCGATGAAATTGTTCAACGGGCGAGTCAGTTAAAAGCAGGGTGTCCAACATCTGAACAAACTGATGTTGCTCCGCTTGCGAATCCAGCGCATCTTAAAAAAGTCTTGTCTATGATTGCTAATGCTAAATCTCAGGGTGCAAATTGTGTTTCGGGTGGTGATCAGTTATTTCCGGACAATTGTCCCAATGGATTGTTTTTGGCGCCAACTGTATTTACTGAGGTAACGCCTGAAATGGATTTGTGGCGGCAGGAAGTGTTTGGTCCTGTTCTCGCGATTACCCGGTTCGAAACTGAAGCCGATGCGATCAGGCTTGCTAATGATTCTGAATACGGACTTGCTGCGGGTATCTGGACATCCGATAGTGAGCGCGCAAATCGGGTTGCGAGTCAGATCTGGTCTGGTACGGTTTATATCAACCATTATCGAAGCGTTGATCCAGGTTCTCCGATTGGAGGCTTTAAAAAGTCCGGCTATGGTAAAGAGTTAGGTCCGGATGCGATCAAAGATTATATGCAGGTCAAATCAATCTGGGTGGGAACATCGCCCTGTGCCAATCCTTTTCCGTCAACCACATGAGGGTATAATTATGTCGTCTAGCTTTGAATTTCCTAAAGGTGATTTCCGAGGCCATGATCGTCAGTTTATTTGGTATCAGGAACCCGATGCTGAATTAACCGAAGTGGGTCCCGGTAAACCCTGTGGGGAATATTTAAGGCGCTACTGGATGCCAGTGGCGATGACCGATCAAATTGCTGACCTGCCTTATCGGATACGAATTCTGGGTGAAGATTTGGTGATGTTTCGTGAAACTGGCGGGCAGTTGGGCCTGGTTCATTTGCATTGTGCTCATCGTAATATGTCGCTGGAATTTGGCATTGTTGAAGAGGGTGGTATTCGATGTAGTTATCACGGCTGGAAATACGCAACCGATGGAACAGTTTTGGATCGTCCCTGTGAGCCGGAGGGTAGTCGCTTAAAGGAAGGTACCTGCATCGGTGCTTATCCGGTTGTTGAATACAAAGGTTTGGCTTTCGCTTATCTGGGGCCGAAAGACACGATACCGCCGTTCCCGGTATATGATATCTTCGATGAAGAAGGCGATGAGATGATTCCTTTTCTGATCGAGTCTCCCTGTAATTGGTTGCAGGTCATGGAGAATGCATGGGACCCCTTTCATACGGTGTATCTGCATACTAAATCGGTTCGAACTCAATTTATTGATGCCTTTGCAGAACTCCCGAAAATCGAATATTTCGATCGGCTTTATGGTGGGTTCTACACCAATACGCGAAGGGTCGATGATATTATCTGGCTGCGAATTCACGATCAGATGTTACCCAGCTTCACACAAAATGGTGGCCACTTTCCTTTACCCGAAGAGTCCCGCTATTTCACCCGATGTGGCCTTTCTCGTTGGATTACACCCATCGATGATACCCATACGATGGTTATAGCCTGGCGTCATTTCCGCGAAGGCGATGATCCACGAGGATTAACAAACAGGGATCAAGTGGGATATGGAAAAACCGATTTCTACGGCCAGAGTCGTGAGCGTAGTTATGAACAACGACAACGTGATCCGGGTGATTACGATGCCTGGGTTTCACAAGGCCCGGTTAATATTCATAAACGTGAACATACGGGTGTTACTGACCGTGGTGTTTCAATGGTAAGGCATAAGCTTAGAAAGTTAATTCGTAAAGTCCAGCAGGGCGAAAATGTACCGCAGGTTTCCGACGTATTTTCTGGCGTTATTCCAACTTATGGCGGTGATACCATGTTACGCATTCCTGTCCAGCCAGATCGGGATGATGATGCTTTAATTAAGGAAGTGGCGCTTAAAGTGGGCGAGATATATATGGCACATGATGAGTACTTCGGGCAGGAAAGAAACGAAAAGTTGAAAAGGGCGCTGCAGGATTATGAGGCAAGCTGGTCATGACTCGAACTTCGATTAACCCCGGGAAAGTAGAATGGTCAGGCGAAAACCCCGGGATCTATTTAAAACACAACGATGACTACTGTGTATTGTCGTTATTCTTTCGGGTTGTTTTATCTCCCTACGGCCGAGGAAATGCAGCAATCGTTCTGGCTGCTCCAAATGAATCAAAAGGTTGGCCCGATGAGACAAATTTAATATTGACCGATAACCAGAGAATGATGCGATGGATTGTAGATGGCTGGGTTAGCAAAATGCCAACTTTTATTGGAAAGAAAGGTTTAGAGCATATGTCCTGGCTAAATCTTGATTCAGTCCATAAAGAACCTGGGGATCTGAAAACTGAATATCGTGAAACTTTAAGAGGATCGGGAATAACCCTGGAAATGATTTGGCAAAATATGGGTGACCCAATTCCTGTTGAAGTAACCAAAGAAAATTCCGCTACCAAAGAGCATGAAATGTACTCGGTGTTTCTGGAAGCGAAATCCGCCAGCCTCATTGTCAATGGGAGCGCTCTGTCCGGTGAGGTGAAGTCGAGGCAATTTTTTGGACGAACTATGAGCACTGCCTTTTTAGCCTTTTCCGAAACCTGGGTCACGCCTTCAAATTAAGCGGAGATTATCATGCCTTTGTCCGAACCCATCACACCTGGCGTCGTCGACTGGACGGGAGAAAACCCAGGAATACTGCTTAAGAATGACGATGATAGCTTCTCGGCTATGGCATTGTTTTTTAGGGTCGCCTGGTCTCCTGTTGGACAGGGACAGGTATTGTTACTGCTTGGATCCCCAAATGAATCTATTGATAAAGCAGAAGCCCCTAATATCATTCTTAGCGACAATGATGAATTAAGCCGATACCTTCTCGGTAACTTTATCGGGCGTCTCGCTGCCTTTCGCGATGCTCCAGCGTTTAAAGGTGTCCGTCATCTCATGGCACAGTCTATTGTCAGTTCGGGCGACCCTATGAGCCACCGATATAGTGAAACCGTCACTGGGGACGGATATTGCATTGAATTGGTTTGGGAAGAGCTGGAGTCACCACGTGCTCTTGAATTGATGCCTGATCAGGTAGGGTCCGGTATTCACACGATGTTTACTGTTCTTGTGCCCGCGCAACAGGCGCAAATATTGGTCAATGGTAAGTCTTTACCGGGGAAACTTGGGACACGAGTTCAAGCGGGTTATGAAACAACTTCTGCATTTTTATACTTTACAGAAACCTGGATTATTCCCCCGAATTAAATGCGTTAGAATCAAAACGAAGCTGCAAAGGAATATTATCTGGCACTTGCTCTCTATATCGTAATCCCGTTTATTTAAATATCGATCCCTCGACTGATGTGCTGTTCGAGGTCATGCGCTGTATTTTCAGGTTGGTAATCCGGATGCTTCAATAGCTTAAACTAGACCGAAAAATGGCTGACATCGGCAGGTTAGCTGGGTATAATCCGCGCCTCTTAAATTAGCACCTGCCGATTATTAGCCTCTTAATTATTATATGTGGCAATATCGGGCAGTTTCTTTAAGCAAAGAAATGCCTAATATTGAGGGACTTATGATTTCCATGTGCAGTAGTGACGTGGGTTAAAGAAGCCAGGTTCCTCGGTATGTTTGCTTACCGATCTGCCTCGCCTGATTAACTGTGCCCGAAGGCACTCTGATAAATAGATTAAATTCATAGAGAAACTATCATGCAAGTATCGATCGAATCGCTAGAAGGATTGCAACGTCGAATGACCGTCCAGATTCCTTCGGACCGGGTCAACGACGCTGTTCAGAAGAAGTTGAATGAATTGCGTAAATCAGCTCGTATCGACGGCTTTCGCCCTGGAAAGGTTCCCCTTAAAGTTGTTCAGCAGAAATTTGGTGGGCATGTTCGTCAGGAAGTTGTTGGTGAGGTACTTGAATCTTCTTATCGAGAAGCACTTGAGCAGGAAGATGTTCGACCAGCAGGAATGCCTAGTATCGAGTCGATCAGTTCGGAAGAGAGAGAAGACATGTCCTATACGGCATTATTCGAGGTTTTCCCAACCGTCGAGTCGATAGAGCTATCGGCTATCCAAATTGAAAAACCAGTGACTTCTATAACAGATGATGACTTTGCGCAAATGCTTGCCAAACTCCAGGGACAACGCAAGGAATGGTCCGAAGTAAAACGTAAAGCTAAAAAAGATGATCAGGTCCTGGTTGATTTTGAAGGTCGAATCGATGGCGAGATATTTGAGGGTGGTGCTGGTAAAGATATGGCTATCGAGTTGGGTGCCGGCCAAATGTTAGAAGAATTTGAAAAAGGTCTGGTTGGAATGAAAACCGACGAAGAGAAAGTTGTCGAGGTTAATTTTCCGGAAGATTACCAGGGGACTGAAGTCGCTGGGAAAAGAGCTGAATTCACCTTGAAAGTGACGCGTGTTTCCGCACCTGAGCTTCCTGAAATTGACGGAGAATTTATTAAAGCATTTGGCGTTGAAGATGGCGATATGGACCGATTTCATAGCGAAATTCGCGCCAATATGGAAAAAGAACTTAGCCAGCGACTAAAAGCTAACATCAAAAACAAGGTTATGGACGGATTGCTTGAAGCCAACGATTTAAATGTTCCGTCTGCACTGGTTGATGAGGAAGTTAAGAGCCTTAAATCCCAGGCAGCGCAACGTATGGGGCAGGAAATGGGCAATATGGATGAGTCTATGCTGCCATCAGAAATGTTCACCGAAGAAGCTTCAAAGCGCGTAAAGCTAGGGTTGTTAATTAGCGAGTTGGTGAAAATTGACAAGATCGAAGTCGATCAGCAAAAAGTCGAGGAAACGCTCGAGGAAATGATAACTGGATTCGAACAGCCTGACCAGGTTCGAGAGTTTTACAAGCAAAATCGTGAAGCACGAGCTAATCTAGAAAATATTACCCTTGAACAACAGGTAGTTGATCATATATTGTCGAAAGCGAACATTAGCGAAAAAGAAGTAACATTCGAAGCGTTAATGAATGGCGAAGTTTAAAACCCTTTCCGAATTTTGATTCGGCGATCATTGATACGAGGAATCGATCCCATGTTTATGTCAGACCTACCCATCGAATCAAATTTAGTTCCTATGGTCGTCGAGCAATCTGCTCGAGGTGAAAGGGCCTATGATATTTATTCGCGCCTGTTAAAAGAGCGAGTTATTTTTGTAGTCGGCCAGGTTGAAGATCACATGGCTAATCTGATCGTGGCACAATTATTATTCCTTGAGTCGGAAAATCCCGATAAAGATATATCACTTTATATCAATAGTCCGGGTGGGTCTGTAACAGCGGGTCTGGCTATTTATGACACAATGCAGTTCATTAAACCAGACGTCAGCACTCTATGCACAGGACAAGCTGCCAGTATGGGGGCTATTTTACTCGCCGGTGGCGCCGATGGTAAACGGTTTGGTTTACCACATTCTCGGGTCATGATTCATCAACCGCTTGGTGGGTTTCAGGGGCAGGCCTCGGATTTTGAAATCCACGCTAAAGAAATTTTGGCCGTTCGTAGTCGTTTAAATCAGTTGTTAGCTAAGCATACAGGGAAAAAAGAAGAGGAAATTCAGAAGGATACCGAGCGTGATAATTTTATGAGTGCTGAAATGTCAGTTGAATATGGGATCATTGATAAAGTTTTGACTTCTCGTGCCGATCCTGAAGAGTAGAAAGAAAAGTGATTTTTTCGGTTGTGCTTGTTGTTTTGGTCTAATATGATCAATTAACTAGGCACTTTTAGGATCAATTGTTCGGTTTTAATTATGAGTGATGACAAATCAAAAAACAGGGATGAAAAGCTTCTTTATTGTTCCTTTTGCGGCAAAAGCCAACACGAGGTCAAAAAGCTAATTGCGGGACCTTCTGTATTCATCTGTGATGAATGTGTTGATCTATGTAATGATATAATTCGTGAGGAAATTAACGAGAAAGGTGAGGATGCTGATAGCAAACTGCCGATTCCTCAGGAAATTTTCAAAGTACTTGATGAATATGTAATAGGTCAGGCACGTGCAAAGAAAGTGTTGGCTGTCGCCGTTTATAATCATTATAAACGGCTTGAAGTGGGGCATATTAAGGATGACATCGAGCTTTCCAAAAGTAATATTCTACTAATTGGTCCAACTGGATCAGGTAAAACATTATTAGCAGAAACTCTGGCTCGCCTATTAAATGTTCCTTTTGCGATTGCTGATGCAACAACTCTTACTGAAGCTGGATATGTAGGCGAAGACGTTGAGAATATCATTCAAAAGCTTCTGCAAAAATGTGACTACGATGTTGAGAAAGCCCAAACTGGAATCGTATACATTGATGAAATCGATAAAATTTCGAGGAAATCAGATAACCCTTCGATAACGCGGGATGTATCTGGCGAAGGTGTGCAGCAGGCATTACTTAAATTAATCGAAGGAACTATCGCTTCTGTTCCCCCGCAAGGTGGAAGAAAACATCCGCAACAAGAATTTTTGCAGGTTGATACCAGTAAAATTCTGTTTGTCTGCGGAGGTGCGTTTTCTGGACTGGATAAGGTTATTTTAAATCGATCCGAAAAGGGTGGCATTGGTTTTGGAGCTGATGTCACAAGTAAAAAACGTGAAAGTCAATTTGGTGAAGTGATCTCCAGGGTTGAACCCGAAGACTTGATCAAATATGGACTGATCCCAGAATTTGTTGGACGTCTTCCTGTGGTCGCTACCTTAGAAGAGCTTGACGAAGATGCCCTGGTTAAGATATTGACCGAACCGAAAAATGCTATTACCAAACAATATCAGAAAATGTTTGAGATTGAAGGTTGCGAAATCGAGTTCCGCCCGGATTCTCTTGCGGCTGTTGCAACTAAGGCGATGGAACGCAAAACGGGTGCAAGAGGTTTGCGCACTATTCTGGAAAATACTTTGTTGGATATCATGTATGATCTACCCGCAATGGAAAATGTTAGTAAAGTTGTTGTTGACCGGGCCGTTATCGAAGGTAATGCCCAGCCATATATAATATATGAAGGTGGCGAAATGCAGCGGGTTGCGTCGGACGAATAAAGGTCAATATAAACCCTGCCTGCCTGACATAACGGGTTGAATAAGCCTGTATAGGGCCTATATACACCCTAAGAATTATTAATCGAGGCAAATATGTCTGATCCAGTTTCTACCCCGCTCATAGAGCAACACGGACTCCAATTGATCCCAGTTTTACCATTACGGGATGTCGTAGTCTATCCGCACATGGTAATTCCGCTTTTCGTAGGGCGAGAAAAGTCTATTCAAGCGCTTGAAGCTGCTATGGCCGATAACAAAAAGGTATTATTGCTTGCGCAGCGTAACGCTGAAATTGACGAGCCAGAGCAAAAAGATCTTTATGAAATAGGGACTCTATCGACTATTCTGCAGATGCTCAAATTACCTGATGGAACTATTAAGGTTCTGGTAGAAGGCGGTGACCGGGTCCTGGTCGAAAGTCTATTTGAAACCAATCAGTACTTTTCTGCTTCAACTCAGGTTCTAGAAAAAATCGCATCGGGTGATGATAGGGAAATCGAGGTTCTGGTCCGGTCGGCACTAAACCTCTTCGATCAATACGTAAAACTCAATAAGAAAGTCCCCCCTGAAATCTTGACTTCATTGTCCGGGATTGATGACCCCAGTCGTCTTGGTGATACCATCGCGGCCCATATGTCGCTTAAGCTGGATGAAAAACAGGAAATTCTGGAAATCCAGGATCCTCGAGAACGCATCGAACACTTGATGAGTAAGATCGAAGGGGAAATTGATCTTATGCAAATAGAAAAGCGAATTCGTGGTCGTGTTAAGCAGCAAATGGAGAAAAGCCAACGAGAGTATTATCTCAATGAACAAATGAAGGCGATTCAAAAAGAGCTAGGTGATATGGATGATGCACCAAATGAAATCGAGGATTTGCAAAACAAGATCAATGGATCTGGCATGTCCAAAGAGGCAAAGGAGAAAGCAGATTCCGAACTTAATAAATTGAAAATGATGTCGCCGATGTCGGCTGAAGCTAGCGTTGTTCGAAATTATATCGATTGGTTAGTGAGTGTACCCTGGAAAAAGAAATCCAAAATTCGCCGTGATTTATCCAAGGCTGAAAAAGTGCTCGAGGAAGATCATTATGGACTTGAAAAAGTTAAGGAGCGAATACTTGAATATTTAGCTGTGCAGCAGCGTGTTCGTAAATTAAAAGGGCCTATTTTATGCCTGGTTGGACCTCCCGGTGTTGGTAAAACATCGATAGGACGCTCTATAGCTCGAGCCACTAACCGACAGTTTTCTCGAATGTCTTTGGGTGGTGTGCGGGATGAATCAGAAATCCGAGGCCATCGCCGTACTTATATCGGTTCGATGCCGGGCAAGATCATTCAAAATCTGTCGAAGGTCAAAGTTCGAAACCCTCTTTTTCTGCTCGATGAAATAGATAAGATGGCGATGGATTTCCGTGGTGACCCCGCTTCAGCATTGCTCGAAGTGCTTGATCCTGAACAAAACCACACTTTTTCCGACCATTATATGGAAGTTGATTTTGATTTATCTGACGTCATGTTTGTAGCCACATCGAATAGTATGAATATTCCAGGGCCACTGCTTGATCGCATGGAAGTAATCCGAATCCCCGGTTATACGGAGGATGAGAAATTAAACATTGCCGCTAAGTATCTGGTGCCCAAGCAGATTAAAGAAAATGGTTTAAAGGAACGGGAAATTGAATTCAAGCTATCCGCAATCAGAGAAATTATTCAACGATATACCCGTGAAGCTGGCGTTCGGAATCTTGAAAGAGAGGTTTCCAAGATATGCCGTAAGGCTGTTAAGAGTTTATTGCTAAAACCTAGCACCAAAAAAATAGTAGTTAACAATAAAAATATCGAAAATTATCTGGGCGTTAAGAAATTCCGTTTCGGATCTGCGGAAGAAAAAGATCAGGTAGGGCAGGTAACAGGTTTAGCCTGGACAGAAGTCGGTGGTGAGTTGCTTACCATTGAGGCAGCGGTTGTAGATGGGAAAGGTAAGTTCATCCAGACAGGGCAACTGGGCGACGTTATGAAGGAGTCTATTCAGGCTGCTATGACAGTGGTTCGTAGCCGGGCAGCTGTTCTAGGCGTAAACCCTGAGTTTAATGAAAATAAGGATATACATATCCATGTTCCAGAAGGTGCAACGCCCAAAGATGGTCCTAGCGCCGGTGTGGGCATGTGTACGGCTTTGGTTTCAGCGTTAACCGGCATTCCTGTCAGAGCCGAAGTTGCGATGACTGGAGAAATAACGCTGCGGGGTGAAGTGCTTCCAATCGGTGGATTAAAAGAAAAGTTATTAGCAGCCCATCGTGGTGGAATTACTACAGTGATTATTCCTGAAGAGAATGAAAAAGACCTTACAGAGATTCCAGAGAACATTAAAGCAAGGCTCAAAGTTATTCCTGTTCGATGGATTGATCAGGTGCTTGAGATCGCTTTAGTACATCAGCCTACACCTTTGCCAAAAAGTGAAACAGTGCCAGAAACTGAAGTTACTAAGACCGAAAACAAAGGTAAAAAGGCGACCTCTGTAAGAGCTCATTAAGGTCAGTATAAAAATATTAAATTAATTATGTAATATTGACGGAATTTGGTTGACCATGCTGCTGGCTGTTGGTTTAATCCTCTGCTCTGGAAAGAGCGTCGGATCGGGTAACAGTTCACCTGCCTGATAAAATCAAAATAATATTGAATGGTAACCGCCTTTCTGAGTTCGGAACGACAAAATATATTTCAACCAATGGATAACATCTAATGAATAAATCAGAACTGATAGACGCTGTTGCGAACGCAGCAGATTTGAGTAAAGCCGATTCCGCTAAAGCAGTTGATGGCGTAATCGCTGCTATTACTGAAGCTCTTAAAGGCGGCGACCAGGTTACCGTAGTTGGATTTGGTACTTTCCTGGTTCGACAGCGTGA
>JBLIOG010000123.1:0-11223 GCA_047639625.1 Gammaproteobacteria bacterium
AGAGCAAAGAGGATGTTTTACCCAGCTAGTTTGAAATAACCCGATAGAGCTCAAATTGCTAACATGTGCGGTGGTTGAGCGCATCTGGTCTTTGCATCTCTCATAATAATTTCAATTGTTTGATTGCACCCACTGATCGGGTAGTTCGTCATTCAGTGATGCTTTGACCTGTCGAGCGATATCATGGCCCTCGCGCCAGCATTTCCCGGCTGTTTTTAGTGGATAGCATAAATTGCCGCTGGCGAAGTAATTGATATTTGAGCAACGCCCATAGTCATCAACCAATGGACTGTTGCTGTCGTTATCGATTGCTAAGCCAGCCATTTTCGCCAGACTCGATTCGCCGATGAATTTCCCGGTAAAAATAACGCCGTCACATTTGAGCGTAAGGCAATCACCGGAGGATCCTTTTATCTTTACTGACTGTACCTTGTTATTACCTTTAATGGACTCTAGCGACGTGTTGGTCAGTAGCGACGTTCCCAATACGCGTGGAAGTAGCCCAGCTATTTGCCACCAGCTTATGACGGATTCCGCTTCAATCATTGCCACCGGTTTAATGCCCGCATGCCGACAGCTGAGAAATGCTGAGAAGGAGACCATTTCACTGCCGATGATGACTGGTTGTTTAAATGGTATTTGTTGCTTCAGATAAATCATCGATTGCAAGGCACCAGTGGTCATTACCCCTTGTGGTCGTGTACCTGACACCAGTCGGGCTGAACGCGGTTTTTCACGTGCACCGGTGCAGATGACCACTCTGTCTGCCTCCAGTTGTTGCCGACCTTCGTGGGTCGATAAGCTGAGTCCCCCAGACTGTCCCAATTCGGTCACTGTGGTATCCATGCGTATTTCAACGCCTGCTTCTTCAGCTTTTCGGGTTAACCGCCGGGTGTATTCAGCGCCACCTAAAACTCGATTAAATTCGCGCATGCCGAAAGGTGAATGCCCACAGTGACGGGGAATGCCGCCAGCCGTGGCTTCACGTTCTAGTAGCGTGACATTATCCACTCCTAGTACTTTTAATTCGGTGGCGATCGACAGCCCAGCAGGGCCCGCGCCAACGATCGCGACCTGGCAATGTGCCGCCTTCATTTGATCGGCTCGCTGAGTGGTATCTGCAGGCGATTGGCGCACAGTTCGCTGAGTTCAGCCGTGCAATAAAACCCCTGGCAACGACCCATGGTGACGCGCGTGCGCCGTTTTAGTCCGGCCAGGCTTTTCGCTGCCAGAGGACCGCTAAGTGCCTGCTCGATTTCGTGGCGAGTAACTAGTTCACAGTGGCAGACAATGCCGCCATTACCGGGTTTGCTCCAGTTGCGTTCGAGACTTTCGGCAAGTGGCAGTACATCGGGGAAAATAATATTGTCGATTCGAGTGTGGTTGTTGCCCATTGCCTGGTACAAGCCGAATACATGATTGGCGATACCGAGTGCCCCGCTTAAACCTGTTGAACGAATGCCGCCGACACTGATGTAGTTTTGTTCCGCGAATGGCTGGATACAGTAATCCTTGAACTCGCTCGCAGGACGAATCCCGGCATAGCTTGCGGTAACGTTATGATTTGCGAGTTCCGGAATGATTTCGACACCTTTGTCGTACAGCTTCTGCAGAATATCCGAGTCTACCGAGGCATCGTCGCGACTTTCCTGTTCCTCCGCGGTCGGTCCGACCAGGAGGTTGCCAAAGATAGTTCGGCACACCACGATACCCTTGGTTTTGTCATTCGGGACCGGCAGAATAATTGAATCAATGAGGTAACTTGCGGACTTATCGAAAATCAGGAACTGACCTTTGCGCGGGCGTATCTTAAAAGTGGATTGCCCCAGCAATTTCTGATCCAGTAGATCACCGTATAACCCAGCGCAATTGATGATGTATCTGCTACTTATCTTTCCCTGGCTTGTCTCAATCTGCCAAAGGTCATCAGCAAAGTGACCATCGATAACCTCAGTATTACGTTGCAGCGCCGCGCCGTTGTCGATGGCCTGCAGCAAATAGGTGTAGGGGGTCGTCCAGGGATCGATGACAAACTCACGCGGTACTTCGACCGCGGCAAATGCGTTTTTGGATAACTCGGGCTCTTTGACCCGCAATTGCCTGCCGCTGAGTTGTTGCACATCATGCACGTTGTTGGCCCTGGCTTTGTCCACAATACCGTCAAGCAGTTCGACCTCTGTTTTATTCCAGGCGACTACCAAAGCTCCGCTTTTAAGTACAGGTAGATTCAGTTCAGCCTTGATTTGCAAGTATTCTTCATAGCCGGTACGAATGCAATCCTGCTCAAGTGAACCCGGTTCAGCATCAAACCCTGTATGCAAAATTGCACTATTGCCTTTGCTTGCACCGTCGAGAATATCGGTGGCTTTCTCCAGCACTAATACGTCGGCACCTTCCAGTGTGAAGCGGCGCGCCATTGCGCACCCCACCACGCCGCTGCCAACTACGACGATGTCGAAGTGCCGGTCGGAAAGTTTATCCCCAGTGAAGTAATTTGGCATCACATCTATCTGTTGTCTTTATAACAGCTAGCCGAAATACTCAATCCCCGAGTACCTGGTAGTGATACGGAGATCAATTCAGGTATGACGAAACAGGGTTGCAGTATGTTACTCGGCGCAAACAACACGGACCTTCGTCTTCTCAAGTAGCTGTTCCATTTTGGGATGTCGTTTTTCGGTAATAATAATATCGATATCCTCTAGCGCAGTTCCGCAAATCCGAGCTTTTGAATCAATTTTTGCATGATTAATTAGTGCCATGGTACGAGTGGACTTGAGCGACATTTTTTTTGCCAATGCCGCATCAACCGCATGACTGTAGCACATGCCAACGCTCAGACTCAGCGCGTCACAGGAGGTGATAGCTAGATCAGCGTTGATTTGATCGACCATGGCCTCGGCAAAATAACCACCGGTGGCATGGGATGTCTGGCGCACAAACCCTCCCAACAGGCAGACCGTTATTTTTGGGTTACTGACTAGAATTTCCGAAATATTAACAGCAGGTGTTGCAATGAAGAGTTCTATATCGGTTAGTGCAATATCCCTGGCTAATGCGAGCACGGTTGATCCATCACCCAAGAAAAGCGTATTACCCGGTGTGATGAAATCTAGGGCTACGCGGGCAATCGCCTGTTTTTCTTTTACAAATTTATGTGCTCGCACCGCAAGCGCTTCTTCGGCCGGTCTCATCGAAGGTACCGAGGCGCCACCATACCCACGGCTGACTTTGCCTTCCTGGGCCAGTACAGACAGATCTCGGCGGATGGTCGCAGGTGACGCGTCCAGAAGTTCGCACAGCTCGTTGACCGAGACTTCGCCGTGCTCGGCAATTTCGCGACGCAGAGCGCGGCGTCTGGCAATTGGGTTTCGTTTAGTTGAGCTCATTCTTATTCTCAGTTATCTGTTGGGCGTCTTCGGCATATTTGTATTCAGAGCGTCAGAATGGCAAATCTAGGGTAAATTTCCTATTAAGACCAATAATAATCGAATCCCCGTGGACTCACGGTTGCTGGTAATTAAACAATCTTCAAGATGGAAATCCTTACCCCAAAAAGGCACTGCTCGAATACGCAATGTAATCGAATATAATCATTATACGATCAAATAACAATCATATGTGATGAATTATGGTTTGAAATAAGAGCAAAATGATCGTTGTACGATCTATTTTGTTCATGCTAGACTCGAATTGAGTTCAGCTCCACCGCTTTCCCGTTACTCATTACGACTATCTGGAATTACCTCCTGATCAATAACTAATACGGAGAATCAAATGCCACATCAACACGATCTGCCGACAGGCAGAATCAGGCGCGCCGCTTTACTGGGTGCGTTAATGTTTACCCCAGTTTTGCTACCCGGCCTCGCGTTTGCTGCTAACTGCCCTAGCGTTAGCGATCCACTGGGTATTAAAACCTCGGTGCCACAGCAGCTAGATTTAGCAGATTATGAAAAACAAATCGGGAAAAAGTTAGTTCTCCTCGGTAATCCATTGTTTGCCGACCAGGTCAAATCGGGTAAGTTGCCGAAAGTTGATATGCGTGTCCCACAAGAGGCCCTCGTCTCTTTACCCTATGTGGAATGCGGTAAATATGGCGGCATGTTGCGTGGCATATCGAAGGCGCTCGAGTCGGGTACCTCTGAAATTCTGAGTTGGCGCCAGGTCAATCTGGTACGCATCAGTGATGATTTACAAACACTGGTACCGAATGTAGCCAAGTCGTGGGAGTGGAGTGATGATTTTAGTTCGATCACGATTTCTCTGCGCAAGGGGCACAAATGGTCCGACGGTCATCCTTTCACCGCCGATGACGTTGTTTTTTATATCGATGACATTATCAAAAATAAAAACCTTCATAAAACTGTTCCGTCGGTCTGGATGGTAGGTGGTAAACCCGTCCAGGTAACCAAGATCGACACCGAAACTTTCCGATTTGAATTTGCAGCACCTTATCCGGGTCTACTGCACTTCCTTGCAACGGGTGGCTCATATTTTGCCGCATACGCACCCAAGCATCACTACATGCCTTATTTGCCTAAGTACAATTCCAACGCCGACGCAGATGCCAAAGCGGCTGGATCTGAAGGGTGGGTGCAACGCTTCGGTCTGATCTGGCACAAGTGGAAAGACGCTGAAAACATCACCGCACATGCCTTGACCCGTCCTACGCTGGAAAGTCACCTTATCGAATTAGAAACGGATACGCAGCGTCGTCAATACATCGCTAATCCGTATTACTTTAAAGTGGATACTGCAGGTCATCAACTGCCTTACATAGATCGTCAGCACGAACGTTTCCTGGATCAGGAACTATTCATTCTGTCGATTCTAAACGGCGAAGTTGATGTTAAAACCCAAACCATGTCGCTGAGCAATTTCCCTGTTCTCAAGGAAGGTGAAGCCAAGGGTGGTTATAAAGTGCATCGTCCGTCTGGTTCCTACGGCCCTTATATTGTTTTCAACCAGACTATCAAGGACCCCGCTTTACGGGCGGTATACAGTGATGTGCGTTTCCGCGAAGCCATGTCATTGGCGATTAACCGTAATGAGCTGAATGAAGTGCTGTGGTTTGATCTGGGTAAACCAGAGCAGGCTGTGCCGATCGGTGTTCCGTTTGTTACCGATGCTGATCGCAATTACCTGATTGCACACGACCCTGCAGCCGCAAACGGCTTGCTCGATAAAATGGGTATGAAGATGGGTTCTGACGGCGTTCGTACAGGGCCCGATGGCAAACCGTTCACCTTGCTTTGGGAGTATACGGCACAGCATAACTCTTCCGAGTTCGCGATCCTTATTTCTGACTACTGGAAAAAGGTTGGCATCAACGTTACTGTTAAGGAAGTTACCACCCAGTTGATGCGTGAGAAAGCTACGGCAAGTACCAGTGATATTAATATGGAATGGGACGTCCCTTATGAGCCGACATTGATTAGCCAGATTGATGTCTATATCCCTCCCTACAGCGATATCGGTCCGTTGGTTGGCGTGCCCTGGAGAGATTGGGTTAACTCGAAGGGTGCTTCTGGTGAAGAGCCACCAAAATGGGCCAAACGCCTGTTCGAACTTTCTGAAGTTTGGAAAACAGTTCTTCCCAGCAGCAAGCGCTACTTGGAGATCGGAGCTGAAATGGTCAAGATCAATCTCGAGAACATGGTGATTATCGGAACCATGGGCAGCCTGCCAAAACCGCTGGTTGTGACCGATAAACTCACCAATGTCCCCGAGGGATGGAATGTCAGTCATTTCAACTATGGCTATGACTATCCTTATCGGGCAGATCAGTGGTCTTTTAAATAGACTGTTTACATCGGGAGAGGCGGGTTGATCCCGCCTCTCCAATACTCTGTTAACCTGGTGCATCAGTCACTGTATCTGGTGGGCCAGGTTGCTCTCCGCAAAGAAAATCATTCCGGGCATCGATGTCAGGTATGGTTTGTTGACCTGGGAATATAGATGATCAGATTTATCTTAAGTCGCTTTGTGTATATGGTTTTGACGATGGCCGCAGTTTCAGTTGTAGCTTTCGTTTTGATACAGTTGCCCCCAGGCGATTTTGCAGATTCGTATGCCAATAAGCGTCAGCAGGCCGGAGCACCCATCACGGTCGCAGAGCTAGACGATATGCGTCGTCAGCTCGGCATAGACCGCCCGTGGCATGTTCAATATGGTTCCTGGGTATCCGACATAGTTCTCGAAGGAAACATGGGATACTCCTGGGAGTGGCGACGTCCAGTAGTCGACGTCATTGGTGACAGGCTTCCGCTCACTCTGATCCTTGCTTTTTCAACTCTGTTTTTAATGTATCTAATTGCCATTCCTATAGGCATCTATTCAGCTGTGCGGCAATACTCTGTCACCGACCACATATTTTCCACCCTGGGCTACGTAGGGCTGGCAACGCCTAATTTCCTGCTCGCCTTGATTCTCATGTATCTCGGTCAAAAGTGGTTTGGTCAAAGCGTCGGCGGATTATTCTCACCCGAATACCAGGATGCCCCCTGGAGTTGGGGCAGGGTGATCAATCTGATGGAGCATCTGTGGATTCCTATCATCGTACTGGGTACTTCTGGCACTGCTTTCCTGATCCGCACTGTGCGCGCTTCAACCCTGGATGAACTCGATAAAATGTATGTGATGGCAGCCCGCGCTGGCGGTCTATCACCCATGCGCTTACTCCTTAAATATCCAGTTCGCATGGCGCTTAACCCGATTGTTGCAACGCTCGGCTGGCGGCTGACTTTTGTTATTTCTGGTGCACCCATTGTCGGCGTCGTGATGTCATTACCGGACATGGGCCCGCTGTTCCTGCACGCCCTTCTCAATCAGGATATGTATCTGGCTGGGGGTATAGTGCTCATTTTTTGCGCCTTCACCATCATAGGAACATTTATTTCAGACCTTTTATTAATCCTGGTCGACCCGCGCATTCGGATAGAAGGAGCTTCGTAATATGACAACTCCTGTACCAGTTCTGGTAAAAAGAAAAAATCGTAATCGTCGACCTGAAATGGCCACCCAGTGGCAATTAATGTGGTGGAAATTCAAGAAACACCAGATGGCTATGGTAGGTATAGTCATGCTCTCGTTGTTGGTGTTTTCGGCGGTTTTCGCAGAATTCCTCAGCCCGGAAATTCCCAGTGGGCGTAACAACAGTTATCTCGCGAGTAGCCCCATGGGTATACACTTTTTTGATGCGAACTGGGACTTTCACCTGCGTCCCTTTGTCTACGCCCGTTCGACAACCCGTGATCCGGTGACTTTGCGAAAGCTTTCCGTAGTTGATGAAACCCAACGATGGCCGATCGAGTTTTTTGTCTCCGGAAGCCCGTATAAGTTCTGGGGACTGTTTAAAACCGACGTACATCTGTTTGGAGCAAAGGGCGGTTTCGTTCACCTTTTTGGGACGGATTCACTTGGGCGCGACGTTTTTTCACGGACGCTCTATGCGACTAGAATTTCACTCTCTGTTGGTCTGGTTGGAGTTACCTTTGCCTTTATTCTCGGGGCGATTATCGGTGGCATTGCTGGTTACTTTGGCGGTATCGTGGATAACGTCATCATGCGCCTGATCGAATTTATTCGCTCAATTCCCACCTTGCCGCTGTGGCTCGCTTTAAGTGCCGCCCTGCCGAGAGAGTGGAGTTCGTTGCAGGTTTATCTCGCCATTACTGTCATTCTCGCCATGGTTGGGTGGACTCACCTGGCGCGAACCGTTCGCAGCAAACTACTCGCTTTACGTGAGGAGGATTTTACCGTTGCGGCACGCCTGTCTGGGTGTACTGATATGAGGATTATTCTGCGCCACCTGTTGCCCTCTTTTATGAGTTACATGATTGTCGACGTTACAATCGCATTTCCTGAGATTCTGCTGGCCGAAACATCGCTCAGTTTCCTCGGTCTCGGTTTGCGTGAACCGGCAGAGAGTTGGGGGGTTCTGTTATTTGCAGCTCAGAATGTTCGTTCCATTTCACATATGCCATGGTTGCTCATTCCGGGACTATTTATCGTCATTGCTGTCCTGGCCTTTAATTTCGTCGGTGATGGTATGCGTGATGCTGCTGACCCTTACTCTAAATAGGTTCAATTATGAAAAGCGGTGTATTACTCGAAGTACATGACCTTCATATTACCCTAGATTTTGATGGCGATGACATTCCAGTTGTACAGGGTATTGATTTTGAACTTCCTGCCGGAAAAGTGCTGGCCCTGGTAGGCGAATCAGGTTGCGGTAAAAGCATAACCTCGCAGGCACTGTTGCGATTGTTGTCGCGGGAATTGCGTATCAGTTCTGGTGAAATCAACTTTCGCCCTAAGGGAGATCAAGCACCAGTTAACATTGTTGCCCTTGGTAAAGATGGCAAAGAAATTCGGACCATCCGTGGCAATCAGATGTCGATGATCTTTCAGGAACCGATGAGCTCCTTTTCCCCGATTCATAAAATCGGTGATCAGATCGGTGAAGTGATCAAACTGCACTTGAAGCTATCAAAGGCTGAGACGCGTACACGCGTAATCGAACTGCTTGGCAAGGTTGGCATACCAGACCCGGAACGGGCCGTGGATCAGTACCCGCATTCGTTCTCCGGTGGAATGCGTCAACGCGCAATGATTGCAAAATCACTGGCCTGCGATCCTTCTGTCCTTATTGCCGATGAGCCGACCACCGCACTTGATGTCACCATACAGGCTCAAATTCTCGAGATTATGCGCAATCTCAAAGATGAATTCGGTATGTCGATGATCTTCATCACGCATGATCTCGGGGTTGTTGCCCAGATAGCCGACGAAGTTGCCATCATGTACATGGGAAAAATCGTCGAGAAAGGCCCCGTTATGGATATTTTCAAATCCCCTCAACACCCCTATACAATCAGCCTTTTGAGTGCCATTCCGAGGCTGGGTAAATTGAATAATCACCGAAGGCTGACTTCCATTAGAGGCTCGGTGCCAAGTCTATTTGAACGTCCAGAGGGGTGTGCTTTTCACCCCCGATGTGATTCCTTCATCGCCACGCGCTGTGATACTCGCATCCCTGCGAAAAGTCTAATTTCACCCGGGCATGAAGTTCATTGCTTCCTGTATGAAACAGTTGAGGCGGAACATAAATCATGAGCCGGCTACTTAGCATTAGTGACCTGAAAGTGCATTTCCCCATTGGTAAACAGGGGTTCTTCGGTCGGCCTGCAGGTTATGTCAGAGCTGTGGATGGGGTGAGTTTTGATATCGAGCGAGGTGAGACGCTGGGCCTGGTAGGTGAGAGCGGTTCGGGCAAGACAACCCTTGGGCGTGCCGTATTACGAGCTCTTAATCCAACCAGTGGTGAGATCGTTTACGAGCAGGATGGCAGCAGCATTGATATCATGGCGCTCGATCGCAGCGGGCTGAGGAATATCTGGCGCAACATGCAAATGATTTTCCAGGACCCCTATGCCTCTCTCAATCCGCGCATGACAGTTCGAGATATCATCAGCGAGCCTCTACTCGCCAACCAGCTGGCCAAAGGGGCGGACTTGAACGAACAAGTGATCGATATGGCGAAGCTGTGCGGACTCAATACAGATCACCTCAGCCGTTTCCCACACGCCTTTAGCGGGGGTCAAAGGCAGCGTATTGCGATTGCCCGCGCCTTGATCCTGCATCCCGAGTTCATTGTTTGCGATGAAGCGGTCTCTGCTCTCGATGTGTCAATCCAGGCGCAAATTCTCAACCTGCTTAAAGATTTGCAGATTGAACTTAATTTGACCTATCTATTTATCGCACATGACCTTGCCGCGGTTGCTTATGCCTGTGATTCAGTAGCCGTAATGTACCTGGGCCAGGTCGTTGAAATTGCACCCACTGAAAAATTGTATTACTCACCTCAGCACCCTTACACCGAAGCCTTGATGTCGGCGATTCCCGATGCTAATCCGGCGCAGGTGATGCAACCGGTTTTTCTTACCGGCGAAAGCCCGAGCCCGTCCAACCCGCCCGACGGATGTCGGTTTCATAACCGCTGCCAGTATGCAACCGATGTTTGTAGTACCGAGGTACCGGCTCTGCGAGTTATTCTTGAAGGACACCAGGTCGCCTGTCATCACAGTGAGAAGCTGAATCTCAAGGGGGCACTTGAGCATGGTTCCCAGTTCTAGTTGATCTACCTACTAGTCAACTCTGCCGGTACGGCTCAACTCGGGTAGGAGCCCCGGATTATGAAACACTCTCCCAATATTTTGTTGATCACCGCCGACCAATGGCGGCATTCTGGTCTGTCGATCATGAGGCATCCCGTAGTCAAGACACCCAACCTTGACGCGTTGGCCGCAGATGGCACCCTGTTTACCAGTCACTTCACCCAATGCATGCCTTGCGGGCCGGCGCGCGCCTCCCTGCTGACCGGCATGTATCTGATGAATCATCGCTCGGTACGTAACGGTTCCCCACTGGATGCGCGCTTTACTAATGTTGCGCTTGAGGCGCGTAAGATGGGATACGATCCGAGTCTGATCGGATACACCGATACCGCGCTGGATCCGCGCCTGATGAGTGCGCAGGATCCAGCCATGAATCGGTACTGCAACGTGTTACCCGGCTTTACCCAGGTGTATCCAGACGGCATGAAACCCTGGTGGCGCGATCTTGCTGCAAAGGGTTATCCGGTGCCGAACAACGAAGAAGATCTTCACCAGCCAGTCAGTGACTATGCGGGCGCGATAAAACGCGGCAAGACCTTTGCGCCACCGATGTACAGTAAAGAAGATAGCGACACGGCGTTTGATGTTAATCGGGCCATGGACATCATTCGAGACCCCGATGTAAAACCCTGGTTTCTGCATCTCAGTCTGCTGCGTCCACATCCACCTTTCATAGCCCCCGAACCTTACAATAGCATGTATCATCCCGACGATATCGACGACTTTGTTCATGCTGAATCGATAGCCACGGAAGCCGCTGAACATCCCTATACTGCTTTCCTGTTACGACATCACTTTTCTCTGGAAGCGAACAATCCGGCCACGTACCTCCCCGAGGCGAAGGAAATGCGACAATTGCGCGCAACCTACTACGGCTTAATGAGTGAAGTCGATCATCAGATCGGACGCCTGATTGCGCAGATGAAAGCGGATGGCAGTTACGAAAACACGTTGATTATTTTTACCAGCGATCATGGTGAACAGCTCTGGGATCATTGGTTGCTGGGTAAGGAGTCCTGTTTTGACCAGAGTGCACGCGTAC
>JBLIOG010000124.1:0-11213 GCA_047639625.1 Gammaproteobacteria bacterium
GCTCTATATCCTGTCATTGATACTGGGGGTGAAATTATTGCCATCCTGGATGCCGGGATATTATTGAACGGAAATTTCACTTTTGTCGATGTTATCCGGGATCTGGTTTATGGTCCTGGTAGCCTAATTGAAGGCAGCATCGGAACCGTAACCGTTTTTCTCGACGATGTTCGTATCACGACCAATGTTCCAATTCGTCCGGGTGAGCGTGCCCTGGGTACACGCGTTTCAGACGAAGTCCGAACAACCGTGCTTGATAACGGAAAACTCTGGATCGACCGAGCCTTTGTTGTTAATGACTGGTACATCTCATCCTACGAACCCATTATTGATATTGATGGCAATCGAGTTGGCATGCTATATGCCGGATTTCTTGAGGAACCTTTCAGGCAGTCACTACTAAACGCATTTATTGTTTTAATTTTAATGTTCTTTGTACTCATGGGCCTGACGGCACTGGTCGCAGTGCAGGGTGCTAAATCAATTTTCAAACCGCTTGAACTTATTAGCTCAGTGGTTCACGCAACCCGCAAAGGTGAAGAAAAACGGATTGGAGAAATTATTTCACGCGACGAAATAGGAACTCTGGCACAGGAGTTCGATGTCATGCTCGATCTACTCAATAAACGTAAACTAGAACTCCAAAATTGGGGAGACAGTCTCGAAGAAAAAGTTGAGAAAAGAACACAGGAAATCAATCAGAAAAACCATGAACTACACGATACGATCAGTCTATTACAAAAGACCCGCCAAAAATTGGTAGTTGCAGAAAAGCTCGCTGCACTCGGTGAACTAACAGCCGGTGTGGCCCACGAAATAAATAATCCGACCGCTGTTATGCTGGGTAACCTGGATATAATTATCGATGAAATCGGTAGTAATCTAGATCCGGTGAGAGAAGAGATTGACCTGGTTATCGACCAAATTTACCGAATAAAAGACATCACCAATAATCTATTGCAATACGCCCGTCCCGATGATTACGCCGGCTACATTGTCGAACTAGACGCCAATCAGTTAGTCGAAGCCACAATAAAATTGGTCAATCATTTTCGTCCGGACATCGACTATAGGATTGATCTCGATTTACTTGCGAACCAGACAATCCAAATTAATCAGCAGGAACTACAGCAAGTTTTGATCAACTTACTTGGAAATGCAATTCAGGCCTTAGCAGATACCGGGGGCATTATTACCGTTCGCTCACATAACAAAGGTACCGGCTCAATCATCATCCAGGTAGAAGACAATGGCCACGGTATGGACAGTGATACGGTCAGCAAAATATTTAACCCATTCTTTTCAACTAAAACCCAGGGAGAAGGGACGGGACTGGGTCTTTCGATTAGTTATGGTCTGATCCGCCGATATGGCGGCAATATAGACCTGGTCTCCAATCTCGGACAAGGTACTCGAGTAGATTTAATATTACTTTGTGTGCCGGTGTTGACCGATGATGAAAAAACAATACAGGAGCAACTCGAGGAAATAGAGGTACAGGCTAGCGGGGCTTCGTAAACTCGTGGTACTTTTGAAAAACCTCCTCATAGTCCTCCAGATTTTCATCTAGCATATCCTTATATTGCGACATAAAAAAGCTCTGCGCTTTGGGCCGATCAGCTTTGTATTTCTCCTTATTATCTGCGTGCTGAGAGACAACATAGGCATTAAACCTCGAGGCTGCAAATAACATTGCCATGCCTACATTTTCGATACTGTTGTGGCCAGCCAATTCGTTGGCCTGATCGATAAAAGAGTCTACGATTTCGCGATAGCGTGAATCCAGTTCTTCTTCACTGATGGAATTGTCGTCACTCATAGTTTAATTCTTTTTTGTATAAGGCGTATAACCATAAACTCGATATTAAGAGTCAGTCGGACTTAGGATTAAAATTGAAGTTTAAATTATCCAGCCTGAACTGACATCAAGAATTTTTCTCCTGCTTTACTTTTTCGTACCATAAATCATGATGTTCTTTCGCCCAATTACTATCGCAATAACCAGTCTTCATGACTTCAAAAGTGCCTTCCATCGCGGCGGTCCCCATGTAAATATGTCCAAATGAAGCGACAATAATAACAATAGCAGAAATACTATGCACCATATGATAGAACTCCATTTCTACCCTGGGTAACCCGAATATCGGAAAATCAAGAACTAGCCCACTACCGATAACAACCAATCCAACCAATGTTGCTAGCCAGAACCAGCCTTTTTCACCGGCATTATAACGATCCGAACTCGCGTGTTTACCTAACAGGCCACCACCTTTTAAAATCCAGTTCAAGTCTATTTTGGGCGAAGGGATATTATCTTTAACGAATAAAAAGATTAGGAGCAGTAAAGACAACAGGAATAATGGCCCCAGATAGTCATGTAAGAATTTGGCAGCATTGGCAATAACACCAAAGACTTCAGGTCCAAAAACAGGGATCAACACCAATCGACCAAACAATAAGGTAAGACCGGTCAATCCGAGAATGACAAACAAAATTGCAGTAGACCAGTGAGCAACTCGCTGATTCAGAGTAAAACGTAATACAAGGGTTCCTGACCTGCCCGCCGCTAATTTTATTTTCCCTCGAACTAGTCGAAATAATACAACACCGATTAAACCAACCAGTATTGCAATACCCGCCCGAGGTATCAACGAAAGCATCCGGTATTGTCGCCAGGTTTCTCCTGAAATATTCATGAAAGAACCCGACTCTGGAGATTTAACCTGGCTACTTCCAGTCAGAAATCCTTCCCGCTGTCGAACATTACGCCATAAGTCCGACCCAGGGTCTTTCATGACGACGCCTTCGTCACCACCTGCCCCTAATACGGGAACAGTAGCAACCGCGAAAAATAGCAGGAATATAAATCTCATTATTTTCACATTACAAACCTTATAAAGTGCACTGAATAAACTGCTCAAGCAACAAATGATCAACCGAGACAAATTTGCATAGTGTTGGTCTCAGATAACTAAGAAATTCGGGCAATCATCCCAGGGGTAAAAAAGAAACTTCCCTGTTTCTAATTATGACCTACGAGGAAATTGTTGGAATCAGGATCTTAGTTTGGCATTGTCATATGAAACGCCCCAGTTCAAAACACTGGCACCACGATTAACGACACGCTTCCGATAAATATCAGAAAGTACATTGGCGTCACCGGCGAGAAGTGCCTTTGTTGAACACATTTCCGCACAGAGAGGTAACTTACCTTCGGCCAGCCTATTACGCCCATACTTTTTGTTTTCTTCAGAACTATGATCAGCTTCAGGACCACCCGCACAGAAGGTACATTTATCCATTTTGCCGCGAGACGAGAATGCCCCCGAATCAGGAAACTGGGGAGCACCGAAAGGACAGGCGTAAAAACAATATCCACAACCGATACAGATATCTTTGTCATGCAATACCACACCATCATCGGTGGTATAAAAACAATCGACCGGACAAACAGCAGCACAGGGTGCATCTGAACAATGCATGCAAGCCACCGACAGAGAACGCTCTCCCGGTTCACCATCTTTAATGGTAACGACTCTTCGCCGATTTACACCCCAGGGTATTTCATGTTCGTTTTTACAGGCTGTTACGCAGGCATTACATTCAATACAACGTTCCGCATCACAATAAAATTTCATTCTAGCCATTTTATAATTCCTCGCTTCTTAAGCTTTGGTAATACGGCACAAGCTGCATTTTGATTCCTGCATCTGTGTCACTGAGTCATAACCGTAAGTCATCGCCGTATTGGCCGATTCACCAAGAATGTAAGGTGCGGCACCTTCCGGATACTTTGACTCCATATTTCTACCCTGAAAATGACCCGCGAAATGGAATGGCATAAACGCCACACCCGAATCAACCCGTCGAGTCACCATAGCCTTAACTTTGACTTTGGAACTTTCAGCACCTTCGACCCAAACATCGTCACCGTCCTTTACGCCGGCATTATTTGCATCTCTGGGATTGATCTCGACAAACATTTCCTGCTGCAATTCAGCAAGCCACGCGTTAGACCGAGTTTCATCACCACCACCTTCATATTCAACAAGCCGACCAGTGGTCAAAATGGTTGGATAATCACCGGTGTAATCTTTCTCCTGGATAGATTTATATCGGGTTGGAAGACGCCAGAAGGATTTACGGTCTTCATAGGTTGGATACTTTTCAACCAGATCGCGTCTTGAGGTATATAAAGGTTCACGATGAATCGGAACAGGGTCTGGAAATGTCCAGACCATAGCTCGGGCTTTGGCATTACCAAAGGGCGAACAACCATGACTAATGGCAACTCGTTGGATACCACCTGATAAATCGGTTTTCCAGTTTTTACCATCAGCAGCTGATTGTTCTTCGGCTGTTAGCTCATTCCACCAGCCCAGCTTCTTCAGCATCTTGTCAGAAAACTCGGGATATCCATCTTTAATATCAGAATCTTTTCCGAACGACCCTTCTGCAAGTAGATTGACACCTTCTCTTTCGACACCAAATCTGGCACGGAAAGTTAATCCACCCTCAGCAACCGACTTTGACGTGTCATATAGATTAGGTGTTCCAGGATGATTCATTTCAGGCGTTCCCCAGGAAGGCCATGGCAATCCATAGAAATCTCCATCGGCTGGCCCGCCTTCGGCTTTCAATGTGGTGTAATCAAAAGTACCCCAGTTTTCCTGATGCTTCTTGAGACGTTCAGGACTTTGACCGGTGTAGCCAATTGTCCACATACCTCGATTGATTTCACGAAGAATATCCTCGACCAGAGGTTCCTCCCCATTAACCTTGATGTGTTTAAATAATTGATCCGAAATTCCCAATTTCTTCGCCAGCTTATACATGATGGTATGATCGGGCAGAGATTCAAAAAGTGGCTCGATTACTTTCGAACGCCACTGAAATGAACGATTCGATGCCGTAACCGATCCGTAAGTTTCCATTTGCGTTGCCGCAGGCAGTAAATAGACACCATCAGTGCGATCATGCATGACGGCAGTTGCCGTAGGATAAGGATCAACAACAACCAGCAGGTCGAGTTTCTCCATTGCTTTTTTCTGCTCTGCGCCGCGTGTTTGACTATTTGGAGCATGACCCCAGAAAACCATGGCTTTAAGATTATCATTTTGGGCAATATTAGCTTTATCTTCCATTACCCCATCAATCCACCTGGAGACCGGAATCCCTTTGGTGTTCATGACATGGACATCTTTACCTTTACTTTGCTCATAGCTACCACTATCAAATTGGCCCTTTATCCATTCGTAATCTAGATCCCAAACTTTCGCCCAATGTTTCCATGAACCGGACGATAAACCATAATATCCAGGTAATGTATTTGAAAGAACACCCAGATCAGTAGCACCCTGAACATTGTCGTGGCCCCGGAAAATATTTGCTCCGCCACCCGACACACCCATATTACCCAGCGCCAGCTGAAACGCACAATAAGCACGCGTATTGTTGTTACCGATGGTGTGCTGAGTTCCACCCATGCACCAGATAAAGGTCCCCGGACGATTATCGGCCATCGCTTTGGTAGCCGCCTTCACCTTATGACCCGGAACGCCACTGACCCGCTCAACTTCTTCAGGATTCCATTTGCGTACTTCCTGCATAACTTCTTCCATGCCGTAAACACGCTGGCGAATAAATTCTTTATCTTCCCAACCATTCTCGAAAATATGCCACATCATTCCCCAGATTATTGCGACGTCTGTTCCGGGACGAATTTTAAGAAAATGATCAGCATGCGCGGCGGTTCGGGTAAATCGAGGATCAATAACGATTATCGGTGCGTTGTTCTCTTCTTTGGCTTTAAAAATATGCTGTAACGCGACTGGATGCGCTTCTGTTGGATTCGATCCAATCATTAAAATAGATTGCGAATTGTGAATGTCGTTATAGGAATTGGTCATAGCACCATAGCCCCAGGTATTCGCTACCCCAGCTACCGTGGTTGAATGGCAAATCCGTGCCTGATGATCGACATTATTCGTGCCCCACATACCCGCCATTTTTCTGAATAGATACGCTTGCTCATTACTGTGCTTGGCCGAACCTAGCCAATAAACTGAATCGGGCCCAGACTCCTGACGAATCTTTAACATTTGATCGCCAATTTCTTCAATGGCCTGATCCCAGGAAACTTTCACCCACTTACCGCCAACCAGCTTGGTAGGATACTTGAGCCTTCGTTCACCGTGACCATGCTCGCGAATCGAAGCGCCTTTGGCACAATGTGCGCCTTTATTAAAGGGATGATCAAATGCAGGTTCCTGACCGGTCCAGACGCCATTTTGCACTTCAGCAATAATTCCGCAACCAACTGAGCAATGGGTACAAATAGTTTTGACCCGTTCAGTTTTTCCGCCCGCTGCCGTGGATGCTTCAGCTTTTTTCATCATGACTGGAGCAACTGTCGTCGACAATGCAGCGCCACCAGCCATAAGACTTGAATTTCGAAGAAAACTTCGTCGGCTGATGGTCCCTGATACTTTCTGGCGACCTGAAGAAGGTACCGATAACAGTGGCTGTGATGATTTTCTGGTTAGTTTTTTCATTTCATCTTCCCCTTAAATCTCGGCCGATTTGTAATAGTCCATAACATGTGGAGTTACCTGGTAACCTTTTTGCTTTACCTTTTCAGGTCCCGCCTGGCTGACTTGGGCAATCACCTGAGGACTTGCAGTTGCAACCGCAACGGCTCCTGCTCCGGCCAATGCAGACTTTTTGATAAAGCCTCTTCTGGTTTGATCAGTGTTCGTAGTTTCATCTTTCATAAACTATTCCTCCTCAGGGGTTATCAGATACCGTCCTGCGATATCAATTTTGCATCGTAAAATATTCCGATTCGAATTCGATAAAAGCCGTTCCGAATCGAGCAACAGATTGGTAGAAAACAGCAGATTCCGACTGCACCAGGTCGTTAAAAAAGCGACCAAACCATGGACTCATATGCTGATTGAAGAAAGTCAATTGAGTTTCCAGTGACGCCCGATCTGAAATCATGACCGACATCACCTCACATAAAGCCGCAATGTGATCTTCGGGTTCACGCACATTCTCGCTGCGCTCAAAACCGAGCTGTTGTAAATCATCTCTAAGATCGCTGAGCGGCTGCTCCATAAGAAAACCAGTCAGGTACCAGGACCCAAAAGGTACAACTTCTCCACGACCAAGGCCAACAAACAACTGGTGATACTCATCCTCAATTTCATCTAAACGATGACTACTGGCTGACAAAGCCAGCATTGACATCGCCAGAATCAAATCGTCATTTTCGTCTTCATTCGAAGCGGAAAACAACCCTAAACGGGACAAAAGCGACTCATCAGGATTTTTACGCAGCAATGCAGCCAATAAACTATACGCTGATGCACGATATTGCTGATCTTCGTCGGTTTCAATCGCATCAACCGGAGGGCTCATATGAACCACCGTATTGTGTGACGCGTCAAAGCTGACGGGAATTGATATTCTGTTTTCTGGCATTGTTTTTTCTTATCTATCCATATGCTAGCAATTAGCGCGCCAGTAAAATTTTGAATATAATCGTAAAATATGACTAATTTAAACATGTCCTAGTGCTTTTTATGTGTAAGCGGGTCAAATTGTCCCGTTAGGGCATCCGAATCCTGGACAATATCGGCCACTCGGCAGTTATCACACATGGTTAGACGAGCCAGCGCGCGTTCATTATTAAACATATAGTGATCTTTTAGCTTTTCCTGCATTTTCCCAATCACTGATTCTGGTGCGAAAGGTTTTCCGCACTGGGTGCATTCGAACACCGAATCCCGGTTCAATTCCTGTTCCTTATCACGCTGTTCACGATCCAGAATAAATCGAGCGGTTAAAGTCATTGCTTGCTCAGGACAGGTTTGCACGCAACTGCCACATTGCAGACACTTGCTTTCAACCAGAAACACAGCAGGAATCCCTCGATTTGATCCATCCTGTAGCGCCTTGCCGGGGCAGGCACTAATACAGGCCATACATAATGTGCAGGCCTCGCTATCAATAGATACCCTGCCAAAGGGTGCGGCTTGATCGAGTTCAACTTCAGCGATAATATCGCTGTTCTGCGCGATCAGAAAATCAACCGCCTGATAAAAAGCTTCTCGCTTAGCTTCGGGAAAATCAATCTCAGCCGGTTTTATGGGCAGTATTTTATTTAAACCAGAAACCAATTCTGGATTGCTAGTTAACTGAATCACTGAAGCATCAAAACCGATCGCTCCCGCTACCTGATTCAACCAGCCGATTTGGGACTGCAATGCTTTGACAGACCGTCCAGCGGTATCTTTAGCCAACATCAACACGACCTGCTCTGCGCCATGAGCCAGTGCTGCCATACAGAGCTCGGGGCCGACGCTGGCAATTTCTTCGACTTCAACCAGCAGTATATGATCTTCGAGTGAGTCAAATTCCTGATGACTATCATGGAACCAGATGGCCGGATTCGCACCCCCTCTTTCTCGATAAGTTTCAAGTAGTATTCTGATTCGCCTGCCGTTATCCCTGGCCGACGGATAACGATATTGAATAGCGCCCGATGGACAGGCCGTGCTGCACCCACCACCGCCCTGGCACAAATACGGATTGACTTCGATTTGATCGCCGATACTTATTATTGCCTCGGCAGGGCAAGCATCTATACATCGTGTGCAATTTATTTTTCCATTCGCACTATGCGCACAGATTGACGAGTCGTATTCAAAATACTTCGGTTTCTCAAACTCGCCGGACAGGTTTTGTAATTCTTCAGCGAGTTCAGCTAAATCTAGATCGTCTTTGGGCCTCCGATAATATCCTGGCGGCAACCACTCGGATTGAATTAGTGGAGCGTCATATAAATCGAATATTGCATCAGCTTTGACCGAAACTGGATTGCCGAACTCATCTTTATGTTCAATATTGAAATGACCGAGATATCCATCAACTGAAATATCTGCTTTGACCGAAACCAAACAATTTGAAGTCAATTGGCATTGCTTAATAAATGACTGACTTGTCGCAATATTATCTGAAGTACCAATAACAATGACATGACCATTCGACTGATAATTAATGATACCCGTGGGTTTGGGTTCCAACGCGTCATAGGCCTTATAAGCTTCGGTTCTGGCATTTTGATTACTCATTTTCGTTTACCGGAACTGCTTTGACCAGATCAGGTTCCTGCTCTTGCGAAACAAACATTTCTTCCTCCCTCAAATTTTCAGTTGATAGGTCTTCGCTGTCTTCAGTAACCTCCGTTTCCTGTGAAAGAGCGTCTTCAGCTTCTGATTCAGCGGCCAGTTTTTCTTTTAGTTTCTGTTCCTGTACTTCAATTTGGTGTTTCATATCACAGGTCACAATATCACCCAGCTTTTCAAAGCTGGTGTAGTCCTCATCGTACTCGTCCAGACCATCACGAATATTGAAAAATGCCCCGCTGAACATTTTACGCAAAGCCAAATTGCGTAGTTCATCACTAACCCCGGTAGACATGAATCCGCTGAAATCGGAGTCGGCATTCAAACTTTCTACATCGGGCATATCGCTATCAGTCAATACCGGCTGTTCCAGATCAGGGCTTTCGACAAGGATTGATCCAGGCTCGCTAATAGTTTCGACTTGTTGATTGAGTGCCGGATTAGCTTCAGATTCGCGTGACTCCTGCTTCAGTCTCGACCATCTCGACAACCTCGATTCCTGTGAATGATCCATTTTCAAACCTCGGGGGGATTGGCAGTATCCTGATGCCATCGTTTGAGTTTTCTTTTCTTCTTTTTAGTCGCAACGTAGTGCGATAGAACAAAAGCTTCTGCCCACTGATAAAGTTGCGCTGGGATTTCGACTGAATAGACCTCTTCGTCACCTTCAAGATAGGCATGCACTTCATCGAAACTCAGACTAACCAGATAGGGTTCTGGCATTTCGTCGATATCATCAGGCTGACTGGCGACAATAAAGCAGCCAGGCTCAGGGGACATCAAATTGTGGTAATAACTTTCACACTCATCGAGGTGTAACTGCAAGGGTAAGCCACTGATCAGATAATGCGTCTTTTCTATATCCTGATAAATCTGGCGAACCTTCTGACGGGGTTCATCATCGAGAACAACTACCCCAATTGCAGAATACTGATAATTAGCCCAGGCATGCGACGATAAAGACCTGGACATAATCACGCCCAGCTCCAACTTATCAGGCAGTGCCTGATCAAAATCGTTTAAATAAACTTCTTCCACAGGATCGAATCGATGCCTTAACCAGGGGGTTAACCTACCACTGCAATAGTTATACCATCCAGCACAAAGACCCGCAGAAGGGATCAACACGTTCTAATATCAGAAAAACCCACCCAAAATTGATACTAAATGTCCAGTGCCCCATAAAACCTGAGACAATTTATCCCACATTTTTAACCCATAATCCTGATGCCCATGGTCAGTAAGCACTTATCCAGTCCAGGAACAAATTTTGCATTCAGCTAAACATGAGCAATATTTCGATACTTAGTCACCAGGTCTTTATGGATGTCAGACAGGTCGCCAGTTATTTGCACCTGAATGAAAAAAAGATTTATTCACTCGCAGGTAGTGGTGATATTCCTGCGACAAAGGTGACTGGTAAGTGGCTTTTTCCGCGAGAATTGATCGATAAATGGATACTCGATTCCACCCACAATGGACTCATGCACGACCGACTTTCGCTGGCTGGAGGAGACGATATCCTGATTCAATCCAGGATAAATCAGCTGACCCAGGCATTGGGCAGTACCGCAGTAATAACCTTTACTGAAACGACCACGCGAAACGCTCTAGATCTGCTAAATTCGAATAAAATTAACATAGCCATTCTCAACTGGGGACCTGATACCGAAAGTGGCACACGTCACCCTGCATTATTACAACAGTACCCCAATTGTAAACAATGGATCCTGGTACAAGGCCTGCGGCGGGAAAGAGGGATAATAGTTCATAGAGATATTGCCCTCGACAAATATCCTGTTGAAAGATTGTTTGACTCACAATTTCGTTGGTCACTACCGGCTGAAGGATCAGGCGCATATCGCTGGCTGGTTGAACTCCTCAGTCGATACAGTTTGAGCATCAACCAGCTCAATCGATCAACTGAGGCTCACAGCCTGAATGAGACCGCAGCCTCAATAAACAACGGAATAAGCGACGTCGGCATTGGAACACGAGCCAGTAGCCAGCAATTCCACCTCG
>JBLIOG010000125.1:0-10828 GCA_047639625.1 Gammaproteobacteria bacterium
CATACAATATCCGATGCGGAAAAGACCGTCAGGATGTGAGTCTCAATTTCTTATGACTTAGCTGTTGATAATTAAGGAGTTATTTTGAATGACTGCTGAAATAAGCTTTCTTCGAGATCAGGTTATCTGAAGATACCAAAGCAATAATGGCAATGACGACAATAATGAGCATGGATTCCATGTTTTATGAGTTCTAAATTGTGGATACGCGGCTACGGGTAGAATTATAAAGGAAGAAGGAACATCTCTGTGGGATATAAGGGGGCGGATCGTCTACCTGTCAAACATGCTATTATTCTGTCTGGCTAGAGCGCTGGGCGTGATTTTGGAAGTCTATAATATTGCACGAAGATCGAAATACAGGTCATATTTCGCATGACAGAATACAAGAAATCAATTACCGCCGTTTTGGAGACTAGTGCAACCGTTTTGGCTACATATCAGCACCCCAGAGTCACGTCAAAATCATGCGGCCGTTAGGTGTCCAACGGGTTTAGCCTGGAATTGTAGCGTTTGAATGGCTATTTCTTTATCTCAAGACACGCACCAAATCGTATTGACTATTGCTCACTGCTGATTCGTCTTTAGCAAACAAGATTCGTCGATCGCATCGAAGCGGTCGAATACTTGCCGTGTGTCTTGTTATGCCTGCCGTGATCTTGATGATTACTTTTTTCGTCTATCCAGTATTGCAATTGTTACCGAAAAGTGTGGATGACAGTTCTATTAACCGATTTCTCGTTCACAGCTTCCTGATTTTTGACCAATGGGATCAAGAACAACTGCCTGATGAAGCACTATACGAAGCCATGTTTCTTGACATCACTTCGTCGGACAAGCGGCTTCTCTACGGTAGTTCCCGACGAATGCTATTAGCAGTTGCCGGCTGGCGCGCCCTGATCCTAAAATCATATCGAGAATTTCCGAAAATTGAATCCGGTCCTTACAAGGAGGCCATGATCGCTATCGACAAACGATGGGGGGATATACGGTATTGGCGTTCGTTGGGAACCATGACTGAAGAAATCACTGCGGGATACTTCCTTAAAGCAGTTGACCTGCAGCTCGATGGCAAAAGAAATATCATCGCGAAACCCGAAAATCGTCAAATTTATCTAATGCTTTGGGGGCGCACGCTCAAGATCAGTTTACTCGTCACTTTATGTTGTGTGCTTTTGGGGTATCCGCTGGCCTGGTTGATGGCTCATTCAACACAAACTGTACGTGGTTTAATTTTAATGTGTGTACTGCTGCCGTTTACATCATCGGTGCTGGTCAGTGCCTTCACCGGAATGATTCTACTGCAGGAGCAAGGCATGGTAAACGATACTCTTGTGGCCCTGGGTGTGCTGGACGATGGAAATCGACTGGATATGATGTACAACTTCACTGGCTCTGTCATCGTTTTGACCCATAGCCTTTTACCCTTTTCTGTATTACCAATGTACAGCGTCATGAAGCGAATATCTCCCAATCAAATGAGAGCCGCTCAGGGTTTGGGGGCCAGCCCACCACGAGCATTCATGCGTGTCTATTTACCTTTGTCGATGCCTGGCGTGAGTGGCGGAGCCGTTCTGATATTCATCATGGCATTTGGTAACTACGTCGTTCCGGAGTATGTCGGTGGTAGGGTTGGACGCATGATTGCAGGAATGGTGTCGGGTTGGGATGGGGGATCTGCGGCCATTGGGATCATGATGCTAGTGATAATTCTAACTATTTTGTGGATCTATCATCGAATAACCGGCTCGGCTGGACTGAAGATCAGCCCTCCAAAATATTGATACGGCGTTTTTGCTTTAAATTGAAAATACATTCTAACCAAAACAGGTTTATCGGAGTCCTCAGACTTTGTGATGACTAAAAACAAGCGCATTCCTTTACCGCTTCGGGTTATTTCTTTATGCACCCGTGTTCCGAAACGATTGGTCCCATCAATAACTACTAAGCCAGAACAAAATCCACGAAAAATGCGGATTACTTAAGTTACCTTGCCTCCAAGTCCGATGCAGGGATAAAAATCAGCTTTTTTAAACCGAGTTTTTCAACGGTATCGGCACACTAGAGACCTACGCCAAATCACCGCGAACGACCGTTTTGTGCCGATTGCTGCCATTATCGGCTCCATTACGAATGACTGCTCAGTGCCGTGAAGAACCCATTCCCCATGTTATCTGGATCGACTGATTCCGGCGTAGCGTGAACACCTAATCCCATCTGCCTAAACCTACAGTTAAACCCCATGTTGACATACTATTCAAACAGGTCTTTTGACTGGTTAGCTGCGCTGCAACCAAACTAGTCTTTTGACCGATTCATATACAAAGATCAGAATAGAGCCCATTTTAACTGGTTTATGGGTCAGGCGATAAATAGAAGCACCCTCCTGTTAAATTTAGTCAGGCCACAAGTGTCCATGGTTTTAGTTAAAGGCAGAATTCAGGGGGTATTTCAGAAACTATGGGTCGGTACACTTCATCGGTATTTGTGGCTGGGTAGTGCAGACAACCAAAACCAATAACCATTTGTGAAAATGGTTGTGATAGCTATTGTTGCGCTTACGCTGGATTCCATCAAACATTTAGTGTTGAGTTTGATTTATAGGCAGCCAATTTCTTGCCTGAGCCTTGCCTGAGAAGGAGGGGTGCTTTCAGATATATTAGAGAATTTCGTTGTGAGGGTGGTAACTTATTGTTTTCTAATGGTGCCCAGAAGAGAACTCGAATCTCCACGACCTTACGGCCACTAGCACCTGAAGCTAGCGCGTCTACCAATTCCGCCACCTGGGCATTGTGCGGAAATATACAGAAGTAATTTTTGATGTCAACGATTGTAGTGGCCAATACAGAGTTTCTATATACTTCGCGTCTCTACACGGAATCTATATGCCCAAAAAAATTAATAAAGACAGTAAAGACCCTTTTTTACAACGCGAAACTAGCCGCTACGACAACCCTGTCGCAAGTCGGGAATATCTTCTCGAGCTGATTAACACGCATAAAGTACCTGTTTCTATCGATCATATTGCCGAGTCACTTCAATACGATGATGAAGATCGTCTTGAAGCGCTTCGGCGTCGTTTGCAGGCAATGGTTCGGGATGGCCAGATTTTTAAGAATCGACGCGGCGGTTTCCTCAGTTTCGACCATATGGATCTTGAAAAAGGCGTTGTGCAGGCGCATGCCGATGGTTTTGGATTTCTGACGCCTGAATCAGGTGGTAAGGATATCTTCCTGCCTGAAAGGCAAATGCGTAAGTTGATGAATGGTGATCGAGCCGCGGTCAAGATCGAAAGTTTTGATAAACGACGAGATCGGCGTGAAGGGGTGTTGATTTCTGTGCTCGATAGAGCGCATGAAACCGTAGTTGGTCGATTTTATCGTGAGAGTGGCATTGAGCTGGTTATCCCTGACGATAAGCGACTCAATAAGGATGTTCTAATCAACCGCGAAGTAGGGCATAGCGCAGAACAGGGCGATATTGTCATAGTCCGAATTACTGAGTTTCCGACTCAACATAACCAGCCAATCGGTGTCATCCAGCAGGTACTTGGACATGATCAGGCACCCGGTATGGAAGTAACCATTGCGCTCAATTCACATTCGATTCCCCATTTGTGGCCGGATGACCTTGGTAAGGTTGTCAAAACACTACCGACTAAGGTTGATGATGGGGATAAAACTTATCGCCAGGATTTACGTGAGTTACCCTTTGTTACTATCGATGGCGCTGATGCCCGCGATTTCGACGATGCAGTTTATTGCGAAAGGACCAGGACTGGATTTAAGCTTTACGTCGCAATAGCGGATGTCGCTCATTATGTTATTCCTGGTTCTGCGCTCGATGATGAAGCTCAACGTCGCGGCACTTCGGTTTATTTTCCCGGTGAAGTCATTCCAATGTTACCCGAGGTTTTGTCGAATGGGATTTGTTCGCTAAACCCGGAAGTTGATCGGTTAGTGATGGTTTGCTGTATGACCATTAATAAGCAGGGCGCAATAAGTCGTTATGAGTTTAGTGAAGCGGTTATTCATTCGCATGCTCGACTGATCTATGACGAAGTCGCCGTTTTGTTATTTGCTCAGCCTGAAACGGTCGATGCCAAACAGCAGGCCTTGATCGATAAACTAATGCCGTTACGCGAAGTCTATGCTGTTTTATCTATTGCCAGAAAACAGCGTCGTGCCATTGAGTTTGAAACCAAAGAAGTTGTCTTTAAATATAATAAGAATCGAAAGATTGAAACGATTGAGCCGATTGAACGCAATGAAGCCCACAAATTAATTGAAGAATGCATGATTGCTGCGAATATCTCAGCGGCCAAGTTCCTCAAGAAACGTAAGCTGCCGACTTTGTATCGAATGCACGAAGGTTGTAACTCCGATAAGTTACCTAACCTTATTGAGTTTCTGGCAAGTTTTGGCATTCACATGACGACTGACAAGCCAACCCCGGCAGATTATGCCAGTGTGATAGAGCAGGCCCACGAGCGTCCTGAGTTCAGCATGATTCAGACCATTGTTCTGCGTTCTATGTTGCAGGCGAGTTATGGTCCTGATGCCAAAATGGGGCACTTTGGGCTGGCTTTGAGTGATTATGCGCATTTTACATCGCCCATACGACGCTACCCCGATTTGATAGTCCATCGTGGCATTAAGCATTGCATTAAACATGAGACGAACGAAGGTTATGGTTATGACCTTGCCGCTATTACGTCATTAGGCGAAACCTGTTCGCGTTTTGAACGTCGTGCCGATGACGCAACTCGTGATGCCGCCGACTGGTTAAAGTGTGAGTTTTTACAGAAGCATATCGGTAAGCAGTTTGATGGGGCGGTAAGCGGAGTAACCAGTTTTGGTTTATTTGTGCAGCTCGATGACCTCCTGATAGACGGTCTGGTGCACGTTACTTCTTTAAAGCGTGACTATTATCATTACGATCCGGTTAATCATCGGTTGGTGGGTGAATTAACCAGCCGACAGTATCAACTGGGTGACCGGCTTACGGTTGAAGTTTCAAGAGTCAGTCTGGAAGATCGCAAAATTGATTTCGATCTCATTGCGAGTCACCAAAATGATAGCGTCAAAGGTCGTCGTAAAAACAAGGTGGCCAATTCTGAAGAAATCGGACGTAAAAAAGGAAAAAGTAAAACAAAAGGGAAAAAATCGACATCGAAAAAACCCGGCCAGAATAAGGCATCCCCGATAAAGCCTGGCCAGGACAATATCGCGAAGAAGAAATCGGCCAAAAAGAAATCAACCCATAAGGGTTCTACTCAGAAAAAAACTGCCGAGAAGAAATCAACCGAGAAGAAATCACCAAAAAACCCGGATAAATCCTGAGCATGAGCAGTGATCTGGTTTTTGGATATCACGCGGTAGGGCGACGAATTGCGTCAGCACCTGAGAGCTGTGTTGAATTATTGTGCGTACAGGGTAAAAATCCGAGATTAGCTTCGATTATTGATCAAGCCAGAAATCAAGGTGTTGTTGTCCGAATTAGTGATCGCGACAGTTTGACTGAAATCAGCGGATCGACGGGTCACCAGGGTTGTGTTTTGCGTTTCGAAGGATCGGCGGGCCCCGTCATGAGTTTGCAGGAATGTATTGGCAAGATCGGGCCGAGTTCACTGTTTCTCATTCTAGATGGCGTGACCGATCCGCATAATTTAGGCGCCTGTTTACGAACGGCCGATGCCACGGCTGTTAATGCCGTTATTATCCCGGCGGATCGTTCGGCCAAACTGACTCCAGTTGTTCGCAAGGTCGCTGCCGGAGCCGCTGAAACTGTTCCGCTGATAGAAGTAACCAATCTGGTCAGAGCCATTCGAGAGCTACAGGAAGCCGGTGTCTGGGTTTATGGCACCAGTGGCGATGCCGTACAAACGGTCTACGAGCAAAGCTTTAAATCGGCTTCTGCTTTAGTCATGGGTGCCGAAGGTTCCGGGATTCGCCGGTTAACGCGAGACGCCTGTGATTTTTTAGTTAAATTACCGATGTCTGGCGTTGTCGAAAGCCTTAATGTTTCGGTTGCCACAGGCGTTTTTCTGTACCAAATGCGTCATTCGATGTCAGAGAGCCAATAATTCAGTAAAATTAACGTTCTCTGGTGGCTATTCTCTTGCAGCAACTCTGGCTGTTCGGTAGAATCCGCGCCTTTCCAGCCCGCGTGTTCCGCTCTCATCGGAATGGTCGGGTCTCCTTGCTCTACAGGATTGTCCTGAGAGCATCACCCCAAGAGGAGTTACAATGAGACATTACGAAATTGTGTTTCTGGTCCACCCTGACCAGAGTGAACAGGTGCCTGCGATGGTTGAACGCTATCGCAATATGATCACTGCTTCCGAAGGCAAGGTCCACCGTGAAGAAGACTGGGGTCGACGTCAGCTCGAATTCCCGATCAAAAAAATCCACAAAGCTCACTACGTATTGATGAATATCGAATGCAGTGGCGAAGCGCTTGAAGAACTTGAAAGTGGCTTCCGATTTAATGATGCTGTTTTACGACATCTAACACTGAGCTGTAAAGAAGCGATCACTGAAAAGTCGATCATGATGCAAGAAGTAGAGCGTGAAGAATCTGCAAAAACCGCAGTTCGCCAACCCGCTCCACGAGCCGATGCTGACAGCGAAGCAACTCCATCAGCAACTCCAGCAGCCCCTCCAGTCGAATCTGCTGCAGTTGAACCCGCAGCCGCTGAAGAACCTGCAACCGAAGGAGCAGAATAATATGTCACGTTATTTCCGTCGCAAACGTTTTTGTAAATTCACCGCTGAAGGCATTGACCAGATCGATTATAAAGATCTGGAAACCCTGAAGGAATATGTAACTGAAACCGGCAAGATTGTTCCTAGCCGTGTAACCGGTACCAAGGCTCGATATCAACGACAATTAGCGACTGCCGTAAAACGCGCTCGTTTCCTGTCTCTACTGCCTTATACCGATCAACATAAACTGAAATAATTGAAGTGCCACAATGCTGGCGCTAGCTAGATATACATTAAAAGGTCCGAGGCATGCCTCGGCCGTTGTGGCGGTTCTGGCAGTTGTGGCGTTGTTCCTGCCTTTGGCCGGTGGCGGATTGCCGATCATTCTGTTGCTCAGTTCAGTTTTGACTCTGTATAACGGTGCCTTAGTTGGGTTGATCATTTTGACCCAGGGACTCGTAACAGGGTCGCGTGTTATCGCAACGGCGTTGGTGGGTGTTGTCATTATCAGTGGCTTGATGCTCCATTCAGTGTCACTGGGATTTTCGGTCGGTTTGTCAGTTGGACTGGCACAATGGTTACCCATTGTTGGTTTGTCAGCAGTATTAAGAATTAGCCGGTCACTGGGTATGATGTTACTGGCAGCAATGTTACTCGCTGCCGTCGGAATTGTTGCGCAGAGTGTGATTTGGCCTGACCTGCAACAACACTGGCAAGATATTTTGAACGAAACCATGCAGGTTTTTACTCAAGGTCAAAACATAGCCGTTGAGGATATCGATAAGCAGGTCGCTCAGCTGGCGCAATGGATGGTTTTGGGGCTAGTACCCAGCCTTTTTCTATTGTGTACCGGGATATTGTTAGCATCTCGATCTATGCAGGCGCGCCTTGATGATTCAGATGCTTATCAAAAAGAGTTTCGGCAGATAAGCCTGGGTAAATCAGCGGCGATAGCTGGTCTGGTAGCACTTGGTCTGGGTTATGGTCTTCAGTCAGTTTGGGCGGGTAGCATCGCTTTACTGGTGATCTGCGGATTTATGTACCAGGGTATCGCGGTTGTGCATGTGAAATTTTCAGCACATGCCAGAGCTCGAACACTTTTAACAGTGTTTTATATATTATTAGTAATTTTTCCGCAGGTGGCAGGTTTAACGGCCCTCGTGGGAATGATAGATAACTGGTTGGTATTTCGAAAAAATGCCACCGCTTGATTAACAAAACCGTAAGAGGTTAAGTAATGGATATTATCCTTCTAGAGAACATTGAGAATCTGGGTTCATTAGGCGATAAAGTTGCCGTAAAGTCCGGATACGCCCGTAATTATCTGGTTCCGCATGGCAAAGCTCAAATGGCCACTGCTGCTAACCTGGAGGCGTTCGAAGCGCGTCGAGTAGAGCTTGAAAAAGCTGCGCAGACATCTAAAGCTGCGGCAGAAGTTCGTAAGCTGGCGCTCGAAGCTTTGGGTGTTACTGAAATTACTGCGAAAGTCGGAACTGAAGGTAAATTGTTTGGTTCAATCGGACCTTCTGATATTGCCGATGCAGTAACTGCTAAGGGATGTGAGCTTAATAAAGCCGAAATTCGTATGCCTGAAGGCCCACTTCGACATACGGGTGAAGAGCAGATCGATGTTCATTTACACAGTGATGTCGATGCTGTTGTCACCGTCAGCATTATCGGCGAAGAATAAGTAACTCTTATTTCGTTGAAGTGAAGCCTGAATAGTCTCCGTGGGTTCGATCACATTGATCAAGCCTGCGGAATAGCAATTTCAGGATTAAAAAAGGCTGCTGATACGCAGCCTTTTTTAATCTGGTACTAACCCTGACCACCTTAAACTAGGTATCATTGGCGGCCTGTTTTTATAGCCTTATCCCGATGTCTGAAATTGCCACCAGAGTAGCCGCATTAAGCCAACGCGTCGATGATTTGAAAGTCCCGCCGCATTCGTTGGAGGCGGAACAATCGATTATTGGCGGTTTAATGCTTGATAACCGTTCCTGGGACAATATTGCCGATGTCATTAATGAGCAAGACTTTTACCGTCGCGATCATGCGCTAATTTTTCGATCGATCCACGGACTGGTCAGCGAAGATAAGCCCTATGACGTTGTAACGGTCTCTGAATGGTTAGGGGCCCGTAACGAGCTGGACTCTGTCGGCGGTTTGGCCTATCTGAGCATCCTCGCAAACGACACCCCAACCGCGATTAATATCAAAGCCTATGCCGCTATTGTTCGGGAATATTCGGTACTGCGTAACCTGATTCAAATCGGAAATGAGATATCGGCAAGCGCTTACAATGCTGATGGTCGAACCAGTAAAGAATTGCTCGACGAGGCAGAAAGAAAGGTTTTTGCCATTGCCGAACAAGGTGCTGGCAATCAACAGGGTTTTGAATCGATTAATGATTTACTCGGCATGGCCGTCAAACGCGTCGAGGAAATGTATCGCAGTGATGAAGCACTAACCGGTATTTCGAGTGGATTCAGTTTATTTGATGACAAAACCTCGGGTTTGCAGAAATCTGATTTAATTATCGTCGCCGGTCGCCCCTCAATGGGGAAAACATCGTTCGCAATGAACCTTGCTGAAACCGCCGCTTTGAGTGGTGGAAAATCGGTTGCTGTATTCAGTATGGAAATGCCTGGTGAACAACTGGCCCTGCGTTTAATGTCGTCGCTGGGTCGGATTGATCAACATAACCTCAGAACCGGTAAACTCGGTGATCACGATTGGCCCCGTTTAACGTCAGCAGTGACTATGTTGTCCAATGCTAAACTGTTTATTGATGATTCAGCTGCATTAAATCCCACTGAGTTGCGCGCTCGCTCACGCCGATTGAAACGCGAGCATGGCCTTGACTTAATCGTTATCGACTATCTTCAATTAATGCAGATCGGCGGCAGCACAGAAAATCGTGCGACTGAAATTTCTGAAATATCGCGTTCCTTGAAGTCACTCGCGAAAGAGCTTGAGGTTCCCATTATTGCGCTCTCTCAGCTCAATCGAAGTGTTGAACAACGTCCTGATAAACGACCGGTTATGTCTGATTTAAGGGAATCGGGCAGTATCGAGCAGGATGCTGATGTCATCCTGTTTATATACCGGGATGAAGTGTACAACCCCGAAAGTGCCGACAAAGGTACGGCGGAAATAATAATTCGTAAGCAACGAAACGGTCCAATTGGTATGGTTCGTCTGGCATTTTTGGGTCAGTACACACGTTTCGAAAATCTCTCTCATGGCGATTACAATGACGACTATGAATAGCCACGGCCCTAATCGACATCCGCGGTGTGTCATTGACCTCAAAGCGATTCAGCATAATTACAGGACCTTAAAGGCTATTGCGGGTGGCAATCAATTAATCGCGGTTGTTAAAGCTGATGCTTACGGGCATGGTGCGATTGAAGTTGCGCAAAGCTTACCTGATGCCGATGCTTTTGCAGTGGCAGCAGTGGGTGAAGGCATTTCATTACGCGATGCCGGCATAGAACAAAAAATCCTGATCATGGGTGGATTTATTCGCCCTGAAGAATTACAGCTTTGCATTGATCGAAAACTCGACCCGGTCGTTCATCATTCGGCCCATATAGAGATGTTGCAAGAATACATGCAGCTCGATGACCTGGAAATCTGGATTAAAGTTGATTCGGGCATGGGACGACTGGGATTCTCGCCCGATGTTCTCGATCAAGTCATGGAAACATTGATCGATATTCCATCGTTGGGGCACATCAGAATGATGACGCATTTTGCCAATGCCGATGACATGAGCAGTGAATTCACGAAGCAACAAATTACAGTCAGTGATAGTTTGGGTTATTCAGGCTATGAATGGGGCTACGCTAACTCAGCCGGAATTTTAGGCTGGAGTGACAGTCATCGAGCCTGGGTTAGATCAGGTATCGCGTTGTATGGTGCCAATCCGATGTCTGACCGAGACCAAAACAGGGTCAATCTTAAACCTGCAATGACAATGAAAACCTCAGTGTTAGCTGTTAACTCCCATAAAGAAGGTGAAGTCATCGGGTATGCCAATACCTACACCTGTCCCAAAGACATGCGAATCGCGGTAATAGCCTGCGGATATGCCGATGGTTATCCACGACATAAGG
>JBLIOG010000126.1:0-10815 GCA_047639625.1 Gammaproteobacteria bacterium
GGCGATCGCCTGTGAAGTGATGAATCAAAAGTCCATTTTGACAACATAAATAAAATTTAAGTCAGTCAGAAAAACAGTGAAACAGGATTACAATATCAAATCTTTTGGACAGCGTACGAGTAGCCCGCAGGAGAATCCTCGTTACTCCTATGAGGCGCTCGGGCAACTGGGACGACCCTCGATCCTAGAGAGAGGCAGCTCCACGACGAAGACATGTCAGGCGGTTCCGACCCGCGAATATCAGAGTAATCTACCGTCGTTTATTGCTGCTCGTACGTTGTCCCAAAGATTTGAAAAAACACCCGAAGTTTTAATTTGGTGCTAACAGTTGACAGGTTAATACATATCAGAGGACTTTGGACGTTATATCCGCAAACAGGGTTTCAATCTCTCATAAACAACAACTCAACAGATATCTATTCTACATTCTCGGTTAATTCAGTAATGTTGGTTTTCTAATAGGGTTCTGGTTTAAACTGAATGATCAATTCACTCGGGTAATTCAAAACGTTTGAACCCAATACCCACTTATTCTGTCGCAATTTTGAGTCGATATCGATATGTCCAAACCTATTATTATTACCACGGCTATTACCGGGTCTCTTCCCAGAAAGGCAGATAATCCTGCGGTTCCTGTGACCCCTTCCGAGCAAATTGAATCAACGCACGAAGCGTTTGAAGCGGGTTCAAGCCTGGTACATGTTCACGTTCGAGATCAGCAGGAAAACCCTTCTTCCGATCCGGTTCTATTTGCCGAAGTACAAACAGGAATAAAAAAACACTGCCCAGGAATGATCATCCAGTTTTCGACCGGAGGCAGGGGTCGTGAAGCCAACCAACGCGGCGCTATGTTATCGCTAAAACCCGACATGGCTTCATTAACGACTGGATCAGTTAACTTCCCAAATATAATTTACGAAAACCCGCCCGAATTTATTCTCCAACTGGCAGAGTCGATGCGTGAATATTCGATCAAACCCGAAGTCGAGGTATTTGATGCAGCCATGCTGTATCAGGCTATTAAAATGGAGAATCAGGGATTAATCCAATCACCTCTACACATACAGTTCGTGATGGGAATTCCTGGCGCGATGCCCGCACGACTGGAGCTTCTCGAGTTTCTCGTGAGTGAATTGCAAACCCTCACTGCAGATGCGACCTGGTCAGCGATGGGAACAGGTCCTAATCAGGCAAAAGTTAATCGATGGTGTTTGGCGATGGGTGGGCAAACACGGACCGGTATGGAGGACAACATCAAAATCACTAAAGATCGATTAGCAGCTTCCAATGCTGAACTGGTAAAAGCAGTGGTGGATATGGCGGTAGATTACAATCGGCATCCTGCCTCCGCCGCAGAGGCAAGAAAAATTCTGAATCTGAAGCCTGCATAAAAAATTGCTAAAATAGATCACCAAACTTGTTTTGGTGACCTAGGTGGGCCTGTACGATCAATGCCAAACATTAGTCGAGTCTTTATCTCAATAAACTGAACGAGTTTTTCACAAAGACTCAAAGCTTCCAGTAAGTCGTTCGTAGATTGATCCGTCAGGTATTTAATCGCGAGCCGCTTTTTACCGAAATGCAAAAGCGTTTCAGCTGTTTCCAAAACATCTGATTGCTTTTTTGCCATATTGACTTCAAATGTTTCGAATACTTTTTCAACTTCAGGTACGAATGTATTTTCATTCTGAAAACACAAATACATCAATCGTTTAAATATTGCGACCGCACTTCGAGTTGATTCAACGCCCTGATTAACCGAAGTAAGCATTTTATCGCCAAAGGTATGATGTAGAACCGCGAATTTAGCATCCTCGTCGACACTTAAGTAACGATGATGATCATACTCTTCAGGAATAGAATCGACCCCAAGATAGACGGGCACGAGTGGAGACATGCTCGCACCAATGGGAGAATGCCATATCATTCGTAATTCTGGATATTGCGGATTACATAAAGGCACAACCTGACCATATCCGGCAGTATCGCCGGTTAATCTACTGGTTTTGATCGACCAAAAAATATCACTCAGCTTAATTTTTGTAGATGCCACCGCTCGATTTTTCATTTCACCTTCGACCCACTCAACACCCGCCCAGCGTCCCTTGCCGTCCCCGTAAATGTCATTAATGTTGAATGGTAGGTTTGACCCTGATTTATACCACCCTTGTTCGGTCGCAAAACTGACTAAACACTCTGAATAGAGATAGTCCGGATGTCCAGTCTGGTCAATCGGGATGTCAAGAATATAACCGGGCCGCGAAGCACGAATGGCATTATCATCGAGCCGTTCTGCCGCCCAGAGTTTTTGATTTCCCGCGAATTCGATGAGCACCCAGGCTTCCTGCGAATCGGCAATAAAATGAGAGTTTCCGCCATAACTAGATTCACCATATTGATCGATAAGAGAGCCAATGATCTCGACGGCCTGCCGCGCAGTTTTTGCCCGTTCCAAAGCTATTCTTGCCAGGTCGCTGTAATTAGGACCCGATTGATTCGGTGGTGTCATTTCGACTAACTCCGGTCGTGATGGTGACCAGATATCACGCACAGCAACGCCGTACTCATTCAATCCTCCGTTTGTAATCGGAGCCGGGACGCCAAGGTAATAGCTATAACTTACCCGTATATGTCGTGCTGTTTCAGAGGCCTGCGGAATGTTTGTTCGAATTCCGGGCATATCAGCCTGTTCGGTTACCCCGACTGATATTGTCGAACCTTCCGAATGAGATCGCCGAGGAATAACTTCTAACCAGTGGCTGGAGGGTTCATCACCATAGCCCGCTAAATAGGCAATTCCATCTGCAGTGTGGTTTTTTCCAATGTAAATGGCATAGCTCATATTTTTCAACCGGTATTAGTTAACGCATGCCTAGTCGAGTCGGTCGATCAGGCCCTGGAAACGCTTCGTCCAGTTTGGACAGGTCGCCGGGAGTCAGTTCAAGCTCAAGGGCTTCATAGTTTTGGGTAATCCTATCCCGACGGATTGATTTAGGAATAACAATGGTATCAGGTTGCTGGAGTAGCCAGGCCAGCGCAACTTGCGCTGACGTTACAGAATGTTTATCGGCAATTTCTTTAACGGCTGGAGAACTCAGCACTGAACCACCCTGATCAAGCGGCGAATAGGCCATCCGGGGAATCGAATACTGCTCACACCAGGGCGATACCGCCCATTCTGTTTCCCGGTGTGCAAGGTTATAAAACACCTGATTACAGACAATTTCTGCGAGAGACTCGGGCTTAATAACCTTGAGCTGATCAATATCAAAGTTACTCACTCCGAACTCTCGAATTTTGCCATCAGCTTTTAGCTTTCGAAAGGCGTCAAAGGTATCCTCAATTGGGAAGCTCCCTGGCCAATGCAACAGATAGCAATCAATATAATCAGTATTTAATCGTTCCAGGCTGCGATCACAGGCGCTGAGTACACCCTGGTAACTCGCGTTATGAGGAAAAATTTTGCTTATGATCTGAACTTGATCGCGACGACTGCCCAGGGCTTCACCGACCATTTTTTCAGCACCACCTTCGCCATACATTTCAGCCGTATCAATAAGCCCAACACCTATTTCAAGTGCATGCTGTATCGCTGCAATTTCATGATGCCGATTACTGAGGTATTCACCCATTCTCCAGGTTCCAATACCAAACCTCGGCAGTTGATAACCCGAGGGTGAAGTAATCTGATTGCCTAAATTCATATCTGTAGAAGCGTCCTAAATTTCAACCTGTGTTTCGATCGGTAACCCTGTGGTGTGTTTAATTCGGGTAACCACTACGTTTGAGCTGACATCGCCAACCAATGGAATCTGAATTAACTGTTTTCTCAAAAATCGATCGTAATGTTTAATATCGCGCGTAATTATCTTCAAAAAGTAGTCCGCTGATCCTGTAACGGTATAACACTCTGTAACCTCAGGAAAGTTTTTAACGCGTTCTTCAAATTCGGTCAAACTATCTTCGTCATTTCGAGCCAAACTAATTCGAGCAAAAATTATGATATCGAGACCGAGTTTTTCAGCACTCAATAAAGCGACCCTTTTTTCGATGTACCCCTCGTTTTCCAGCCGGTTTATTCGTCGCCAACAAGGTGACGCGGATAGATTCACCTGTTCGGCAATTTCAGCTGCGGTCAGGGATGCATTTTCCTGTAACAGAGAAAGAATTTTAAGGTCAATAGAGGAGAGTTTCATAATTTGCAATATTATTTTAATTAATATATATAATTAGAATAATTATCTAATTTATATAAAATAATAGCAAATTAAGAAATAATATTACCCATTTACTGCATTATTATACTTATCTTAATATCTAGCATGGCGCACCTCCGATGAAAGTATCATTAGATGATAAGTATTCCCTCGTAAAAGGTCGGGCTTATATGACTGGAATCGAGGCACTCGTTCGATTGCCCATTCTTCAGCACCAACGCGATCAGGAAAAAGGCCTGAACACAGCCTGCTTTATTTCGGGCTATCGTGGTTCGCCAATCGGCGGGCTAGACCAGGCTTTATGGAAGGCCAAATCTTTTGTCGATCAACATAACATTCATTTTTTACCCGGTGTCAATGAAGACCTTGCGATGACATCAGTCTGGGGCAGCCAACAAGTTGGGTTATTTCCCGGAGCGAAATACGACGGTGTATTTGGAATGTGGTATGGGAAAGGCCCCGGGCTCGATCGAAGCATGGATGTTTTAAAACATGCCAATGCCTTTGGAACTTCACAGTATGGTGGCGTACTAGCAGTTGTTGGCGATGACCACGCCTGTAAGTCATCAACACTTCCGCATCAAAGCGATCACATGTTCATTGGTGCCACTAGCCCGGTGCTTAATCCTGCCGGTGTTCAGGAAATCCTCGATTTGGGTTTATTCGGTTGGGAACTCTCCCGATACAGCGGTTGTTGGGTTGGAATGAAAGCCATCACTGAAAATATGGATGCTGCCATCTCGGCTGAAATCGATAGTCATCGTGTAACGGTAAAAATACCCGAGGATTACCAATTACCCGAAGACGGCGTTCATATTCGTTGGCCAGACACGCCAATGGCCCAGGAAGAACGCCTGCAACGCCATAAAATTTATGCCGCACGGGCTTTCGCTCGCGCAAACAATCTCAATCGAATTGAAATCGATAGTGAGAAGGCAAGACTTGGTATTGTTACGACTGGAAAGTCTTACCTCGATACATTGCAGGCGCTCGAAGATCTAGGTATCGATGAGAAAACGGCCGGTCTTATAGGACTTAGACTCTACAAAGTCGGAATGAGCTGGCCACTCGAGCCCGTTATGACCCATCAATTTGCCGATGGCCTGGAAGAAATCCTGGTCATCGAAGAGAAACGTAGTGTTATTGAAGACCAGTTAACTGGGCAACTTTATAACTGGCCGGTCGACCGTCGTCCCCGAGTAGTCGGAGAATATGACGAAAATCGAGAATTGCTAGTAACCAATCTAGGGGAATTAACACCCGCCAGGATTGCTCGAGTCATCGCGTCGAGAATTTCGCGGTTCTATAACAGCGATACAATTACGCAACGATTAGCGTTTCTTGAAGCTAAAGAAGCATCACTAGCCCGGCCCCGATTTCGCTCAGAACGAAAACCCTGGTTTTGTTCGGGGTGTCCACATAACACGTCAACGCGAGTACCCGAAGGCAGTAAGGCTTTTGGAGGCATAGGCTGTCACTACATGGCAACCTGGATGGATCGGGACACTGATACTTTCACACAAATGGGTGGAGAAGGCGCAACCTGGCTTGGGCAGGCTGCCTTTACAGAAACCCAACATGTATTTCAAAACCTCGGTGACGGCACTTATTTCCATTCGGGCCTACTGGCGATTCGAGCAGCTGTTTCTGCCGGAGTAAACATTACCTATAAGATTCTATTCAACGATGCCGTCGCAATGACCGGTGGGCAAACATTCGATGGTCCACTAACAGTGGAAATTATCGTCGAACAAATTGTCGCTGAAGGCGTAGGACGGATCGTCATTGTATCCGACGAACCTGAAACCTATCAGCACTGTACTGATCATCAAAAACAGGTATCTGTGGCCGATCGAAGCAAGCTTGAACAAATTCAGCTTGAGCTGCGCGACACGACCGGTTGTACGGCCATCATATATGCGCAAACTTGCGCCGCCGAAAAACGCAGACGCCGTAAGAAAGGCATAATGATCGACCCGCCCAAGCGAGCTTTTATCAATGAAATGGTTTGCGAAGGCTGCGGCGATTGCGGTCAACAATCGAATTGTTTATCACTGATCCCAAAAGAAACTGAATTCGGTCGAAAAAGGTCAATCGATCAAAGCGCCTGCAACAAAGACTTCTCGTGTATTAACGGATTTTGCCCCAGTTTTGTCACCGTTCATGGTGGACAGCTAAGAAAACCTTCGGCCATGCAAATCGATCCGAGTGAAAATCAAATAACGGAACCTGAAAAACCTTCGCTTCATATTCCTTACAACATCCTTATAACCGGAATTGGTGGAACCGGAGTATTAACCGTTGGATCAGTGCTTGGGATGGCGGCACATATCGAACAAAAAGGAACCTCTGTTTTAAATCAAACCGGATTAGCGCAAAAGTTTGGAGCCGTTAGCGGGCATATACGAATTGCCGAACAGCAGAAACACATTCATTCAGTTCGTATACCTGCAGGTGAAGCTAATTTACTCATTGGTGCCGACCTCATCGTTTCAGAAAGTGATGATACCCTGGCAAAACTCGATAGAAGTTTCTCACAGGCTATCGTCAACACTCATTTGTCGCCTACCGCCGAGTTTACCCGTAATCCGGATGCACTATTCCCAATAGAGGTTATGACAACCACTATTGAAAGCGAACTTGAATCAGGCAAAACACTGTTTCTAGATGCTACCAAATTAGCTACCCGGTTACTGGGTGATGCAATCTACTCAAACTTGTTATTACTGGGAGTCGCTTATCAACGTGGCCTTATTCCAGTATCTTCAGAATCAATTATCGAAGCAATAAAGTTGAATGGCGTTTCCGTTGATCTTAATATTGACGCCTTCAACTGGGGACGTCGACATGTGGTCGAACCAGAAAGTACAAATCCTTTTAATAAATCAGACTCTAACGAATCTGATTTATCCAATCAGGATGTGGACACTGTTATCAATCTCCGAAAAGCTTTTTTAGTTGATTATCAGGATGAATCCTATTCAAACCATTACCTGAAGACCATTAATCAAATTCGCAATTTCGAACAACAGCTAGTCAATCAAACAGAATCGAGCCTGTTAGAATTAACATCAACTATCGCCAAAAACTATTTTAAATTGCTTGCCTACAAAGACGAATATGAAGTAGCTCGATTATTGAGTCATCCTGACTTTGAGCGGGCTATCAACAATCAGTTTGAAGGTGAATTTAAATTGAAATTCCATCTGGCACCGCCATTTTTATCGAAGCCTGACCCGGTAACAGGTAGAATTAGAAAGCGTGAATTTGGGTCCTGGATAAAACTGGTTTTTAAACTTCTTGCAAAATGCCGGAAAATTCGAGGTAGCCGATGGGATCTGTTTAGATTTAACAAAGAAAGACAAGGAGAGCGCAATTTGATCAGAATATATGAACAGGACATAGAAACTATATTACAGAACACTCGTGCAGAGAACTACACAATTGCTATCGAGCTAGCCCGCTGGCCCGAACGAGTACGGGGTTTTGGGCCGGTCAAACAAGCAAATATTTTAGAAGCCGGAACAAATAGACAGCGTTTACACCAACTTATGGTGGGTGGACAAAAACCCCAGCCAGTCATATACAACAGCGAACAGGTGAAAACTCATTGACAAAACTCTGAAAGCCGCATTAATACTAGGTTTTTGGCTGGTTGAAGGATGTAAAATCTGCTATATTTAATTTAGAGAAAAGCAATCTTACCTTGCCTAACATTTACGATCTAATCATCAGGGGAACCATCCATTAACGGCAGCACTATTCTGATTAACCTAATCGGTGGAGTATCACTTCTACTATGGGGGCTCAGGACAGTTAGAGTCGGAATTACCGATGCCTGGGGCGCTGAAGTTCGAGCGACACTCGGTGCAAGCTTAGCCAATCGTTTCAAGGCATTCCTGGCAGGTCTTGGTGTAACGATCCTATTACAAAGCAGTAGCGCTACCGCCCTTTTAACGGCCTCCTTCAGCGGCCAGGGTATTCTAAATACGTCAACAGCCCTTGCTGTATTACTAGGTGCTGATGTCGGCACTACCTTAGTGGCGCAAATTTTAACCTTCGATTTATCGGCTCTGTCCCCGTTTTTGATTACCCTGGGTGTTGCTTTATTTACCTATTCCGATGGCGGTAAAACCCGCGAGTTTGGACGAATAATTTTAGGCCTGGGCATGATGTTGCTGGCACTCACGCTCATTCTGGATGCTTCCTTACCGATGCGCCAGTCAGAAGTCATTCAACAAATATTTCTGTCGCTTTCCGATGATTTAATTCTAGCCGTTATTGTTGCTGCCATGATTGCCTGGCTTTCGCATTCGAGTCTTGCGACGGTTCTACTCATTATTACCCTTGCAGGAAACGGCGTACTCGATATTAATGTTGCCTTTGCTTTTGTCCTGGGCGCTAACATTGGTAGTGCGATTCCGCCGGTAGTCGCTACATTCAAGTCAAACCCTGAAGCTCGTCGCCCGCCACTCGGTAATTTGATTTTTCGAGTCTGCGGCGTTTTGTTATTTCTTCCACTACTTGGGTTGATAGCCGAATGGATTTCAAGCTTTGACGTCAGCGAAGCCCGCCATATCGCTAACTTCCACCTGTTCTTTAACATCATACTCGCAATTCTTTTCCTGCCCTTTGTCAATCAAATGGCAAAACTGACCACGCGTTTACAACCCGAAACGCATGACGAAGAAGATGACCACTGGAAACCCATGCACCTTGATAAGTCTGCATTTGATAGTCCATTAGTTGCGCTGCTCAATACCGAACGCGAAGTATTAAGAATGGGCGAGATTGTTGAACGAATGTTGCGAAACAGCTTTATTGCGCTAAAACGTAATGATGTCGAACTGGCAAAAAGCGCACGAAAGATGGATCTCCTGGCCAATCGATTTCATGACGATATTAAACTGTACTTAACCCGCTTAAGCAGAGAACCGCTGGGTGACAAGGACAGTAAACGCTGTGTTGAAATCCTGCAATTTGCAACCAATCTTGAACACATAGGCGATATCATTTCTGTGGATTTGATCGACAATATTTTGCGTAAAGGTTTAGTCACCGGTGCCAAGATGACGCTTCAGGACAGGGAAGACATCAACAATCTATACCAACCTGTTCTCGAAAGTTTTCACATCTCATTGAGCGTTTTTACATCCGGTGATATTGCAATGGCTCGTCAGCTACTAGCACGAAAATACAAGTTCATAAAACGCGAAAAGCAGGCCGTTCTGAATCACCTGGATAAATTGAAAGAAAATGTCGCCTATGACTCGCGACTGAGTGCCATGCAACTCGACGTTATTCGAGACTTAAAACGAATTAACTCGCATTTAACCGCTGTGGCCTACCCTATTCTGGAAGATGCGGGTCAACTACGCAGCAGGTTGCGCACAGACGTATCGTCAAAGAAGGAACAACCTGCCGGCACGAATTAACAGATATTGAGTTAAGTACTCAAGGAAAGCATTGGGCACAGAAATATCCATCCTCGCCGGTGGATCGTAAAACTCGCCACCGCTTCCTCCGTAGCGGGCAAGCAGCTACAAAAATACCCATGTTAATTTAAATCGGGTCATCAATGTTGGTCAGTATTTAATTATATAAAACCTGGCCCATTGAACTGTAATGCTAAATTCTGTAACAAGTTTGGATCGCGGTGAAAAAATTGCCCTTCACCAGCAGTTTTTTATCTGGTAGGTGGTCCCGCTGGAATACGAACCCACTAGCCTTTGCAGAATGGACTGCGGATATGGGCAGAAATATTATTTTTTGCGCCCTCTATCCGCCGAAACAATGATTAATGCTTAGCACTATTTCAATGGATCACCATATAGTCGTTCCAATACTTAACCGACCCAGGGCTCTCAAAATTTCGACACCGATTATGCATCTAAACACTGTTCGCTTACCCCATTATCGATTCATAAACAGAGTTTTTGCATTAAACTTCAGTTTCATTTTAATGATCAGATTAACAACATTACAACCCTAAACAACCTTCGTCGGACCGTCGCCGGTACGCTTTTGCTATTGATGATTCTTACGACTATATCCGCGGCCTTGTTGGATATAAATGGATTGCCCCTGCTGTGGATAGCCGGAGTGTTTGGCTGGACTGCAGGTGTTATTCTCTTTCCCGATGCCCCAGTTGTACTAAAAGTACAGGTCATATTGATAGCGCTTACAGGATTAGCCCTTCTGGTCATTGCATCTTTTTACGGTGAGCCTATAAAACCCAACAGCATCATTACTGCCAACACGGGATTATTATCAATGATCGCTGCTGTGGGGTTTCTTAAGCTGGTCGTTATTCCACCCAATCAGCAAAGCAGCCAACTCCCGCAGGGTTCCAAAGCTTTTCTTCAGACATTAATTGGACTCAACATTTCCAGTTCAATCATTAATGTTTCAGCCCCCATATTAATAGCGGATCGAATTCATCAACAGCGACCACTGGATCGGTTTACAGCGCAAAGTATGGTTCGAGTTTTTTGCGGCGTTTCTAACTGGTCGCCTTTTTTTGGGGCCATGGCGGTGGTATTAACCTATGTTGAGAACGCATCCTTAAGCTGGATTATTATCGCCGGTCTGCCATTCA
>JBLIOG010000127.1:0-10796 GCA_047639625.1 Gammaproteobacteria bacterium
GCATGAAAATATTGAAGTTCGACTAATAGCTACTAATCATGTACTGGATATGTTGAATGATCATATTGATCTGGGAATTAAGATTGCACCGTTAGCGGCGGAAGAGGTCATGATGACACCGGTTGGAATGATGCGTCTGGTCGTTTGCGCTAGCCCGGAATATTTGATAGAGAGCGGCGAGCCTTTATCACCTAAAGATATTTCTGATTACGAGACAATAACATTTTCCAGATCCTGCGATCAGGTGCCCTGGTCATTCAAGGCCCCAGTTAATCAGAGAGCGGATATTCACTTAAAATCGAAACTGATAGTCAATTCTGCTGAGGCGGCCGTCGACTCAGCAATGCTAGGCGCAGGTTTAACGCAGGTCTATTTGTATCAAGCTGCACATGAGATTGAATCAGGTGAATTTAAAGTTGTTCTTCAAGATTTTGAAACAAAGGCTGTCCCCGTTTGTTTAGGATGGCCAAAAGGTCTGAATTCGCCACAAAAAGTAAAAGCCTTTATCGAATTTGCAAAACCCATTCTTGAGCAACAATTACAAACACTCAATCGAATTCAAACCCAGAAAGAATAAAGTCTTCATTTGTAGCCAGTGTAATTGCAGCAACATAAAAGGAAGTCATACCATTATGGCAAGCCTTGAAATCACCAGCGGAATGCAATCGAAAACTCTGATGGTCTACATGCAGAATTGTGTTTGGTGAATCTATTTAACTGAATTATAGTCATCGAGCCTTGCGGCAGATTTTAGAAATTAGAGAATTGTCTGATGCCAAATTCAAACATGCCAACGCCAGATGAGCTCGTATTCAACGACAATTGGAGTGATCTTCGGCAATTCCGTGATTTACCTGAGATCAATTTTGATCGACTTTACAGTTACCGAACCTCCCGATTGCGTAAGCAGATGAAAGTGGCCGACATTTCTGTGCTAGTCAGTCTCAACCCGCTGAGTTTGCGTTACGCAGTTGACTACAGCACTTATGCGTTATTCCAGTCGCGCATTCCTTCTTGCTATCTTTTTATGTCGCAGGCTGGTCCGACAGTCATCCACGGTGCTTACGCAAATACCCATCTGATTGATCGGACCGAATCTGCCCGGCCTATTTCATTTTTCGATGCGGGTGACAATATGACCGATAATGCTGACAAGTTAGCTAATGATCTGGTCAAATATCTCAGCGAGATCGGAAGTGATCATCGACGAATTGCAATCGAATACGTTAACCCCAGTGTTACTCAGGCTTGTGAGCGACATGGGCTCGAAGTCGTTGACGGAATTTCTATCTCCGAAAAGGCTCGGATTATCAAATCTATCGACGAAATCGAATGTATAAAATGGTCGGTTGCCGTCGCCGAGCTGGGTGCGGCAAAAATGAAGGAGGCCTTAAAACCCGGCGTTACTGAACTCCAGCTCTGGGGCCTTTTGAATTACACCAACCTCGCCAACCATGGTGAATGGCATGACGGTAGAATGTTAGCGTCGGGCCCGCGTATTAATCCCTGGTTGCAGGAAGCCACGCAACGTCCGATTGAATCTGGTGATCTAGTTGGATTTGACACAGACATGGTCGGACCGCTCGGATACTTCTGTGACTTTTCTCGGACATTTCATTGCGGCCCGGCTAAGCCGACCCAACGGCAAAAAGAAATATATCGTCTCGCCCACGACGAGATCGAGCACAACCTTCAATTGGTTCGAGCAGGAATTACCTTTCACGAAATTCAGCAACAATCCTATCCAATCCCTGATGAATGTCAGGAAAATGCCTATCCCTGCATCATGCACGGCGTTGGCATGTGCGATGAGTATCCCCAAATCAAACCAGCACATTGGGGTAAGAACCCCTACGACGGCACACTCGAAGCAGGCATGGTGATGACCGTGGAAAGTTATATGGGGCCAATTGGCGAGTCCAACGGTGTGAAACTTGAGGAACAAGTGTTAGTGACAGACACCGGATACGAAATGATGTCTCACTTTCCGATGGAGGCGTCGTTACTCGAATAATCTGGTTACGGGTGGCTTAAAAATAGTTAGACGTGCAACTGAACGGGTTTTACTAGGAGTCTGTCGGAATTAGGATTAATTACTTGATTTTCGGACTGGATGGGAAGCTTGTAAACAACCTGATACCAGCTTTGGGTTAAGGTAAAGGTTTTCCAGCAATTCGGGCAAACAATTCACGGAAAAAGGTGATATCGGTCTGCGGTATATTCTGATGAGTCGGTAAGAAATCGATTAAAGCCATTCCAGTCGCCATACCCGTTATTTCGCTCCCTCTGACCCAGAGTGATTTCTCGACAAATTCTTTCGCTTCGCCGTGGCAATTACGGCACTCATTTTTAAATTTAATCGGTGAATTGGCTTTACTCAATAACATGTTACGAATGATTTCACTCGCATGATCGGGAATATAGTGATTGCTCATGAACAGAGCAAGATTGTTTATATGATGCCGCCCTTGTAACTGCCCATCGATGTCCCATAGGTACTTGCCGGCAAAGATTGAAGAATCACCGTGACATTCTTCGCAACGATTGTCCCATAGATACTCTGCACTTTGAGAATAGACTGCAGTTGGGGTTAATACCAGCATCGAAATTACGAAAGTTAAATGGATAAAACGCATTGATCCTGCAGTTTCGGGTAATAGACAACAGCATAACATTCACTGATCGACGTCGACAAAGCAATTTTTTTTGCACCGCAGACAATAGTTTTAAACTGGGACGTAGGGGGAAAAAGTCGTTTAATAACGAAATATCAGGGCAATTGACATGAAGGCCATGTTTTAAGACTAGTTATGGTAGCCACTTCTAAAACCAATCCGCATCAAAGTTTTGAAATAAAACCACTGACTCTTGCCAGTTCTCAGTAAAACTGGACTTCGAGCTGAAACGCCTGTCGGGTTCCGCATGATGTCACGCACTTGGTGGGCATTTTACATTTTGGGAGTTTGAGTTATTTTGATGCTTTACTTTACTCCAATGAAGTATAGCGGATCCGAATTAGATCAACTTACTTTCTAACCTACTGCATTGCACAGTATCTCGTACCCTGATTATCCCAGAAGATGATAAAAATTTGTCGATACCCATCCTCTATAAATAAGGACAATGTTGGTACGGAATAGAATTATTCATTTGGCTATTATCCTGAAAATATAGTTAACTTGTCAGCATCCAACCCTGGTATCACTACGTTGAAAAAGGCACGAATAGCTGTTGATATCGGTGGCACTTTCACCGATATCGCGATTGAAAAAGACGGTGAATTTATCACCGCAAAAACACCGACCACTCCGACTCATCCGGTTGCAGGCGTGTTAGAAGGCATTCGTCACACAATGGAACTTGCTGATTTAAAACCCGGCGACTTTTCGACATTCATCCACGGTACTACTCTGGCTACGAACGCTCTGATCGAACGCAAGGGCGCACGCGTGGCGACGATTACGACCGAGGGATTTCGCGATATTCTCGAAATTGCTTATGAGCGTCGATATGATCAATACGATTTGATGATCGACAAGCCGGATATGATCGTTACCCGTGATCTGTGTTACACCGTACCCGAACGTATCGATCCGGATGGTTCTGTGTATCGTTCTCTAGACGAATCCTGTATCTACGACCTGATTAGCAGAATTGATCGCGACGATATTCAAAGCATCGCGATCAGCCTGTTGCACAGTTATGTGAACGACAGCCACGAATTACGCTTACGCGAATTACTGTTGATACAGCGTCCGCAATTATCGGTTTCGTTGTCCTGCGAGGTCAGCCCAAAAATCGGAGAATTTGAACGCTTGTGTACGACACTGGCAAATGCCTATATTCGCCCTCTGATGGATGATTATTTGCGAAAGCTTGAGCAGGCGGTCATAGACGAAGGCTTCGAATGTCCTTTATATATCATCACTTCCGGCGGTGGCATGACTACTCCGGACAACGCCCGTCAGTTTCCAATTCGAATGGTTGAATCAGGCCCCAGTGGCGGGGCGGTGTTGGCCGCCAAGGTTGCCCGTGACTTACAACTCGACGAGGTGATGTCGTTTGATATGGGCGGAACCACTGCCAAGCTGTGTTTGATTGACAAAGGTCAGCCGCAATCTTCACGCCGCTTTGAAATTGCTCGCAGTGCACGATTCTTACCAGGCAGCGGTATGCCAGTGTTGATTCCGGTGATCGAAATGATCGAAATAGGCGCGGGCGGTGGTTCGATTGCTCACGTTGACTCACTGGGCCGTCTAAATGTTGGCCCGCAAAGTGCCGGTGCCGAACCCGGTCCTGCCTGTTATGCCAGAGGTGGCACACAACCGACAGTAACCGACGCGGACACGGTGATTGGCTACCTTGATCCGCAAACATTTGCCGAAGGTCGACTAAAACTCGACCGTAGAGCGGCAGAAACAGCATTACGGCAACACCTCGGCGATGAGTTGGGTGTGTCGGTACACGAAGCCGCGTATGGTCTGGCACAAATCGTAAATGAGAATATGGCTAATGCTGCGCGTGTACACGCAGTCGAACGAGGTAAAGATCTGCGATCACGCACTATGATCGCCTTTGGTGGTAATGGACCATTACACGCCGCGGCAGTGGCTGAAAAAACCGGCGTCGATACGATAATTGTGCCACGAGGACCGGGAGTCGGTTCGGCGATAGGTTTCCTGTACGCCCCTGTCGCTTACGAAATTGTGCGCAGCCACCATACACTGGTGGATCTGTTCAATTTTACTGCTATTAACCATTTACTCGACGATATGGAAACACAGGCGCGTGAAGTGGTTGCCGCCGGTGCTTTTGGTCAACCTCTGGTATTACAGCGTAATGCGTTTATGCGTTATCGAGGACAAGGACATGAAATTGAAGTGATGGTGCCCGAAGGCCGGGTCGATGAAGATGGACTTGGCCTGCTGAAATCTGCCTACGATACAGAATATGCCCGGTTGTTTGCTCGTGAAGTGCCGGGAATGAGTATTGAAGTCATGAACTGGTCGGTGTTGGTATCGACTAAACCACCGGAAGTCACAACGATTAAGAATAGCGCGGTCAATCGCGTTGATGCTCCGATTGCCGGCGAGCGCGACGTGTTTTTTGGTGAGCTGCGACAGCTGCAAACCATTCCCTTTTATCACCGTGGCGCTTTGCAGCCAGGGCATAGCATTATCGGTCCTGCCTTGATCATCGAGCCACAAACTACGAGCTATGTCTCACCATTGTTCGATGCCAGCATCGACGCAGCGGGCAATATCATCATGCAACGCAAGACCAGGGCGAATACCCATGCCAGCTAAATCTGCGATTGAATTGCAAGTGATGTGGAATCGCCTGCTGGCGGTTGTCGAAGAACAGGGACAAACACTAATGCGTGCCGCTTTCTCAGCGATGGTGCGTGAATGCGGTGATATTTCGGCAGGCATTTTCGACTTGCGAGGCCGTATGCTGGCGCAGGCACAAACCGGTACACCCGGGCATATTAATTCGATGGCGAATGCTTGCCCGGTTATGATTCAGTATTTCCCGGTGGAATCGATGCGTGAAGGCGATATCTATGTCACAAACGATCCGTGGATTGCCACCGGTCACCTCAATGACTTGCTGCTGGTGGCACCGGTGTTTCATCTTGGCAAGCTGGTCTCACTGACTTCATGCACGTCGCATCTCTACGATATTGGCGGTCGTGGTATGAGCACAGACAACGCCGATATATTCGAAGAAGGCATTCGTATTCCACCGATGAGGCTGGTTAAACAGGGTCAGCTCAATATCGACCTGCTGGAAATCATAAAAGCCAACTCGCGGACCCGCATTCAAAACGAAGGTGACATTTATGCGCTGATGGCTTGCTGCGATGTGGGTGCTAGTCGCCTCGCTGGCATGATGAGTGAATTCAGTATTGATTCGATTGATGAACTCGGTGGTTACATTTTGCAAACTTCACAGCGTGGTGTGGAACAGGCCATTAAAGCGATTCCCAACGGCGAATACATCAATAATGCAGTGTTCGATGGCTACGACTTTGAGATTAATATCAACGCACGTATGCGCATTACTGACTCCTGCATTGAGGTCGATTTTAACGGTAGTTCACCGAGTTCACGTTACGGAATAAATTCACCTCTTAACTATGCCACGGCTTATTCAGTATTTGGAATCCGCTGTATAGTCGGTCCGGATATACCCAACAACAGTGGTTCGTTACTGCCTATTCAACTCAACGTACCCAAAGGCAGCATCATTAACGCGAATGACCCAGCACCTGTTTCTATGCGCCACATGATCGGTCAGATGTTGCCCGATGTCATGCTCGGATGCCTGCACCAGGCATTGCCCGGTAAAGTCCCCGCCGAAAGCGTTGCCTGCATGTGGAACCTGCCGCTGCGTTCAACTGCCACCGCGTCAATCGAAGGTAAGACTACCGCCTTCTCCACCGACCCGACGCACAATGGTGGCACCGGTGCGCGTGCTGAAAAAGATGGTTTAAGCGCTACCTGCTATCCGAGTGGTGTATGGGGCAGTCAGATTGAATCAACCGAAGCCACCGAGCCTTTACGCTATCTGCGTCGTGAGCTACGTCCCGACAGTGGTGGGCCTGGCAGATTTCGTGGTGGTCACGGGCAAATACTCGAAATCGAAAATCGCGAAAAGGCACCGATGTTAATGTCGGCCAGTTTTGAGCGAATGGTTCACCCGGCACTCGGCCGCGAAGGTGGTGAAAGTGGCCGGCTTGGAACAATCTCGTTACGTTCCGGTAAAGCCCTGAGCGGAAAGGGCACACAGGAAATTCCGGGCGATGAAAGTTTGATTTACTATATGCCTGGTGGCGGTGGTTATGGTTTGCCACATGCCCGCGACCCCGAACGGGTATTGCGTGATGTACGTGATGAATTGCTCAGCCGCGAAGCAGCGGCAATCGATTACGCCGTTGTGATTGATGAAAACCTGTGTATCGATTACTCGACAACGATTGCGATGCGTGATCAGATCGACAAGAACCTGGCAAATTAGAATGTAAGGGACGCCTCCAATGTCATTAAGTTGAGAAGGTTGGGTTATGCGGTAAAGCCACTAACCCAACAGCCGGACGTCAATCGTGTATTTGTAGGTTAATGGAATGGACGTGAAACCCAACGTGAAGTGGCTCCGATCCCTCGTCCTAACCAACGAATCATGAGGTTTCAATTCTCTTTTGCATGTCAGTTTGTATGTTCATGATAATCTTGTTCGAATTCATTCGGTATGTTTGCTATTAGATGCTGGATTGCTAACCCAACAAGGCATTTGGCCTGGATAGGCCTATGGTTCCATCCATGTTGTAAAATACCTGCCTTTTGGTGATAAAGTCTCATCAACAATCAAAGGTAATTTAACATGAATGACATAATAATTATTCCGGGCGCTCATTCCCGCGCATTCAAGATGAAAGCTAACCAACAGGTGAAAATCACTAATCTCGAAGGATCGCAGGTAGTCGATGCCTGGGCGTTTTGCGAGTCGGACATCAACGAGTTTATGTCGAATGAACATTCTCGCTCCTGTCTTGAAAAATTGATCCCCGAAGTGGGTGATTCTCTTTATTCAAACCGACGAAGGCCTATCTTAACCATAGTAGAAGATAGATCTCCTGGCATTCACGATTTACTGTTGTCGGCTTGCGATATTGATCGCTACCGTTTACTCGGGGTCGAGGGCTATCATCGAAATTGCACTGATAATCTTCGAGAGGCAATGACCGAGATAGGTCTTACTGCTCCCGAAGTACCGAGTCCGTTTAATATTTTCGAAAATGTTAATATCAGTGCTAATGGTGAACTATCGATCATACCGCCTGAGGTCAAACCTGGTGATAGTATTAGCCTGCGTGCTGAACTGGATATAACCCTGGTACTTTCCTGTTGTCCAATGGATATTGCATTAACCAATGGTCCGGATTTGCGCTCCAAACCGGTACAGGTGGAAATTTCGTAAGCGAGGGTATTAGCATTGGTTACTGTGTTTACTTTAGGACGAGTAATTTACCCTATAAGTTTACTATTCATGAATCAGACATCTATCGAACGATGAATTCCTTGCACTCAATATTATGATGTACAAATCAATTATTCCGACAATTGAGCAGTATATCGAAGCCTGCTAAAGTTCAATAATAATCGGAAGCTAAAATGTCTCAAAATTTACCGCTAGCCGCACAATATTATGTAGACCGCGATTGCTTCGAAATCGACAAGGAGAAGGTTTTCTATCGAAGCTGGCAATGTGTCTGCCATGTATCGGAGTTTAGCAAAAGCGGTGATTTCAAAACTCATACCATTGCAGATGAATCGATGTTTGTTATCCGTGACACCGATGGCCAATTGCAGGCCTATTACAATATCTGTCGCCATCGCGGTCATCCAATTGTCGAAGGGCAAGGCAAGGCTAGACAGGGCTAGGCAGGGCTAGGCAGGGCTAGGGAAAACGGATCCTGGTCTGTCCGTATCATGCCTGGACCTATGAACTGAATGGAAAGCTACTTCGCGCGCCGGGAAGCACTGAGGCGGACAATTTGTCATGTGATCAGATTAACTTGCGCAGGATAAAGGTAGAGGAGTTTTGTGGTTTTGTCTTTGTGAATATGGACGAAGACGCAGCGCCAATGAGCGATGGATTGGAGGAGTATGAAGCTAACATGCTGAGCTTCCACCCTGACCCTTCCAAACTTCGGTTTGTTTGTGAAACCGAAATCATACATGACTGTAACTGGAAACTATACGTCGAAAATTATAATGAATGCTATCACTGTCCAACCGTACATGCCTCATCGCTGACCCGGGGCGTACTGGAGATGGACGGCTACACGACAGTGCCGAAAGGTCGAACAATCTGGCATGACGGCAAGGCACAAACAAAAAGCAATATGATTACGATCCAGAAGCGGTCCCGCGCGCGGCTGATTACGGTGCCTATTGGATCTGGCCGAATGTCTCGATGGGCTGGTATCCCGGTGGTTATTTTACTATCCGTCAATGGTTGCCGGTGTCCTGGAACCGGACCATTTACCGCTATCGTTGGTTCACAAGTGGAGACATTTCGGATAATGATGTTCGGGCACTAATGATCAAGCATAAAGAAACAACCGGTGCGGAGGATGAAGTCGTCGTCTGCAAAATCCAGAAGGCCATGCAGAGCCGGGCGTTCGAACCCGGACCTTACGTCATTGGAGATAGACGCGGGGCAATGAGTGAGGTGGGACTCAGACACTTCCATAATCTTTATCGTGAAGCATTGGGAGAATAGAAATGAGTGATCCTTGCTTTAGCTATCACTCCTGCTCTCACATCCATGTAGGCAAAATAATAAGTCGCTGTTTGACTTCTGCCGATGGGTTGCCCACTAACAAGATAATAAAACTTACCTAAACAATTTCACTAGCCAATTTGCAAAATCTATTGCGGGTTGATGATTTACTCCCCTGCGAGTGAGGCAGGCGTGGTAGCCACGATGTGTGCTGACAATCCTGGGATCTGCTTTTACCAGTTCGCCAGAGTCCAGGTATTGTTGCAACATAAACTTCGGACCTAACACGATTCCCTGATTGTTGAGAGCGGCATGCAAGTAAACCATGTAGCTGGTGAAGTTTTGACCGGCAGATGGTGTCGGGAGAAGGTAGTCGGTGCCTTCAAAATACAGTTTCCAGTCATCAGCATAGTTACCGCTGACAAGGTGCAAAAGCCTGTGATTGCAGGGCGCCCAAAAACTTTGTTGATGTTGTTGTATGTAAAAAGGCGATGCCACGGCGATCATTTTCTCCTGGCAGATAAGCTGACTTCTGACCCCAGGGATTTTACCGACTGCATCAAATACGGTAATCAGGTCGGCATTTCCTTCTTCATAGGCATCATTCACATCCCGTGAAATTAGCTCGATATTAACGTCGGGATATTGTCCGTTGAAGGCATTAAGTCTTGGTAACAGGAAACTACTGGCAAAACCTATGGTGGTATTGATGACCAGAGGCGAATGCAAGGAACGTTGTTTGATGGCTGCCAACGTTTCAGACATCTGTTTGAAAGTGTCCTGACTGGCCCGCAATAAGGCCTCTCCAGCATGGGTTAAGGTTACGCGAGGACGTGTGCGCAGCATGAGATGCGTGCCTAGTTCCCCCTCCAGTTTGGCAATGCGACGACTTACAGAGGGCTGAAGTACTTTCAGTTCATTGGCTGCCAAGGTGAAAGTACCCAGGCGGGCTACTGCTTCAAAGTTAGCGATGGCTTGCCAGTCAATACTATTCATCAAGTATTCCTATAATGAATGCAAACTATAACAGATGAATCTCTGTTGCAAGACATGGAATCTGCCTATAATTTTTTCTAGTAATCTGGAACGAGAGCGACCATAAATGCCATACAAGTTCGACGAATATCTTTTGAGAACCCGCCGATGACTATTTCAGTTGTAGCCAAAAGTACGGCATCTGGTCAGTCTAAAATATTGCAGGCTACGACCGGTAGTGCTGGCATAGATATCGACTGGGGGGATGGTCACCATAGTAAGTTCCACCATATTTGGCTAAGACATAATTGCGATTGTGCATCGTGCCGTCATTTGGGTACTGATCAAAATATGAACCTGGTCGAAAACATTTCCATCGACATACAACCCTCGGCACTGAATGCCACAGCAGATATGATAGAGCTCTGTTGGGCAGGGGAAACGCATAAAACCAGATATCAGGCGGAGTGGCTTCGCAGTCACTGTTATTCAGCCGAAGAAAGAAATAAGCGAGATTCAAAACCAACGCTTAT
>JBLIOG010000128.1:0-10747 GCA_047639625.1 Gammaproteobacteria bacterium
CAACAGGACTGGTCGCGACTATTGGGTCAAGACGACCATTGTTCCGACCCTTGATGACAGGGGTAAGCCCTTCCAGTATGTAGGCATTCGGACAGAGATCACCGAGGATAAGAAGAGAGTGGCCGAGTTTGCTAATTCTCAGGCAGAGTTAACCTTTCAAAAGCATGCACTGGACGAACACGCCATTGTGAGTATTGCGGATGCTGCTGGTGACATCACCTACGTCAATGACAAGTTCTGTGCCATAAGCGGTTATGACCGTGAAGAACTGCTTGGCAACAACCACAAGATCGTTAAGTCGGATGAACATTCAGACGCGTTTTTCCTGGATTTGTGGAAGACTATCTCTAGTGGTCACACGTGGCATGGTGAGATTAAAAACGTCAACAGGACTGGTCGCGACTATTGGGTCAAGACGACCATTGTTCCGACCCTTGATGACAGGGGTAAGCCCTTCCAGTATGTAGGCATTCGGACAGAGATCACCGAGGATAAGAAGAGAGTGGCCGAGATTGCTGATGCTAAAGATAAAGAATTTGCGCTGGTCCAAACGACCGAAGTGGCCCAAGAGGCGAATCTAGCTAAATCTAAGTTTCTTGCTGCCATGAGTCACGAAATCCGCACCCCGATGTCGGGGGTCTTGGGTATGTCAGATTTACTACTGGATACCGATTTATCACCCCAACAATTGGATTGGGCAACCAGTATTAAGTCATCGGGCAAAAACCTATTGAGGATCCTCAATGAGATTCTTGATCAATCCAAACTAGAAGCCGGCAAACTCGAAATTTCACCCACGGATTTTCACTTAGCCTCCTTTGTCCACGATAATACTTACCTGTTCGGTCCAAAAATAGAGTCGAAAGGCTTAGCGCTAGATACCAAATTAGATAACGATTTGCCAGAAGCTGTCCATGCGGATTCTATGCGGATCGGCCAAGTGCTATCCAATTTTCTCAGCAATGCGTTGAAGTTCACTAGTACAGGCCGCATTGAGGTTGCTGTCAAACTAGAACCAAATGAAGAAGATGAATTAACACTCCGGTTTACCGTTACCGATAGCGGAATAGGATTGACTGACGAGGAAAAAAGTCAACTCTTCACTGCTTTCGCTCAAGCAGACAGTTCTACCTCGAGGAACTATGGTGGAACGGGATTAGGGCTGTCGATTTCCAAACAGTTGGTGGAATTGATGGGCGGTCAAGTTGGTGTTGATAGTACCAAGGGTATCGGTTCAGCATTTTGGTTTACGGTTTGCTGCCAACCCGCAAAAGAAGCGGTGGTCGCAAAGGATAGGAGAGCCGCCTTAGATCGATGGGTGGCATCCCGGCCTTTGAAAATATTAGTGGCCGAAGATACTATTGTTAATCAACTTATCATACGAGCAATTTTATCCAAGTTAGGCCATTCGATTGAAATTGCTGAGGATGGTAAGTGCGCGATCGAGCTTCTTAAATCGGGTGATTTTGACGTTATATTGATGGATGTGCGAATGCCGGTCATGGACGGTCTGGAGGCAACGGCGTCTATCCGCGCAATGGATGATGCCAAATCTAACATTCCGATCATCGCCCTGACGGCTGATATCTCAGCGGGTAATATCACTGAATATATGAGTGTGGGCATGGACGATGTTTGTACCAAACCAATAGAATTGCCGGTTCTGCTAAAATCGATTAATAAATGCCTGGATGAAGAAATTCATACTTCAATGTCTCGTGCGAGTCCATAAGAGGAGAGTCAACAGCCTGGAACGTCCACATTACAGTAAAAGGGGCCGGAGGGATTTTAAATTGACCAATTGCGAAAGGGTTGCTAATCTGGTTTCACCAGTCACTAAAAAAGCAAGGGAATTGCTATGCCGAGACGTGCAAGGATGTACCTGCCAGAGCTACCGTACCACATTGTTCAACGTGGTAATAATAGAGAAGCCTGCTTCATAGAGCCGGAAAACTATCAATTTTACCTGGAGCTTTGGAAAGAAATATCAAAGCGATACGGGGTATTGGTACATCGCTATTGTTTGATGACAAATCATATTCATTTCCTCGTAACGCCAACAACTGATACATCGATATCGAATACCCTGAAAGTAGTGGGTAGCCGATACGCCCAATACATCAATAAAAAATAGGGAAGAACAGGTACGTTTTGGGAAGGCAGACATCGATCGAGTTTGGTGCAATCAGAAAAATACTTTCTTGTCGGTTGTCGATATATTGAATCAAATCCGGTTAGAGCGGGCATGGTTGGGGTACCAGATGAATACCAATGGTCGAGTTATACCAGCAATGCCTGGGGCGATGACAGTTGGATTACTCGACATGCCGAGTAGGAAAGACTGGGAGAAACACCAGACAAGCAATGCCATAGCTATCGTGAATTATTTAAGGGCCATATCGAGGTAAGAGATATGCATTTAATACGTCAAGCCACGCACTATTGCCAGCCGGTTGGGGATGACCGATTTAGACAAGAGATCGAAAAGAAATATAATATCAAAATAGGTCAAGCTAAACGAGGCAGACCAAAGAAGACTAAAGTTGGAATGGTTAAACTTTAATCCCTCCGTCCCCTTTTTAGATCGAAGCATCATAATCTCATCGCCCAACTACATTGAAAACACTAGCACTCATTTCACACAAAGGTGGCGTAGGTAAATCCACGTTAGCGATCCATTTAGCGGTTCAAGCTCATCAGCAAGGATTAGAAACACTGCTGGTTGATCTGGATAGTATTTCCAGTACAGCATCGGAATGGGCAGGTATAAGGGAAGCACAGCAACCAGTTGTAGTTACTGCAGAATTATCGGATGTACGAAAATTACAACAACAAGCGATAGATGAAAAATTTGATCTGCTGATTCTTGATTGTCCACCGTATCTTACCGATGAAGTGCTGGAAATATCAAAGTTAGCTGATCATACATTGCTCCCAGTGATTCCAAACTTTCCAGAATTACAATCTCTTCACAAGTATATTGGACTAATCGAGCAACATTATTCTGTGATTTTGAATTCATGTATACGAAATGAGAATGATCAAGAGTCATTGAAAACTGCGCAGTTGGCAGAAATGTTAAAGGATCATGAGATACCGGCTTCACCCGTCCATATCGCTCGTCTAGAGGCTTTTACAGAATCTTTAAGCTCTGGTGTTGCTGTGTGTGAATATCGCCCAGAAAGCGATGCTACAGAGCAGGTAAAGGAACTACTTGGTGACATTCTTTGATGACGGTTGATATAGATGCTGCGTGTATCAGACGACATCTCCTTGTTAAGAAAGACTCCTACGTAAACATGAAGTCGTTATTTCTCACGGGCATAAATAGTAGGGAAAGCTACGGCAATTTCGGTTGCCGAAATACACATGTAAAACTATTGGAGAAAATACATGAAACGAAATAATGTAGAACGTGATGAAAATATAGAAGAACAGAATGGTACCTTCGAAGGAGAGCCATCATTCGATACCAGCGATAGCGAACTTGAAGACCATGATTTTTCTGATTCAGGCAATCCACGTGGGGAAGCTAACGATTACTCTGGATACAGTGACTATTGTGATAGCTTCGACTCTGGTATGAATGGGTATGGTGGTAATGAATGATAAGATTCCTAACTGTATATCAGAAGAAGGATGAATCCAGTGCTACTTGCGGGAGTTGACCTCGCATGGAAACCAGACAAATATCCGACAGCTATTGCTTTAGGTGAACACACAGGAGACGGCATAACAGTGGTTGAGATTATGCCCGCAATATATGGTGCCCAGAACATAGTTGATGCATTGACTGGGCATAATGGGTTACATGGTATTGCTGTCGATGCATCTCTGATCATCAAGAACGAAACCGGCCAAAGACCATGCGAAAAGGAAGTCAGTAAATCCTATGGATCAAGAGGTGCAGCCTGCCATTCATCCAATACAACGCAATATCCAGATGCTGCAAGCGTATATCTTTCACAACAACTTGATCAAAAAGGGTTCAAGCATCTTTCTGATGATAAATTCCAGATCGAATGCTATCCACATCCCGCAATCATTGAAATCTTTAACCTCTCCGAACGTTTGAAATACAAGAAAGGTCGAGTGTTAGAAAAGAAATCTGGACAGAAGAAACTGGCATCATTGATACGATCACTAGACAGCAACAATGTGCTTCAGCTACAGATTCCAATTGAATTCGATTATTACTTCGATGAAATCTTTATCGAAAATCAAAAAGGAAAAGCGCTGAAGTCCAATGAAGATGCATTGGATGCTGTTATCTGTCTGTATATCGCTGGATTGTATGCTGTTGGTGCTGAAGGAAGAACGTTTGGAAATGCCGATAGTGGATACATCTGGGTTCCTACTGGTGAACTGGAATGATGACGTCAAAAGAACGAACGTGTATTCAACTATCGAATCAACAAAGTAAATTATTTTGGCGGAAGGTTGGATTGCGATTTAATCTCTTACCCGAACCGTCTGAAAAAAGGCTATTTTGTTTGTGGCGTAGATATGGCCTCGATTCGAGCTACAAATTTGAAATGAGAATATCCTTGTTGCGGATATGGATAGACGTACTGTTTGAAAAGGATGTTGACCTTGAAAGTTTGATACAAGAAATAAGAAAACAAAGAACACGAAGCTACAATAAAATTTCCGCATCCCTCGGTATAACCCCAAAAACACCACCACGAGGGTTATCCATATCTCCCTTGTATTTGGGTATGACGTGGCAGTGAAAATGCATAACCGTTTGACCTGCTGATTCACCACAGTTTATACCAATGTTATATCCATCAGGTGAATGTTCTTTTTCTATTATCTCTTTTGCTTTATCAATCGCATCGACTAAAGCAATCTGTTCATCTTTGGATGAATCGAAGTATGTTTCTTTCACTGTATTTGAAATGATCAAGCAATGACCATCAGAAACAGGGTAGCTGTCATAAACGATAAAAAAGTAATCACTTTTGAATAATATGTGTTCATCAGGGAATTCCCAAAACACACTCATGACCTTTGCATGACCTCTTACCCGCACCATTCGCGCATTAAATTCATCTTTAAGCCGTCCGTTAACGCGTTCGACAGTACCTCGTTCATTGTAACGAACCGATTCTGCCAACTTGTAGCCTGTTTTTCGGCAGCGCTTTTGTTCGTCTGCTATCTCTGCCTTACGCACTTTGGTTCTTGGGTTTTCATCAATCAGGGGAACATGTCCCAATGATTCACTATGCTGCTTAATCAATGGTGAATCGTAGGCGGCATCCATCAGGTCGTAACAGTTGGTGACTCGTAGGTTTGTCACCTCTGCCAGTGGAATCGCGACCTGGCTGTCATGCACTGACGCTGATGTCAGCAGACAGCTAATCGGGATGCCACCATCGCTGGCATCAATGTGAAGTTTGTAGCCAATCCAGCTTGTTTTATATCCCTTACTGTTACGTTTGGTGCCGACGTTACAGACACTGGGTAAATTGGCCTTCATTTCGGGCAGGCTCATACCCGCTGCTTGCCTTTGTAAACGGGTCGGCTCTTTGACTCGTTCCTCTCCCTTTTTTGGCCGGCCGCGCTTTTTCGAATGCTTTTCTTTGGGCTCAGGCTTTATCGGCTTTTCTCGGGCAACAATGGCTGTGGAATCCCGAGAGATATGCCCTATTAATTGATCGCCAAAATGTCGCTCGATCACGGCCGAATGAACCCGTTCTGCCAACTCACTTTCCGAGAACTCTGCAAATGCCCTTGAGAAGGTGGCTGAGCTGGGGACATCGCTTTTCTTTTCCCACCCACAAAGCCCTACGTAGTTTGATATTTGACACCAGTTGATCCAGTAGCACTTCTGTGGTCGGCAGGTTATAGACGGCCTTGGCAACAAACGCGCGAGCAATGGCACTTCGGTTTTCCAGAGGTCGCCCGGGTACTCGACCCACGTAAGGCAGGTGGGTTTCAACTTCAGCCAGTTGTTTTTGTTTATCGGTTAGCTCGCCTAATTCTTCTTGTAACCAGGGGAAAAGAGTGGTTTGAAAATTATTCCAAATGTTGGATAACCCGCCGCGTGTCTGGTTCATTAAAATCTGGCCTGAGGGTTGGTTTTTTTGCTGTTTTGTCACTGCTCATTTTAACAAATGAGGGCTAGGCACGCTCTTTTTTAGTGTTATTTAGCTAAGATATTCTCTTGTTTCCCGAGTTTTGCAATAGCCTCATAAGTTACAAATTCGCCAAGGCTATTTAAACCTGGATTCCTCAGTCGAATCTACTGAGGAATCCAGGTTAAAATAAAGAAACTCTAGATATCTGGGCCTACTTTACTCTGTGACTATTTCTAAATTCGACAAGTCGTTACTGATCGAACAGATACGATATATAGAAACCCAGACTCCGCTGGACTGTGATAATGAGGATGAGTTTTCTAATTTATCGCTACATCAACATTTCCATGAACGTCTCTGGCAACGCGCTAAGTTCCTTGTCAAGCAGCATGATTTATCGACTGCTTTGTCACATGCCGCCAGATTATCCCGCACTGTGAAAACCTTTAGTCTGATACTGGTTGCACTGTTAGGTGCAATGGGCACTGTGTATGCCATTACTGATAGCAATACCATTAATATTTATTGGTTGTTACTGGTGCTGCTTGGTTTTAACTTTATATCGATGCTGCTCTGGCTGATCGGTATCAGCTTGAATATGGATAGCTTGACGTCTGGCCTTTTAACTCGTTTGACTAGCTGGTTGCCGAGTACTTCCGACTACAAAATGAGTAGCGATAAGCACGGCAATATCAATATCAGCGGATTGGCCGACCGGGCATGGCTCAGTTGTTTTTATTCTGCGCCGGTCGGCAAATGGCAGCTCAGTAAGAGTGCGCACCAGCTCTGGTTGGTTTATTTGTTGGCGGGTCTGATATGCCTGATTTTGCTGTTAATGGTACGCCAGTATGACTTCATCTGGGGCACGACATTATTAGCAGATTCTGTATTTATCAAAGTAACCGAAATTTTAAGCCAACCACTCGCATTTATAGGTTTTTCGACACCCTCTGCTGATCAGGTGCAGGAGTCTCGTTTAGGTATGGAATATATTTTAACCGTCGACCATCGCTCCAGCTGGGCTCAGTTCTTACTGGGCTCGCTACTGTGTTTCGGTATTCTGCCGCGTCTGCTGCTGTTGCTCTGGTGTTCTCTGATGAGTATCAGGGCACGTCGTCTGTTTTCGGTCGATTTATACCTGCCATATTATATTGGCCTGCGTCAGCGCTTGATGCCTCTGGCGAGTCACGGGCAGATCGTTGATGCAGATATTTCACCTCCTGTGTTTACTACGATTGACGAACAGGTACCGGTATCACATTCACTTCCAGAGCAAACAAAATGGGTCGCGGTTGAGCTCGGCAATAAATTCAGCTGGCCAATATCATCAATCACAGCGCTAGATAACCTCGGTCAGGTGATTGACCGTGAGTCATTGGCTTCGACATTACAGCGCTTACAGACTCGTGGACCTCAAGTGCTAGCGGTCGCGGTCGCCGCTGCGCGTTCACCTGATCGTGGAGTACAGCGCACCATTACAAATCTAATGTCGAACTGCTCGCAACACTGGTTGGTATTGTTACAGTTACCCGATGAAGCAGCCGTTTCATCAAAACGGCTTAGCGCCTGGTACAAGTTGGCTCAGGCCTGCAACATTCCTGCAGATCATGTTATTTGCCTAAGTGTTGATTAAACATGAGTGCTACCAAACAAGGTTATCCTGCGAGAGCAATTAATATTGGCGTCGTCGGCCATACCAATGCCGGCAAAACATCATTGATCCGCACTTTGTTACGCAATGATCATTTCGGCCATGTCGATGACTCGGCGGGCACAACACGATATGTAGAACAAACGTCTATTTATGCAAATGATGAGGTGGTATTAAACCTTTTTGACACGCCGGGTTTTGAAGATTCAAGCGCACTGCTGGTAGCATTGAATGAGCTATCAACGGAGTTCAAAACAAATGCACCGGCTGAATTGCTGAGAACCTTCATCGATCAGCAAGGCCGCTATGCCGATTTTGAACAGGAAATTAAAGTACTGCGACAATCGCTTGCTAGTGACATATTGCTTTATATCATCGATGTGCGGGAACCTTTGCTGGGTAAGTATCGAGACGAAGTCGAAATCCTAAGCAAAGCTGGTAAACCGATTCTGCCAGTATTCAATTTTATCGCCGATGAAAACCAGGCACTGATTCGCTGGCGCGATCAAATGGCGCTGTTTAATCTGCATGCGGCCCTGGAGTTTGATACCGTCGCTTTTGATTTTGAGGCTGAAAAACGCCTGTATCAAAAACTGCAAAGCTTAATGGAGAGACACTACGAATCGTTGCAGCATTTGATCGACTACCGCCAGCAGATCTGGCAAAACCTAAATCAGGCGGCTGCTCGTCGTATCTTTAAGCTGATTTGTGAAGTGGCCTGTTATCGACTCGAAGTGACTGGTGGTAAATCTAAGCGAAGTAAAACAAACGGCGGCAATGGTTTCTCTGGTACTGAGGTAAGTACGATGCAGGCCTTCGTACGTAATGCCGAACAGTGTGCGTTGACTGATCTATTAGCAATATTTTCATTTACCCAGCTAGATATCGACCTGCAACAGTTGAACGTTTCTGAGGGACGCTGGGAGCTGGATATATTTTCACCGCATATGTTAAAGGAGTTTGGGCTCGATATTGGTGCATCGGCCCTATCCGGCGCTGCTGTCGGCGCGGGTGTTGACCTGATGGTCGGAGGCCTGAGCCTGGGAGCAGCGAGCCTGTTAGGCGCAGCAATAGGGGGTGGATGGGCAACCGCTCAACGATATAAACAGGAATTTAAGGCCGCCTGGCGTGGTCACCAATGGCTCTGTGTTGATGACGCTACAGTCAGCCTGCTTTATCTGAGACAGTACCGATTATTATCTAGCTTATCTCACCGCGGCCATGCCGCGCAAAACAAGCTGAAGTTATTTGATAATGCCGAGGTTGCTCTTCCACCAAAATGGAATGATTTCTTAAAGTCCTTGCGCCAGAATCCGCAGTGGCAACAGGCGACTGCGGATGATGAAGAATACCATAAATTACAAAATTTAATGTTGGGATGGTTATTGTGAAATACCTCGTAAAAGGGGATTCAGGCAATGCCATTTAGGCAATCGTAGATTAATGGATTAAACGTAGTGAACCCCAACGTTTTTTGGCTCTGATTTGTTGGGATTTGCAGGCTCATACCAACCTACAAAAAGTGCTTCGAGCCTGCAGTCGAACCAGCCTTCCAGGTGTTTGGTTTGACTTAATAACCCTGGTGACGGAGAGACTAAATTTTCCTGAAGTTATTGTCATAAAGTATTTTTCGAGCTTTAATTGGGTTCTTGTATAATTAATCACCAACGATAAGTGGAGAAAATAAATGATCGGCGACAGGACACCCGAAGTTGAGGCATTTTGGACCAAGGTCTGTGAAAAACATGGCATCTCGACTAATGAGTACCACACCAAAACATTCGGTGACCCGAAATATGCCGAATATGGTAATCATGTTACTGAGCTCGCAATCGCAGAAACTAAAAGAGCAACTGCACATCTCGCGATGGATTTTGAACTAAACAATGTGACGCGCAGAGAGAAGGGCGATTACTGGGTTATTTTGTGGGAAGACTTTTCCCCAGCCTGTGTACTCCATTTAGTGGATGTAGAAGTCAGACCTTTTAAAGACGTTGATGCAGCGTTTGCCGCACGTGAAGGCGAAGGGGACGGCAGTCTGGAATACTGGAAACGCATTCATGAAGATTATTTCAAATTGCAATTAGCTGACTGGGGCAAGGATTGGTCAAATGAACTGCCGGTGGTACTAGAGTCATTTGATTTGTTGATGGTTAACGAAAGCTAATTAAGCGTTATAAATCACGGTATCGTTTGGGTTTTTGCATTAACTCAAACACCAGTTCTTCTGCGCCAAAACCTGCACGACTTAAAGTCAACGCTTGTTGTCCCGGATATTCCAGGGAATCTTTGACTTGTTGAACGCCCAGGTAGCTGGCACTGATAATGGTCATGAGTAAGTTGAATTCGCGGTCTTCCAGATGAGATAAAAAAGCATCGGGTTCTGATTCGTATTGATCTAGGATATGGACTAAGGGAATCAGCAGTTCATTTCTTGCTCGCAGGACGCGATCGAGGGGAGCGTGTTCTAGATCTAAACCGCTTGACGGAGGCTGATTACAGCCTCCGGGGAAAACAATGTTTGCGATGTCGGCAAACGAAGCTCTTTGTTGTTGATTTATTACTTCGGCCATACCTGTGCCCGTTTTATTGTCGATCGCGATTGTATGAGATAATCGGCTGTTCGACGGGCGAGGGCCGCAATGGTTGCAGCTGGATTAACCGAAGATGATGTGACAAAAACACTACCATCAACAATATACAGGTTTTCGACATCGTGGCTTTGTAACCACGGGTTAACCACTGAACGATCGGAATCTACTCCCATGCGACAGGTTCCCAGTGCATGCCACCCGTTGTCAGTTACCAGTCTGCGGGCACTGGTCTGGTAAGCACCGGCCTCGCCAAATGACTGGATTGCTTTATCGGTCATAAATTCAAGCATGCGTTTACTATTTTCAGATACTTTATAAATCAGTCGTGCGGTAGCGTCACCGTTGGCATCAATAACATCGGGGTCTAATACCAGCCGATTATTTTCGTTAGGTAAGTCTTCTGCGGTAATACCCCATAC
>JBLIOG010000129.1:0-10696 GCA_047639625.1 Gammaproteobacteria bacterium
GAAAGCTTGGGCCATCGGGCAAACAAAGCGTTCCAATCAAGGACATATGGCTTTATCCACTATGCCGTCAATTTAAACGCCGGCTAACAGGTTGATTTTATTGACACGGGGTTGGCCGAATATTTACTACTCTAGGTGGTCAACTGCGGTTTTTAGGATCATGTGTTAGTCGCTTTAAGCTACTGACTAATACCAGCCAGGCATCGGTTTCAGGATGAATTAAATCAAAGTGTCCGGCTGATAGTATTTGTATAAAGTTGGTTCGATGTTGACGCGTAAAGGCCTCAGACTGCTGGACAGGTACCAGTGGATCGATGTTGCCATGTAACAACAAAGTTTTGGAATGGGGTTCCATATGATAGGGCGAGAGATTAAGAGGAGCCTCCATTTCATTAGGAAATGTAGATAGCAACTCACTGGCCGCAGTTTCGCATGAGGGTGTAAAACAAACTGTGTAACTGCCCGGTTTAGATATGAGGAGCTAACTGGCCTGAATGACCGCTTTGGTCAAATAAGCGGTCGTTCCAGAGAACATGAGAAATTGGCTCTTCACGGCACATTGCGGACGCCGAATGGTGAAGCAATAATATCTTATCGGGTCAAGAACCTTATCATGCCGATGTTAGACTTTACGAGCATCTTCTAACTTAAAAAGTATAATACCGCTGTAAACAATTCCGCTAATCTAAAGGAGAGTGAACCATGAGCACTAATCTCGAATCCGCGAAGCAATTCTTTGACGCCTGTGAAACAGGTAAAGGATGGGAGGGTTGTAAAGCATATTGCCATTCTGATGCGACATTCTCTGCACAAACCACCGTCTTGGCAGACATATCAAGTATTGAAAGCTACTGCGAATGGATGAAGAACCTTTTGACGCCGGTGCCAGATGGGCATTACGAGCTTAAGTTCTTTGCCGCCGATGAAACCAGCAATTCAGTAGCGGCTTTTGCAGTTTTTCACGGTACCCAAACCGGTGAGGGAGGACCGGTACCACCGACTGGAAAAACGGTCGCTGCTGACTATGTCTATCACATGGCATTTGAGGGAGATCGCATCAAGCACATGACAAAGATTTGGAATGACGCGATTAGCCTTCAGCAGCTTGGTTGGGGTTGAGATAGTTCGAAAGTTAAGCCAAGAATTACTGGAATATTTAAGAATGGAAATGGCCCACCAGAAGGTCTTTTAATAATGGGGTTTCGTTAACTATTTTGACTTCCGATAAAAAACTAGAGCGTAAACTAGCGGCCATTTTCTATGGTGACGTTGCTGGTTACAGCAGGCTTACCGGCCAGGACGAAGAGGGTACGCATCGCATACTTAGCAGCTATCTGGATGCTATAACCCATGCTATCGAAAGTCACAATGGTAACGTCGTGCATTTTGCCGGTGACGCAGTGCTCGCCGATTTTGCTACAGTAAAAGACGCGCTCAGTTGCGCAGTTAATGCGCAGCAAGATTTAAAAATCCGCAATCAGGATTTTAGTGATGATGACAAGCTTGAATTTCGAATCGGGGTTAATATCGGCGATGTTATCGTAGATCGTAACGATATTTATGGCGATGGTGTCAATATAGCTGCCCGCCTGGAAAGTCTTGCCCATTCTGGGGGAATCTGTATATCGGGAGCAGTCTATGATGCTATCCGCGGCAAACTAAAGCTCGAATTTGAATTTCTCGGGGAGCAACGTGTCAAGAACATTGCGGCGCCAGTTAGAGCTTACCGCGTGATAATTGAGCCGGAACAACCCGCAACAGCCACACACCCAATCGCCCCTACTGAGTTACCCGACAAACCTTCGATTGCTGTCTTGCCCTTCGAAAACATGAGTGGCGACGCTGAGCAAGAGTATTTTAGCGACGGTATCTCCGAGGATATAATTACGGACTTGTCAAAAGTTTCGGGCCTGTTTGTGATTTCCCGAAATTCTTCGTTTGTCTACAAGGGAAAATCAGTAAACCTGAAACAGGTAGGTCGAGATCTGGGTGTGCGCTATGTGCTGGAGGGCAGTGTCCGCAAAGCGGGTAGTAAAGTCCGTATTACTTCACAGTTAATCGATAGCAGCACAGATGGTCATGTATGGGCCGAGCGCTTCGATCGTGATCTCGAAGATATATTCGCGGTTCAGGACGAAGTCACTCAGAAGATCGTGTCAGCGTTAAAAGTTCAGTTGACCCAGGCTGAACAGGAACAATTGACTTATCGAGATACCGATAACCTCGACGCTTACGATTATTTGTTAAGAGGCAAAGAGTATTATCTGCGATTTACTAGGGACGCTAACCAACAGGCCCGTCAACTTTACGAAAAGGCGATAGAACTCGATCCCAACTATGCTACCGCACTGGCGGAATTAGCACGAATCTATGTGCAGGCGCGTAACCATGGTTGGACGGTAAATTTGGTAGAGCCTCTACAGCAGGCATCTAATTTCGCTGAAAAAGCGGTGGAGTTAAACGACTCCTTACCCCAGGCTCGTGTCGTGCTGGGCTTTATCAATATGTGGAAACATGACCACGAAGCGGCAATTGCCGAAGTCAGTCGGGGCCTGGTGCTTGATCCAAATCATACAGAAGGTCAAATGTATCAAGCAATAATTTTGGGGTTCGCAGGGCAGCCTGAAGAAAGCATGGAATGGGTCGAAAAATCGATCCTTCTTAATCCAGGATCACCGTTTTGGTATTTGTTCGCCCAAGGAAACGCATATTTTTCAATGGAGCGCTACCCCGAAGCGATAGCTGCCTGCATTAAGGCAGCAATCATCAACCCTAATTTTATCTTTGCACATCTACTATTGTTGGCATGCTATAGCAATTTAGGGAAGCGGGAGGAGTGCGAAGCCGAATTGAAGGAGTGTCTTGCGAGGATGCCAGACCTTACCGTATCCTGGGCAGAGGAGGTCATGCCTTATAAGGATCGTGATGTGCTCACTCGTTTTATTAATGATTTACGAGAGGCAGGTTTAAGGGAGTAAATTGTAAACCAGCTTACTCCTTGAAAAACGGTAGCTGGGCCTCGGTTTTAAATTTGCGAACTTCCGCTTTGGGCACACACCTGCCATTCAAACTGACCCATGTGAACGGCTGCTTTAACAACAAAGCGGTCATTCAGTCTAATTGTCGAAACGTCGGCTTATGTTTTTAAATTAGTGCGGGGGCGGGTCAGAAGTCTACATCTGTCAACATCTAGAGCGGTGCCAAAGCTCTGCCGCTCTAAAGCTAACCAAAAAAACTATTGGGTAGGGCGGGTCAGAAGTCCAGGGCTTACTAGGACAAAAAGCGGCGCTATAGCTCAATTTTTACACCTCCAAAATGAATGTTATGAAGCAGTTTTGGAAAGCTAAACGACAGGTGCGAAATGGTTCTGATCCTGTTATAGAAAAGCGGATAGAAAAACAGGCCACTGGTAAAAATATATTTAATGTCATCGCTGATGAATGGCATATAAAGGAATCAGGGCGCTGGAGTAAAGATCATGCAGAAAGAGCCTGGCAAACCAACAAAGCGGATGCGTTGCCATATCTGGGTAACATGCCGATTGTTGAAATAAAAACTCGCGATGTATTACATATTGTCAAACTGTTCGAGGAACGCGGGGCGCTTGATGTAGCGGGGCGAGTTTCAGATATATTGGGAAAGGGAGTGTTCACCAATCTATGTCAATTCATTAAACTATTGATATATACAAGATGGAGTGACCTATGTCCGACATATTTGATTTTGAGAAAGCTATAGCAGGATTACGATCCGGTAAAGATTTAGTTGGCAGCGAAGGTGTTTTCCGAATTAAAGTCCCTTACGGATACGTTTAACGGTAAATTTTGCTTACTACAACGCCAGGAAAATATATGATTGGCACGGCTCGAACCTTTGGAATCGACATCGTAAATCAACTCAGCGTTGATCATCTGAGCGTAATCGGTAGAGTTCATGAAAACTACTTTTTCGCCTTGCTTTCCCTGCTCAAAATAATAAAAAATACCTTCATTTTCCATTAAACGTGAAATAAAACTGAAGTCTGACTCGCCGAACTGACAAACATAATCACGCTCAAGAAAGTCACCCATCAAACCGCTAAAATCATAGTCGGTTCCACTGCCTAAATCAGCGTTATCAAGGACCGTTCGAATGATTTTATTGACAGTTCGCTCTTTACGTGTAAATTTCATTCGTTCGGTAGGTGGAAAGTTTCCATAACCGGGGTACTAACACGACTTTATAATGAATATATCCCTGAGCATTTTGCATCTCTTCACAGGAAGATAGCGCTCCGTGTACCGGGTACTGGACATTGTTAAGCTCAGAAACAAATCGCGCATTGCTGGAAAGTAGGGCGTCTAGATCTATCAGCACACTCTCGGGTGCTTTTACCTCAATCTCATAGTGATAAAGTTTAGAAATGCCTTCAGATGCCGAGAAGCTTACAACTACAAATTCCTCACCACCGGTTGCGTCACAGATAAATTTAAAAAGTGGTACCGCCATTATTGCTCCTTAAACTTGTAGTTAACGGATTTCGATTTCCAGTCATTTAAGTTTTAGCATCTAAGGAATCTTTATTCCGGGGAAATGTATAGCATCAAAATCAAGATATCCTATTTTAATTTTCCGAGTTACAACATTCGACAAAAAACTGATATGTATGTCATTAAATAATCCGATTATCGGGTTATTGTGATTTAATATTCAAGATACTGGAATCAAAAAACCAAAAAAATAACGGGTATTCAATGGAAAATCGAATTAGCTCAATTTTCAAACTTTATCCTTCTGATGGATTGATGAAGACTACGTCAGTTCTGTATGTAATGGCTACGAGTGTTATCGTTTTTTACCATAACCAGATCATGTTTTCTGAAGGACTCATATTGCTGTTACTTTTACTACTCATTCGGGAAGTTGATCAATATTGCAAGGCAACGACCAAATTACCGCTTGTGGTTCAGGTCAATGAGAATTCCGATGAAATTGTTATCAATAAAAATGGAAATTACCAAAACTACGTGAAATTTAATCTCTACGTTAATCGATGGTTTGCTATTCTTAAGGTTCTGAATGAAAAAGGTGGCGACCAGATTTTGATAACACACGATCGATTCAAATATCCTATGGAGTATTCTGATTTTCGTTATTTGCTTTTAACGCTAGAAAGCAGACAACATGGAAATTGATCTGACACCGGTTAGGTATGGCCGAGCCAAAGCCCGTCGAGGGTTCTCAGATTTGATGGATATTTACGAACAAAATTATATTCGTCTTCGTAATCTGGCCCCTGATTTAAAGAACTCTGATCACATGATTTCTTCGGTGCCGGGTCATCAATCTTTATATCTTTCAATTGGTGAAAGATGCAAATTTACTACCATGTTGAGCCTGACCTATAAATTTGGCCCTGACAAAAATCCAATATTTGAACCTGATTTAAGGTTAAAGATATATCACGATGCCAGAGTTGCAGAAGTTCAACAATTTCATACCCGCCGATTTGGCAAAATCGAATTTAGCGAGGAGCTTGAAGAAAAGTGGAGAATGAATCGGTTTCTTCATAAATGGCTTGGCTTTTGTCAATTCCAGGGTCATTACTTTCAGCCAATTAGTCATTTAAATAAAAGATAAATTACATTAATTATACGATTTAAATAGTTGATAATTATGACTTTAATTTAACAGAAATAAATCCTTTTTAATTACATCTTGACGTTCCGTTAAGCATCATTTAAATTCCCGACTGAAATAGTCAGGAATTAAGGTTTTACCATGCGATTATCGACAAAAGGTCGTTATGCAGTAACAGCGATGATGGACATTGCGTTGCATGAAAAGATGGGTCCTGTAACGCTCGCAGATATTTCCCAATGCCAGGGGATTTCACTTTCCTATCTCGAGCAATTATTTGCCAAACTGAGACGGAGTGGTCTTGTTGAAGGCGTTCGGGGTCCGGGTGGTGGTTATAAATTGGCGCGTTCATCCGGACTGATATCGATTGCAGATATTATTCAATCTGTCGATGAGAAAATTGATATGACCACTTGCGGCGGAAAAGGCAATTGTTCCAATGGTGAAGAATGTCTAGCCCATAAGCTGTGGTTTGACCTGTCCTGTAAATTATTTAATTTTTTAAGTGGCATTAAGCTTGAACAATATGTCAATCGTCCCGAGATTAGTGAACTGGTTAAGAAGCAGGATCAACAATATGGTCGATTTCTCAATCGAACTGACTAACTGGCCTTGTACTGGAGAATAAAATAATGAGTGAAATGAAATTACCGATTTATCTGGATTATAGTGCGACTACGCCAATCGATGAGAGAGTGGCGAAAAAAATGGCGGATTATTTAACAATGGAAGGACGGTTTGGTAACCCGGCGTCTCGGAGCCACTCTTATGGTTGGGAAGCCGAAGAGGCTGTCGACCTGGCGAGAAAACAAGTGGCCGACCTGGTGAATGCGGATCCCCGTGAAATTATCTGGACCAGTGGTGCAACCGAATCTAACAATTTGGCCATCAAGGGCGCTGCTCATTTTTATCGAAAAATGGGAAATCACCTTATAACCGTTAAAACTGAACACAAAGCAGTCCTCGATACCTGTCGGCAACTGGAACGAGAAGGGTTTGAGGTCACCTATCTCGACCCTGCCGATAATGGCCTTGTTTCAATTGAATCCATTAGGAATGCGGTGACCGATCAAACTGTCCTGATTTCTGTAATGCACGTGAATAACGAAATTGGTGTCATTCAGGATCTTGCGGCAATTGGTGAGTTCGCGAGAGAGCATAAAATCATATTTCATGTAGATGCTGCTCAATCACCCGGCAAAGTTGACATTGATCTGGGCAAATTAAAGGTCGACTTAATGTCATTTTCTGCCCATAAAGCTTATGGTCCCAAAGGCATTGGTGCATTATTTGTCAGACGCAAGCCGCGCATCCGCCTTGAGGCTCAAATGCATGGTGGTGGTCATGAAAGAGGCCTTAGATCAGGCACGCTGGCAACCCACCAAATTGTTGGTATGGGAGAAGCATTTAGACTTGCTCGTGAAGAAATGGCAAGCGAAAGTGAGCGTATTCGCATGCTGCGCGACCGGCTTTATGATGGTTTGAAAGACATGGAAGAAGTTTACGTAAATGGTGATGCTGATCATAGAATTGCCGGAAATCTAAACATTAGTTTCAATTTCGTCGAAGGTGAGTCACTAATAATGGCCCTACGTGACCTGGCTGTTTCTTCAGGTTCAGCCTGTACATCTGCCAGTCTTGAGCCTTCTTATGTTTTGCGGGCGCTGGGTCGAAATGATGAACTGGCACATAGCTCAATTCGTTTCACAATCGGGCGATTCACTACCCTCGAAGAAATCGATTATAGTATCAATCTGGTTCGAAAAGCGGTTGAAAAATTACGTGATTTATCCCCGCTATGGGATATGTATAAAGACGGTATAGACTTAAATTCTGTTGAATGGGTAGCCCACTAAAGGGTTGTCAAACTTAGAGGTAAATTAAAATGGCTTATAGTGAGAAAGTACTCGATCATTACGAAAATCCGCGAAATGTCGGCGCAATGGATGAAGATGATTCTATTGGAACCGGAATGGTTGGAGCTCCGGCCTGTGGCGACGTGATGAAACTTCAAATTAAGGTGAGTCCAGATGGCATTATCGAAGATGCCAAGTTCAAGACTTACGGATGTGGTTCGGCAATTGCTTCCAGCTCACTGGTTACAGAATGGGTCAAAGGTAAAAGCCTGGATGAGGCTGGTGAAATTAAAAATACCCACATAGCTGAAGAACTGGCATTACCGCCGGTTAAAATTCACTGCTCAGTGCTAGCTGAAGATGCTATTGCTGCAGCAATTGATAATTACCGGCAGAAGCATCAGCATTAGAAAATAACCAACTGACAAAAAAGCCCGCAAATGCGGGCTTTTTTTTTCGGAGTATATAATTCAGGAGTTTATCCAGTCCGAAAATTTCTCGTCATTTTTTTCTTCACCGTCTTCGCGACCGGCTGTATAGGCATCATTGACTAATTGCTCTTCTCGTTCTGGATGACCAAGGTATCCAGTTTGCCAGCCAATGATATATTCAACATTGACGCCAAGTTTTTCCATTTCGGTGGTAGCGTCTCGATAAGTTTGATCCATAATAAATTACCTCATAGATGTTGATTAAAATGTTCCAGGGCTTTTCCCGAATCAAGCACTTGACGAATTTCTTCTGCTGATGCTTGTAGGGAGTTGTTATTCAGGCAATGCAACATAATTGCACCCGAATAAATCAGGCTGTTACGCGAAGCTCCAAGCTGTCCTTTTAAGGCGGATATTCCCATCTTTGCCGCGATTATTGCGAGCTCATCCAGGCGTTCTTCACTGTTGTTATCTTCAATATCTTTTATTTCAGCAGGGAGCGGTACATTGCGAGTTGTTTGCTCGAAACCCAGGTCGAGTGGATTTAAATCGACCTGGGATTCTTCACCGCGGTTTATATACCGAAAAAATCGTCCGGGTTGTTTTAGTGAAGGTACAATTCCACCTTCTACACCTCGTATTAAAACCATATTGTCAAAACCGGCATGACGGGCTAGATTCGCATAGATGGGTGGATAGGCTTTATGTACATAGCCAGTCATTATATGAGTGATTCCGGTTGCTCTGAGCGGTTGAGCGAGTACCTCTACGGTCGTTAATACTTGACGCTTCACCATGCGTTGGCGCAATTCAATCAAGTCGTGAACAATTGGGCAATACCGCGATTGATCAATATATGACCAACCTATGGAATTATCTTCCAAATTTGTTTTTACCTGTGCGGGTTCCAACTCAACATTTTTACCGGCTGCTTTTAATATTCGTCGATGGGTAACTCCAAATTTTGGTCCTAATCGCTGCACACCATGCGAAACAGTGGCATAGCCAGTTGCGGCTAGCACCGAAGGTAAAAACGGTGATGCTGGAACACCCCGAATATAGCCATCATAAGGGTCTGACAAATCGACCAAATCCTCTACATTGACCTCAACTGTCGGGCTATGATTTTTTAGTGCTTGCAGAATTCCGCAATTTTCTTCCATGGTTTCGCGTTTCATACGCATAGCAATCAGGAAGATGCCAGTTTGAACAGGATCAGCATTGCCGCTAAGAATATATTCCATGGTATTGAGCGCTTCTTCATAGTCCAGATCTTTACTGTATTCAGGTCCTGTAGCGACTTTTTGAATAGCACTTCTTAAAACATTTTCGGGTAAATAGGTCATTAATTTCGCTAGATTTTGCAGGTGACGAGAGTAATCAAACAAAGGCTTTCAGTGAATATCTCTCTTGGGTCAGGTTTTATGAAACTTTGATGCCTGTCTATCAGAGGTATTGGTTATCTTTCGCTCGATGATAGAATTTCAACCTGCTCAATGAGGCTTGAAATGACTAGCGACGACGACGTAAATTTAAACAGTGGAATGAGTGCTTTTGAATCGAAGCATTTTGCCGAAGCCATGAACTTTTTACTGCCATTCGCAGAGCGGGGACTTGGTGATGCACAGCATAGAGTGGCAATTATGTTTCAAAATGGCCTAGGTACCGTCGGTAACGAATTCCAGGCTCTTAAGTGGATGAAAAAAGCGGCTGAGCAGGGCCATGCGGTCGCACAGCATGGATTGGGATTCATGTACATGCAGGGTGACTGTGTCGAGAAAAATGGCGAGAAAGCTGTTTACTGGTTTACGCTAGCCGCCGAACAAGGCCTTGCGGGATCACAGACGACCCTCGCGATGATGTATGAAAATGGTGACGGCATCGCGAAAGATCCTGAAAAAGCGCAGATGTGGTACAAAAAAGCGGGATTTTAATTTCTCTTTCAAAATAGCGAAATAAATTTCAATCACTACATTAATCAAATTTCCGGTTTTTCTAAATCTGCAAAATCAATATTGTCTGGCCGTCGGGGGAAGTGCGGTCGCGGCCAGAAAAATTGAATTAATCTTAAAGTATGGCGCTAGAATTAAAGTAGTCGCTGTAATAATTGGTCCGCTAATCCAGCAATTAGTTACGAGTCAATCTATTGACTTTGATTCACGCAATTTTGAGGAACTAGATCTCACTGATTGTAATTTAGTGATAGCGGTAACCGGTAATCTGAAACACGATGAAGATATTTCCACCCTTGCAAAGCGTAAAAATATCCCCGTCAATATGGTTAGTCATGCAGAGCTAAGCAGTTTTATTTTACCCTCAATTATTAATCGAGATCCGGTTCAGATCGCTATATCAACAGGCGGTATTTCCCCGGTATTGGCCAGTATGTTGAGATCTTTACTAGAATCCACAATACCGCAAGCTCATGGGAAATTAGCTCAATTTGCTGCTGAGTACAAAAAATCAGGTAATAAAGCGTTTTCCATTATCCCGTGATTGAAAGCAATTCTGGGAATCGGTTTTTGAAGGGAGAATAGCCGAACACGTATTTAGCGATCATGATCAACAAGCGCGCACCGAAATGGATAGAAGCCTTTACTCCGTAAAACATTTTTCAGGTGAAGTTTATCTGGTTGGTGCGGGTCCTGGTGACCCCGATCTATTAACCTTTAAGGCATTAACCCATCTTTAGCCTCATCTGACAACAATTCTTTTAAAAACAGTCAGTTAAAAATTAATTGTCCTTGCGTTGGCACTACAGATTTATATTTCCTGTAAAAATCGGGAATA
>JBLIOG010000130.1:0-10470 GCA_047639625.1 Gammaproteobacteria bacterium
CCACTCGTTCAGTATTTACTCCCTGGCAGTTGCCGAGAGCGCGCGCTTTATACCATAATCCCCCTTTTCCAACAACCAGGAAGCGTTAATTTATGGGTGTCTCAATTAAAACCCCCGAAGAAATAGCCAAAATGAGGGTAGCCGGAAGGTTGGCTGCAGATGTGCTTGACATGATCGGTGCTCACATTGAACCAGGGGTTACGACCCAACAACTCGACGATATTTGCCACGATTTCATTGTCAACAAGCAAAAGGCGATCCCTGCTCCGCTCAATTATCGTGGATTTCCTAAATCGATTTGCACGTCTGTAAACCACGTTGTATGCCATGGAATACCGGCAGAAAAGAAGCTCAAAAATGGAGATATCATCAACGTCGATATAACAGTCATTAAAAATGAGTACCACGGTGATACCAGCCGCATGTTCATGGTCGGGAAACCAACCATTCCCGGACAACGCATCGCTCGCATAGCCTACGAGTGCATGAAAATAGGGATAGAAATGATAAAACCCGGTGTACGTCTCGGTGATATAGGTCATGCCATCCAGAACCATGCCGAAAACAATAACTGTAGCGTTGTTCGTGAGTATTGCGGTCACGGCATTGGTCGGGTTTTTCACGAAGACCCACAGGTTTTGCACTATGGAAAACCCGATACCGGACTAGTGCTTCAGCCCGGCATGATATTTACCGTTGAACCCATGGTCAATATTGGGAAGCGACAGGTTAAATTGTTGCCTGATGATTGGACGGTCGTCACAAAAGACCATAGTCTTTCAGCGCAATGGGAACATACAAATCTGGTGACTGAAGATGGCTTTGAGGTACTTACAGAACATCCAGATTTCCCCCTCTAGTCACACAATAAAATGGAACCAAAAGCTATGTCGATTGATCTCGATAAGTTATTGCAACAATCGATGAAAGGGTCCGAACTCGATGTCGCGCTGATTAGTCTCGCCTTAAAACAAGCTAATGAGTCGATTTACCAAAGTTATGATGATGGTATTGCGATTGATATTCTGGTGTCGCAAAAGGCTATAATGATCGATCACGTTCTACAATTTTGCTTCAACCATTTAGTTACTGTTACAAAACCTGCATCGAGCCTTGTTGCGGTTGGTGGCTATGGTCGCTCTGAGCTTTTACCGGGTTCAGACATCGATTTGATGATATTGCTTGGAAAAAAACCGGGGCGTGATCTCGAAAAACAAATTTCCTCATTTCTGACCTTCCTGTGGGATATCGGTCTTGAAGTCGGACATAGCGTTCGAACCGTCAAAGATTGTGTGCGTGAAGGTAAACTCGACGTCACAGTCATGACTAACATGATCGAATCAAGGCTAATCATCGGAAACATTAAGATTTATGAAGAATTTCAAACGGCCATTGATTCAAGTAAAATTTGGCCGGCTAAAGACTTTTTTGAAGCAAAACTCGAAGAACAGCAAAATCGACATCTTCGCTATAACGATACCGCTTATAATCTTGAACCTAACATCAAGGAAGGACCCGGCGGGTTAAGGGATATTCAAATCATTGGTTGGGTTGCCAAGCGATATTTTAATGTCAACTTTTTCCGGGAGCTGGTAGATCAGCAGTTTCTCACCGAAGTCGAATACGACCTACTACAGAAAGGCCAGCAGCATTTATGGAAAGTACGCTTCGCACTGCACCGACTTGCGGGTAGGCGCGAAGACAGATTGTTATTTGATTATCAAAATCAATTGGCTACCGACTTTGGATTTGAAGCCGGTGAGCATAATCTCGCTATTGAACAATTCATGCAACAGTACTATCGAACCATTATGGAACTGGAACGATTGAATGAAATGTTGCTGCAGATGTTTCGTGAAGAAATACTAATCACTCGATCCAAAAAAGAAAGCCACCCAATTAATGAGCGATTTAATCTCCGTAATCGATTTATTGAAGTCAGTGATCCTGATGTATTCAAACGCGAACCATCCGCATTGGTTGAAATTTTCCTACTAATTTCAACCCACGAAGATTGTGATGGCGTGACGGCATCCACTATCCGATTGATTCGTGAACATCTTTATCTCGTTGATAATAAATTCCGTCGAAACGCACGGGTTAACGAATTATTTATGCAGCTAATGTCGGCTCCGAATGGTATGACACATCAAATGCGCCGAATGAATTCCTATGGATTCCTGGCCGCTTATATTCCGGCATTTGCAAGTATTACGGGTCGTATGCAGTATGATTTATTTCATGCCTATACGGTTGATCAACATACAATTTTCGTTATCCGCAATCTTCGTCGGTTTGCTTTGAAGAAACACGAAGACGAGTTTCCCTTTTGCAACGAGATTTATGCACTGCTCGAAAACCCTACGCTGCTATATATTGCGGCACTGTTTCACGACATTGCAAAAGGTCGGGGTGGAGATCACTCAGTTCTGGGGGCAGAAGATGCCATTAATTTCTGCGTTCAGCATAATCTTAATTCAAAAGAATCTCGTATTGTGTCGCAACTCGTTCGACAACATTTAATGATGTCAGTCACTGCGCAACGAAAAGATATTAGCGACCCCGATGTTGTCCGTGAATTTGCGCAGCAAGTAGGCAGTATCGACATGCTCAATTATCTTTATTTGTTAACTGTTTCTGACATTCGAAGCACTAATCCAAAACAATGGAACAATTGGAAAGATGCTTTGTTAAAACAATTATTTCAAGCTACACATCAAGTCATTCGACGAGGCATTGATAAACCACTCGACCTCGATAAAATTATTCAGGAAAATCGAGGCGCTGCTTACGAGGCAATGAAAGATTTACCGTTTGATCTCAGTGCTATCGATCAAATCTGCGATCAACTTCCAGATGACTATTTCCTGCGCCACCATCCGCTTGAAATTCGATGGCATATCGACACCCTTCTCGCTAATCCTGGAGCACATACGTTGGTCAGTACTCGACTTTCGAGTAACACAACAAACACAAAAATATTTGTATTCTGCGATGAATGCCCACATGTATTTTCCCAGGTTACCGGAACGCTAGGCGCCTTAGGACTCAGTATTTTAAATGCCGAAATATTTACCACTCGGGATGATAAGGCCATGGACACTTTTATTATCCAGGATCAAAATAACGAAGCCGTCACCAACCCTGACACCATTGCATTGATTGAAAAAAAATTACTAAAAGCACTGAAAAAAGATGGCGTTTACCGCGTCACAAGCAACACTCGACAACCCCGGCGACTTAAAGCCTTTAACCATCCTACCATTATAAGCTTTCAGCAGGATTACCTGAATCAACGCACTGTCATGGAAATCAGTAGCATGGATACCCCGGGACTTTTATCCGTTATAGCCAACGTAATTGCGATTCTGGATATCAACATAACTCACGCAAAAATTTCTACGCTGGGTGAAAAAATTGACGACATCCTTTATTTGACGACGCCTGAAGGCACACCCATTACTGACGGAATACAACTCGAAGCCCTCCGAGAAAAAATGACGGAAGCTCTCGATGCGCAGAAAGCAGCCTAAACAATCTAGAGGTTAGTTTGACCCCAGCAAATGCCGGGAAGAATTTGCCAGTAGCCCAGGTAAAAGTGGTAATTGTCCGACTGGAATAATCCCAAGCGTTTTCAATTCATTTTCAACGGCAACGGGCAATGCCTGATTTTCTACTTTTTGATTTAAAACACCGCCCATTATTAGCTTGGTATCAGGGAATTGATTATCAATTAACCCCGTCAGCTGGCGTGCGTAGTCGAGCGCCATTCCGTTATGGGTACTTAATAAAACCGCATCAAATGCTTCCGTTTGTAAACACTGAAAAATTTGATCTGGCGATTGTTCCGCACCCAGGCAGGTGACTTCGGCGCCGGATTCATCGAGCAATTGCGCCAGAGCACCGATCGCGTGTTCGTGTACATCGGTCGATGCGAGTAACAACTTTAAATTGGCAACCTGTTTTTTATTTAAAGGATTGTTAAATACGGGACGATATTGTTCGATAACCGACAGAGATAACTGATACATATCAGTACTGATAGCTGTCTCTGGTCGGAGCGAGGAAGCAAACAGGGACTCAAATCGCTGTGGCCCCAGTTTCTTAAGGAAATATAATAACTGGACAGGGTTTCGAACATCAACACCCAATGATTTAATACCATTCAACGCATCGTTAAAAATTCGTTCACCATGCTCCACAACGCGGGTAGCAAATGCTTCAGGCCCCGAAAAATTGATATGCGGATACAAACGTCGTGCCGATTGTTCAACCTGTCGACCAAACAATTGAGCTTCAATAATTTCATCCGCTGAAGGAATTCGAATTGCTTCCGTTACCGGTAATGGCAGCACTGCATGGCCACTAGGGGAATGAAGTTGGATTAGAATATCCCATAAAAGATACTCGCTGGTAACCGCTCGATTTTTCTCAAAATCAGGTCCGAATGAAATAGTGTCACCGTAAATCATCGAACCGACCAGATCACCCAGATGTATTTTCTGCAGTGCCAGAACCCAGCCTGCGCGCTTTACCGGATCACTGGTGAGACCACCAATACAATGGGTCAATCGTGCTCCAGTTAATTCTTCAACAATGTATCGCTCAAACATCGCCCATGCCGCGACCGTTTCACAATATTTGAAGAGTGCACCAAAGCCGTCTTCAAGATAAGAATGCAGCATCACACCCTGATCACGAAATTCGCCTAACAGCATCATCGCCTTCGCTGTTTCCAGGGAAGTCGCTTTAGTATCAGTCCAACCGGGGGCTTCAAAGGTAAAGAACTGTGACAGATTTCCGACTGTTGTCGCACCGATTTCGAGTGACCGTATGGCGCTCTCAACCGAAGCCGGTTGGCCAATCATAAAATCACCCATGTGCGGTTGAATCGGAGCTGATTGTGCGAGGGCTTCCCAATCATGAATAGACTCGAGCATCGGGCCAGTTTCGGCAGCAGTTCTATTCCAGTAATCAGAAGGCAGCCCCATGCGCCGATCTACCGCAAAACCGGCTCTATCCATGATAAATCCACGACTATCAAGTACCGAGTGAATTTTCCCCAGAGCCGCTGAGGTTGCTGACATGTCATTCATGCCGATATGCGCGTGGTACATGACGTGTCCATCACGCATCGATTGTTGCTTGTACTCTAATTCAGAAATGGCACCGACCTTTTCAAGGAACGCTGAACGCCCTATTGTTATCCCAGATGCCAATTCGCGCATTGATTCGCGTAGACCCCGTGAATCGAAACGTGTCTCCTCAGCCAGCTTTGTTAGTTCTTCGTGATGGGTTTCATTCATAAGTGAGATACTACTGTATTTAAATTAACCAAACACTATCTCGAAGCATTTAATATATGACAAGTCGCATGATTGCCACTATCCCCCTAAATCTTTGAATAAATTTCCCCCAAACAATCTGCCACCATCCTTGCTATTTCCTGCATTCCTTCGGCTACAATTAAAGAATCAACATCTGATACAAGATAAGCCTTCTGTCTATTATCTTTGGCAAAGTCGTCCCCGATTACAAATAACCGCAAGATGGCCTGACTCGAGTCTGTCTTTGCCTATAGAAATCAATTCTTCAAGGGATACATTTTCCTCATATTTAAAACTAATCAAGCGCGTCTGTGATGCGACTTCACGAAACGGATCAATTATTTTTTCAACGGGTTTCAAATTGATACAATCAAAACCAGAATTGCGTTTTATTTTCCCGGCAAATTCTTCAACCGGCTCATAATCAGCGACAGCGGCAGAAAAAATGGCACTGTCATATTCGCATTGCCGGCCAGCCTGTAAACAGATTTCTTTATATTCCGCATAGATTCCACAGATGGCTTGAGGAATAAAATCAGGGGCTGCGAGTGACGATCCACCGAGAACCAGACGAACGTCTACACCTCGGTAATATAATTCAAGGCAAATCTGAGATGCAATATCCTGGTTTAATCCAATGGTGTATTGAATTGAATCCCTAAGCCAATTAAACAATACAGGTACCTTGCCATTAATTGACTGGACATGTACTGTCAATCTGTCACCTGGCATTTTTATCAACGCCGAATGGGCATCTGTAAATTGACTATCTCCTAAGTATTCGTCACACGATTGACGACTTCTTTCCAAATCGATGACTGGGCTATCGAAACACTCTAGACTTCTTTCTTGAACATTTTTCGTCCCTAATCCCTTATTTCACTAGTGAAAATCGACTTCGGTCACTCGACCAGAATCTCAATTTAAATCTAAGCAAAAGACTTGTTAACCCCATTACCGCAAAACTTGCACTTTATTTACGCTGCTGATGACTTCTTAGAGCTATCTTGTATTTTGTATCAATTTTAATTTTCGAAAATCAGGCTTTATGTTGAATAACATCCCGGATCAGGAATACAGGTGACAATATAACGGCGCTTTTGATCTGTTATGATTTGTACCAATGCAATTAGCCAGGATAAATAGAGGCCATTCCAATGACTACAGGTTACGTTTTTCACGAAAAGTATCTTTGGCACGACACGGGTAGTTCTGGTATCTGGATGCCAGCACAGGGTTTCATACAACCGGAGCCCCATGTTGAAAACCCGGAAAGCAAGCGTCGAATCAATAATCTGATACAGGTTAGCGGGCTTGCTGATCATCTGGCGCCAATAAGACCGCGTCCGGCCAGCAATGACGAAATACTGGCATTTCATACTGAAGACTATATCAATTCGATTCGCAAACTCAGTCAGGAACAAGGCGGTGACGCCGGTATGACAACGCCGTTTGCCCATGGCAGTTTCGAAATTGCCTGTCTGTCTGCGGGAGGTGTTATTGAAGCCACTAATGCAGTTATCGATGGCAAGGTTAAAAATGCCTATGCTCTCGTCAGGCCACCGGGCCATCATGCCGAAGCAGATATGGGCGTGGGATTCTGTATGCTGGGAAATGTAGTACTTGCCATTATGCAGGCAAAGGCGACTCGGAATCTGTCCAGAATCGCAGTCGTAGACTGGGATGTCCACCACGGAAACGGAACCGAACATGCCTTTTATGATGATCCCAGTGTTTTAACCATTTCGGTTCACCAGGATAATTGCTTTCCATCCAATTCAGGAAATATCGAAGATACCGGGACGGGTGATGGCGTTGGTTATAATATTAATGTCCCATTACCACCCGGTAGCGGCCGTGAAGCTTATCTGGCCGTGATGAACCAGATAGTAGAACCAGCCCTGCGAGCATTCAAACCCGAATTAATTATGGTACCTTGCGGATTTGATGCCGGGGCCACCGACCCACTGGGCAGAATGATGTTATCGAGCAAGACCTACCGTTCAATGACAGGGACCTTAAAAAGTCTTGCTGAAGAACTTTGCGATGGTCGATTAGTACTTAGTCATGAAGGCGGGTATTCAACAGCCTATGTGCCATTTTGCGCGCATGCGGTTATTGAAGAACTGCTCGGGGTAGAAGATCCTATAGAAGACCCTTTCTGTCAATTTCTGGAGAACATGGGCGGACATCAACTTTATTCACATCAGGAAGCGATTATTTCACGGGCGGAAAAACTGGTGGCTGATATTCAATAGTCGAAAGTGCGTCTTCGTTTGTCAGAGACTTTGACAGGTTAGATGCCAAGTGCATATAGCAATTCATGGGGTTCATTAATAATTTTTTCTGCTCCCGCATTCGTTAATTCCTCAAGTGAGCCATAACCCCATGAAACACCTATAGGCTTAACGCTATTAGCTATCGCTGCCGTAATATCATAGGAGCGGTCACCTATCATTATGGTATCACCTGGGTCCAGTCTCTCGTCTCTTAAAAGGTGTTCCAGTAAATGCTGTTTGTTTGAATAGGTGCCATCTAGTTCACTTCCGTAAATTCCCGAAAGAAACCGCGTCAGATCAAAATGATCAAGGATTCTGGTTGCAAAAACGCTTAACTTTGCCGTTGCAACGTAAATGGGTGATCCACTGGCGTGTAATGCTTCCAGTGTTTCCAGAATACCGTCATATACAGAATTTTCAAAAAGACCCATCGAAGAATATCGTTCTCTATAACGCTTGATTACATCTGGGTGTTTTGACTCATGCCCAGGCCCTAACAACGCCTTAATGGTTTCATTAAGTGGAGGCCCAATATACGATGCGATTTGTTTATCAGATGGTAAATCGATTTCCAACGAATTAAACGCAAATCGAATGCTTTTTATAAAACCTGGAGCAGGATCAGTAAGGGTTCCATCAAGATCAAAGAGAATGTTCAATTTATAGAATTTTGTATTTATCGGTTCGATGACTTGACCTATTATGTTTCAATGTCGCTAACACCTTCATTTCGTAATCGACCGACTCCACAGAAATTATTGATTCAATGTCTTGCTTTCGAATTATAACAACATGCGGTTCAAACTAAAGACCAGTCTGCTCAAATGCTAAAAACAAGCTCGGTTACAAAGACTTTTGGCACTTCAACCAATTTTCGCGCTACATTTATTTTGGACCTAGACGACAACTAATTAACCATTTCTTTCTTTGCCAAGTTTTACAAGTCTACCTCTTGTTTTATCAGAAAAAGAATTTTGTTCAACACATAACCAGTGAAGTGTAGGAACATTTGATGCCCATATCATCAACGCTTCTCCACCTTTGTCGCCAAGGCCACATTGTACAAGCCCAATCTCCGTAACGGTCGAAGGCAATGATTTGACCAACATCAATACACCCTCATCTCGCAAGTTTGAATTATAACTCATGCTGAATGATCGTAACAAAGGCCCACCTTCATCATTTACGATCTTTGTTGCTTCTGCAATTAATTTGACTTCATTATTGTTCAGATCTGCATTTCGTAAATGTAGGTCATAGTGTGATTTATTACTTTTAAATAACAGGAGATTACTAGCCACTTTTTCACACACAGGATTATTAACTGATCTTAAGGTGTTAATTAAATAGCTAATTATCATTTTCGGTTTTTCTGCGGCACCTGAATTGCTGGTAAAACCAAACGAGCCAACTAAAACTGTTTTCATAAATATTCTTCGAGATACTGTTTCGAATATGGACTCAATCATTTTATTACTTAATTTTTATCAAATTGCCTGGTGATCTTAACCATACTTCAACTTTTTATTGATATGAACTGACGATGTGGGGAATACAAATTTTCTGACGTTTAAGCATAGTCGATAAATAAACTTCGCACTGTCAAAACCAGGGTGAAGAGAAAGAAGCGTAGCTTTCGGTTTCTGCGCTTGCGTTTCTTAACATTACTTTTGTGCACCTCTGTAGCGCATAAGTTCGTCTAACAACCAATTTTCACTTCGCATTACAGGCAAACCTTCACAGTAAATTTTGTAGTACTTGCCAGACATTAGACTCTTAGTCGCTGAATACTTTATAAAGTCTTCTGCTGATTTTATTTCATCCAGGTAATATTCATATTTTATATTTATATGATTAACCGCCTCAATGCCATTATGCATCGTACCGTTTCGCTCATATTTGCAATCAGTAGACGCAACAAAACCGAGAAGGTGACTAATTTCGTTTTGAGCTGAAGCGAACGCATGTATAGAAAATGCCAATAGTAAGGGCCACAGAAATAAGAAATTATCCCATCTTGCTTGTTTGTTTGTTGGGCCAGAGTCAGCGCAATCTTGGGATAACACCTCATTTCCCCGACTCTAATATTAAAGTGTCTTTACTCAATTTCAATAAAAGTCTCCGTTTAGTAGAAATGTCTCAGTAACCGCTGCCGCTTTGCTTGATTCAGGCGCCGCAGCCGCGTCGTTAATTATTAGCGGTATAAGCCCAGATAATTCTTTTCATTTCCAACCTTGAAGCCAGCAGTGGTTGTTTTTTAAGTCATTCCATTCTATTGGCACAGAGCGATTGGATATAACCGCCTCCATTAAGCAACGAACAACATCCCCTTCTTCATCAAAATCTATCTCGGTTACCAGAAAATGTTTTTCTTTCTCAAAGGGATTAACCGCAGTCCATTTACTATTGAGTAATTTCTTAGGATTAATTTTATTCATCAATTTTGAGAAGTCCATCAGGTCGTAGTGTGGTCTCTACTTTTCATGGGTAACTTGGCCAGATAACATTCGACTTTATGTGGCCGTAGCGAAGCGGAGCCACACCTATTCTTATGCGTTATGCTTCTGAACCTTTATCGGCTGGTCGCAATTGGTATTGAATACCTAGTAAAAAATTTCGCAGCACTTGATCTTTACACTCTCGATAGTTCTTATTGCCTGGCTTACGAAAAAACGCACTCAATTCGTGCTTACTTAAATTAAAGTCTACCAGATTCAATATTTCCAAAATATTTTCGGCCTTTAAATTTAGAGCAATTCGTAGCTTCTGGAATACCATATTATTATTCAAACGTGCTTCGGGCTTTGGTTGCTGACCATCACGTTTACCACGCTTAAAATTAATAAAACCATTAAGAAACACAG
>JBLIOG010000131.1:0-10386 GCA_047639625.1 Gammaproteobacteria bacterium
TCTGACTGTGTTGTCTTGCTACCTGCAGACTTTTCGGCACGACATCGACACCTGTCACGGCAGCACCCAACATCGCCATAGATTCAGAGAGGATGCCACCTCCGCATCCAACGTCTATCACAGAAAGACCTTGTAGACAGTGATTAGCCGCTACATCACGACCAAAGTGTTGACAGATCTGCTGTTTGAGATAGGCCTCACGTACCTGATTTAATTGATGTAGTGGCCAGAACTTTCCATCTTTGTCCCACCACTCTTTCGCTAGTGCTTCATAGTAAGAGAGTTCTTTATTATCTAATGTAGAAGGTTGCGACATCGATCAGTTCAAAAATTCAGCTCGAGTTTTATGATGCTTCTTGAAGGCTCCGCCCAAAGCAGTAGTCTGAGTGTGAGAATTGGTATCCATAACGCCCCGCGATTTAACACAGTAGTGCGTCGCGTCGATACTGATCGCGACATCGTCGGTTTCCAACAGAGTTTGTAGTGCTATTAGAACCTGGCGTGTTAAACGTTCCTGCACTTGCGGACGTTGCGCAAAGAAATGGACAATACGATTAATTTTTGAAAGTCCGATGATCTTATCTTTCGGAATATAGCCGACCTTTGCAGTCCCGTCGATTGTAACGAAATGGTGTTCACAGGTGCTGGTCAGGCTGATATCACTGACTTTCACCATCTCATCAACACCCATCTTATTTTCAATGACAGTAACCTTGGGGAAATTGGAATAGTCGAGCCCGGCAAAGATTTCATCGACGTACATTTTGGCGATACGGTGCGGTGTCTCACAGAGACTATCGTCAGTTAAGTCAAGGCCCAGAGTAGTAGCAATATCGGTAAAAGACTGCTTGATACGCTGGTATTTAGTATCACGATCAAGGGTGTCATCAATCAGCGGTGTTTCAAGCCCTCGTTCGATTAAGGCGCTGCGTATCAGACTCGCTTCCGAGGAGTACGGCGGTTTAAATCCTATCTCGGCATACATGTGATTCGTTTTCATTTTTATTCCTATTTTGGAAATTAATATAATAGAGTTTGTGTTTCAGCTTGCACGGGCCAGATGGCGGCCGCCATCAAGGGCGATTGTTTTTCCGGTCAGATAACGGCTTTCAAGTATGTATTTAATCGTGTTCACGCCCTCGGACGCTCCAGGAACAATACCCAGAAGTGATTTCTTTCTGGCTTTTTCACGATACTGCGCATCGTCATTCTGAGCAAACATCAATAAAGCGGGGGCAATGCTATTCACTTTTACCCAGGGTGCAAATTTACTAGCGTAGGAAAGTGTTAAATTATCCAGTGCAGCTTTGCTCGCTGCATAAGCAATATGTTTTTTACTTCCAGTTGTTGCTACATAGTCGCTCATGTGAATAAGGTCCGCATAGCCTTGGTTTTCACCGTGCCGAATTAACAAATCACCACATTCCTGATTGATCAGGTAAGGCGCCATGACATGAGTGCTAAGCATTCGTTGCATGACGGATTCATCACTTTGATGCTTATCCTCTGGAATCCACTCGGAAGCATTATGTATAATCGCCCGTACTTCTGTGAACCGAGAACGTAGTTCCCTGGTAAAGTGGTAGATACCCTCATCGGCACCAAAGTCGGCATGGATTGTGGTTATGCCTTTTTCATGTAGCTCGTCAAGTATGGGACGTTTTTGTCGATAAGTGACGACTACGCTATAGCCCTGTTCTTGCAGCGCAATCGCAGTCGCGAGACCGAGTCGCTGGGCACCCCCAGTAATGACCACCGGCGATGAGCTTTTTGGCGCTTCCAACGATTTACTCACGCGCAGCACTCAAAGTAACAGATACTGAATCGGCGAAACGAAGGGCATGTGGCTTATCGACCCTGATTTCAGCAAAACTGACACGCTCAGATTCCGTAGCAATCGCGAGCAGATCTGCAGTCAGTTTTTCGAGAAGATGGAAGCGACCCTGCTCAATGTGGTGGATCATACGCTTGGTAATCACTTTGTAATTCAATGCGTCGTCTTCGTCATCGCTATCAAAAGCCAGATCGGCGCGATAACGAATCTCAGCATTGATAACGACATCCTGCTGTTTTGACTTCTCTTCGGGGTTAAACCCTATAAAAGTTCGCAAACGAAGATTGCAGATACTAATGCTAGCTTCACTGATTCGCAGGGCCTTATTTTTAACGTGAATGTTAGTAGCTGATCTCATGCTGCTTCAATTTTTCGGGGGAAGACAATTTACTTACGCAGTAGACGACAGAAGAGATCACATGAAGATCTATTTCGTTTCAGTGGCTAAAAACATAACCCGCATGGAGCCCCTTCAGGTTGTGACAATTGGCTACCAATTGACGATAGAAACAGGGTGATAAAGGAGTGGAATATATATTGCTTTCGACTACAAAATACCGACAAGTAGGAGGCTGATGCTAATGATCATCACAGGGGCTTGATAAATAAAAGGCAGAAAAGCCTCAACAAAGTGATCATTGCGGAGAAGAGCCAAGCTATCTTATGGAAAAGAGTTTCCCTCTAACCCGATCTCAATCACGTTTACACAAAAAGCGTTTAAGGTGGCTACCTGGAAGCCTCAATGAAAAGGTAATTGCTACTTTTTCCGGTAGACCCGATTCGATAGATACGCTTTACGGCCCTACGTCAATCAACACTTCATTACGGCGCAAAAAGGGCAGTGTCCATGGAGGGTCGTATCCCGCCACACGAGGCTCAGACACCGCCTTCAATTTGTTTTCGCTTATCCATGCATACAGGTTTTTCGATTGATTCGAAAATAGCCGCTCGTCCCAGGAGCCGGTGTATTCGAGAGCGGCGACCCGCCGTGAGTCAACCACCTTAATACTGATCTCTGGGCTTGTTGGAATCGGGGCATTGTCAAGCGTATAGCCAGCCGGCAAAACGAAAGCAAAGGTCCAACCATTATTAACAGGGCTGGCGACCACGGGTGCGGTCATCTCAAGCTTCTCACCTGACTCATTATTGTCGGAGCGAGCAAGAACAGGAGCGGTCATGTCGATTTTTCTGTTGCCCTGATTCTTACCGCTAATATAACCAAACAACCGACGGAATGACACATCGCCAGCCTCAGAAAAATCCCCCACCACGGTCGTTTCAGCGACAACATAATCACTGTATTCGCGCAGCTGAATATCGCCCTGTTGTTTGATCACGATATATTTTGGTTCCTCCGTAGTACGGATACCAAAGACAGAACAGCCCGTCAGAAACAGCAAACCAAAGCTGGCAATCAGCGAATTCCGAATAATGTAACCATATTTTACCAATGCTACTTTCACTGTTGATTCCTAAAGTTATGAATGCTGCGGGGGTAAACGACCGCCACATCTTAAGTACGTAGCACCATCGATTACAGATCACATGAATGGGGTGAACACCGACCGACTCAGAAGAAATAGATATTGGTTCGGATCCAGTTCGGTTTCGGGAGATCGAAAAAAACAACCCTTACAAATATTCAATCTACGAGTAAATTTCCAGGATGTAATACGGTTGCATAACCCAGGGGTCGACCAGCCATAAAACGCTCGACTCATTTACCAAATGACTCAATAATGTGACCGTTTATCGCCAGAAGGGAAAAGCTTTTGTCAAACATGGTCGTTCGCCTTGCCAAATCCGAAGCCGACTTTGAAGCCGCCCGTGCACTTTACCGTTCCTGGGTTGAATGGCAGCTGAAACCTTTCCCGATCGCAGGGATTTAATTCTTGAAGTCTTCGAACCGATAGCCTACGCACAAACGCTAGCTGATCTCCCAAAAATCCACGCACGCCCAAAAGGTGCAATTCTTCTCGCGGACCTTGAAGAACGCCCGATTGGCTGCGTGATGTATCTTGAGATGGAACCGGGGATCGCCGAGGTAAAGCAGCTATTCGTCGACGATAGTGGCCGGGGGCTTGGCCTCGGAAAGGCACTATTAACTGAAATGCTCGACCGAATGCGGACTGACGGACATGTCGCTACCCGCTTCAGTTCAGCAAGATTCCTGACCCACGCCCGACGCCTATACGAGAGCCTCGGCTTCGCTAAAACCCCACACCCACCTGAGTTTCCCAAGCACCTACGTCAGGTTGATTATTTCATGCAACGCCCTCTCTGAATGTGAATCAAATTCCTTCAAATATCCCGCGTACAAACATATATCGACACCATCAAGCAACTTAGAGTTGATTAAGTAGAATGATCGATTGGTCTGAGCCTTGCCTGAGCCGAATTCGATATTTGCCTACCTTGCTATTTTTCTATTGATGATTTTGTGTATAAAGTATAAATGGCCCAATTAAGATCGGTTTTAAGTAGAGAATTTTGAATGCCTCGGTAATAATCTATTAATCGCGCTCCAAACTACACTCTTTAACTGGTTTAAATTTACGAAGAGGAAAGGTATTAATAAAATGACCGCCAAAAAATCCTTCTTGCTTTACCTATTCTCGGTTCTAACCTTTTTACTCATCGGTTGTGATGACTCATCCGAACAGAGCCAATCCAACTCTCTAGTCAATACAGATTCAAATGTTGCCGGGTACCAGTTCAATCAACTATTCCTGACGTCTCCTCCTTTTGAGGGCACAATCTGGATTACCGGTGACATCATCACTCCCAGCGATCCCAGTTTGTTCTCTAACCTGAGCTATCAGGGGATCGAATCACGGGTTATGTATGACCGCCGTAACGGGGGTGAATGGGTGACTCAGGATGCTTTTATTTTCCCGGCTAACTTTACAGACGAACTATCCACCGAAATTCAGGTTAATCCCGAATTTGATTTCGGGCAGGCTCAAACAGAAGCCTTTAAGTATGCCAAGCTAATTGGCCAGTTACCGACTGCTTTACGTGAGGGCGTTGAAACCATGTGGATTCATCGTGGCGAATTTGCCTATGGCGGCGGTAATAAGAACATTATGGTGCATACCGGAATGACTGAAGTCTACCAAAATTGGGATACCGGTATCGTTGAAGAAACCTTGCTTCACGAAGCAGTGCACTCATCGTTGGACGAAGATTTTTATCCCGCCAATGCCCCCCTTCGCGCTGGGTGGGATATAGCCGTCGCGCAAGACACGGCTTATATATCAACCTATGCGAGAGACAACCCAGTCCGAGAGGATCTTTCTGAGTTACTGCCCCTTTACGTAGCGGTCAGATATTTCCCCGAACGGATTGATGAAAACACCCGCGATAAAATACTTAGCTCTTCGATCAACAGAATACTATTTTTAGACGCACAGGATTTCAACTTCGACTTGTATAACAACAATTGATTGCAGGTTTTCTATCTAATTCACATTTCCGGAGAGAATTAAAATGAAAATTGAAATAATCCATACCAGGAAATAGCAGCCTTTAATTTGTCGCAGTGCTTTCGTTGACCATAAGTCAGGCTCACTATTTTGGGTGGCATCTTAAATTTTCAAACCAGATTCCGAATTTTTCTAATAATTCCGAGTTAACCGATCGGGGCCCAGCATCCAGTCGGTTTTTGTGACGCCGTTCACCAGGTAAGCGTAGGTGATCAAACGATTTAAGACGACCAAATAGAGAATCTGCAGAACTGCCCCAGCCTTCCCCTCCGGAAGTGATTTCCGGCGACATCGCCAAAATGAACTGGCCGCCAGCAGGTGGCCCGCCATCTATATTATATTCCTTTGCGGTTTCAAAACTTACAGTTTCACCGACTAATGGACCCGCCAGTAATTCGACCATCATCGCAATGTGTGAACCCTTGTAACCCCCAAACGGAAGTATCATGCCGCCACCCGTAGCAGGGTCAATATCTTTGGGGTCTGTCGTCGGTTCACCCTCTTTGTTCAACCCGGTACCAGGTGGTAATTTTTTATCATCGCGCGCTGCGATTTGTATGTCACCCATTGCCATTGCTGCGGTCGCCATATCAAATACAACAGGTGGTTGGTCTTTTCTTGGCCACGCGAACGAAATAGGGTTACTACCGTATACTTTTTCTTTTGCGCCATAAGGAGCAACCATTGGCATGTAACTAACACAGGTAAAAGCAACCAGTCCCTATTCTGCCAGTGCTTCCGTCTTCGGCCACAGCGCTGCAAAGTGATGCGAACGAGTAATTAGAGCCATTGCGATCCCGTAGGTTTTTGCCGCTTTGACCAGTCGGTCAATACATCGAGCATGGGCGAGGGGTGCGTAACCATTGTCGGCATCACAACGGATCATAACCGGTGTAATATTTTCTACCCTGGGGTTCGCATTGGCATTAACTTTGCCACTTTTTAACAACGAAGCCACGCATCCCTGAATACGGAAAAGACCATGTGAATGAAATCCATCTCGTTCTGCACGCGTGACAGCATCTGCAACAATGTTAGCCATTTCTTAACTACTACCGGCACTCAGCAAAGCGGTTTGAGCGAGGCTATATATATCATCAAGTGTTAAGTCATTTGCGTTCATATTTGTACAAGGCCTGGGTCATCGTTTAAATGTCAGAATTATAACTGAAACGACCATTAATCTGACAATCGGCTACCATTCACAATTAAATGCTTCGGGTACAATATGAATTCACGATAGAAACATCGAATCTTATGGGTTGGCACAGGAAAATTATTTTCTAACTACTTCCGATCGATTGCGCTTACTTACTTTATCACCCAAACCATAAAGCATACTGGGATTGAAGCAATCCATGCCAGAAAACAACCATCTTTAATTTGGCGCCAAAGACCTCGTTTACCCTCTCCTACACTGATTATTTGTGTGAGTGCGAAGATAACAAACATAGTCACTGTGTAAACAACTGGTGACAGCGTAAACACGGCTATGAATACCGAGAGCCATAAAGATCCAAACGTCAATACCAAAAGATAATCCATCACCTTTGGCTTGCCATATTTTTTCTCATCAACGCGAGTTAGCCAGCAGGCAAATGCCAGTATCATAATCAGGAGTGCAAATCCGCTGATTACATCAGTACTCATAAAAATAAGTTTCAGCCTCTCAGATAGTTCACAGGTTAGACGACCAACAATAATATAAGCCTGTCATCTTAAACCAAAGGGCTGTTAACTTGTCCAGGTGCCGAACGCTATTTGATCCGTTGAAATTTAAATTTTTCAAAACAAACCAAAGAGCCTTTCAACACTTTTTCTAAAACTGATAAGTAAGACTAAATCCAAATTGCGTTAGAGTGGCATCATCTGAAAGAATATAACCTGCACTAATTGAGTTATTAACAGTGTCATAATCCAGGCTATAACCTAATCCGGTATATTCACCACCTTCGAGAATACCATCACTAAGCAAACTAACACTGGTAATGGGGAGCTCAGGCAGCGCTTCAGATCCATTTTTCATCTGGAATAAAAGCAGGTTGAAGTCACGATTGGAAACATTTCGAATAAACAGAGCAAATAGACTACCCTTCATTATTTCCGTTTCATCTGCATTTAACGTTGCTTTCATCCCTGCTATTATTTGAAGGATTTTTACAAAGTTATCGGTACTAAATATGGCAGTAATGGCATTAATTTCAGTATCGTTAATTTCAGCGGTGACAATGATAAAACCATTGGTAGTCGTCGAGGTCAGGTTTAAGCTAGCTTTCCCCTCAATTGTGGTGGCAGACACCACTCTGGTAACCGAATTTTCTAAAATTACAAAATTGATATTAGTGCCATCGGCGATTAAACCATGTGATTGCAAAGGTTTTACGGTCGCCTGGATCGTTGTTGAATCAATGCCATCGTTCAAAATGACATTAGGCGTTGTACTAATGCTTATCGTTGCAGGTAAATTGGGATTGTCAACAACCTCAATACTGAAGCTGGGGGATATTACCCCTGATAAAGATGCAGTGATAGCCGCGCTACCAGCGCTCAATGCACTTGCCTGACCCTTTTTATTACTTAGATTACTCACTGACAAAATTGCAGGATCTGAACTACTCCAAAAAATCTGCTCACTCAGCTCCTGTCGGCTTAAATCAGAATAAATACCCGTTGCCTGAACTAGCTGTTGTTGATTAATAGACAGGGAATTCAACAGACTCGACAATTCGATACTTTGCAGTACAGCGTCTGTTATTTCGATGGAAACTGACGATGACTGACCGTTGATCACGGCAGTGATTGTAACGACGCCAGGATTCACACCAGTCAACCGACCACTGTTGTTTGCACTATTACTAATATCAGCATTATCAACATTCGATGATTCCCAAACCACCTGATCGCTAAGGTCAACATTGTTTCCATCTGAATATTGTCCAAAAGCGGATAATGTCTGAAAGTTTCCAACCGCCTGACGATTATTTTCTGTCAGGATAGATAAACTTGTTAAAGTCGCGTCAGTGATATTAATGTTAGTAAACCCCTGCGCATTATTCAGCGATGCGATAACCAGAGCGTCACCCGCTATATTGGCTTTAAACAAGCCAGGGGTATTTCCCGCTACCAGCGTCAAGTTGGCATTATCACTGAGCCAATCGACCTGGTCCGTGACCTGATTCTGCGACCCATCAGCAAAAAACGCAGTCGCTGTAAATTGTTGGGTTAGCCCCTGAGCCAATGATAAATTCGTTGGCGACACTTCGATACTGGTTAACACCGCATTGTTAACCTCCACCTGAATGTCTGAAGTTAACCCCAAATATGTTGCAGATATTATGCCTGCACCCTGGTTAACACCCCGACTATTTCCACTACTTGATTTCCAATTTTCAATTTCGACAATGTTAGTGTCACTTGATCTCCATGTGACTAAGCCCGTGATATCTCGGGTGGTTTGGTTACTGAATATGCCGGTCGCAACAAAGTCTTTTCGATAACCAACCATAATTGTCGCAATTTTCGGTGATATTTCTATTCGACTCAAAGTAGCATCATTAACCGTTATCGTTTGTTGATCGCTAAATCCCGAGAAGTTTGCCAGAAGTACGGCTGCACCTGCTGCTAATCCTGAAACTGTAATGTTATCGGAACCAATGCTTAGAATACTTTCGTTATCCAATGACCAGCTCACCTGTTCAGTAACATCTCGTATACGACCGTCACTAAAATAACCCAATACTGCTAAAGGCGACTGAAATCCAATTTCCAGATTTGAAACAACTTCGCTAATCTCTAATTTCTGCAATAAAGCCTCATAAACAGTGATACTCGCTAGAGCTGTCCAACCACCAAATGTCGCGGTTATACTTGTACTACCTGCAGATTTCGCAAATGCACTTTCCTGATTAAAATCGATGATCGATAAATCATTACTCTGCCACAAGACCTGCGTTGTAATGTCATGAATACGACCATCAGAATAATGTCCTTTGGCCTGAAAAGACTGTTGCAAACCTTCTGTCATATCCAATTGTCGAGGCGTAATTTCAATCGAATTAAGTATTGCAGCAGTGATATTAATTTCTTTGCTCGCATTTGTTCCCTCAAACGCTGCGGAAACGATAATAGTTCCAGCCTTAATTAAGGTAATGTTTCCATTGATATCAACCGAGGCAGCGGCCGAGTCATTGACTGACCAGGTTACTGTGCCGGTCAAGTCTTCCTGAGTTTGGTTGTTATAAATACCAATAGCTGAAAACTTTATATGACTCCCCTCGGGGAAACTGTACGAAATCGGACCAATCAAAATTTCTTCGAGACTTCTGGCTTGCAGCACAATTACAACTGTTGAAGATGTAGCGGCTGTTCCAGTAGTAGTACCTGTCAAAGCTACCGGTGTTATTTCAAACATGATCGACGCTCCGCTATCCGCGGCTACTAGTGTATAGCTCGATGACGTTGCTCCACTGATAGGCAAGCCATTACGTAACCAACGGAATGTACTGGTTCCTTCAGTATCCAGGTCACTGTAGGTGTAAATACCGTTCAAAACATCACCTACCACTGCAGTGCCACCATTTATATCGGTGATCGATACCGCTGTCACTGTCGGAGCGCTGTTGACAACTGCTACCGCTAGAGATGTAGCGGCTGTTCCAGTTGCAGTACCTGTCGAAGCTACCGGTGTTATTTCAAACATGATCGACGCTCCGCTATCCGCGGCTACTAGTGTATAGCTCGATGACGTTGCTCCATTGATAGGCAAGCCATTACGTAACCAACGGAATGTACTGGTTCCTTCAGTATCCAGGTCACTGTAGGTGTAAATACCATTCAAAACATCACCTACCACTGCAGTGCCACCATTTATATCGGTGATCGATACCGCTGTCACTGTCGGAGCGCTGTTGACAACTGCTACCGCTAGAGATGTAGCGGCTGTTCCAGTTGTAGTACCTGTCAAAGCTACCGGTGTTATTTCAAACATGATCGACGCTCCGCTATCCGCGGCTACTAGTGTATAGCTCGATGACGTTGCTCCACTGATAGGCAAGCCATTACGTAACC
>JBLIOG010000132.1:0-10309 GCA_047639625.1 Gammaproteobacteria bacterium
GGTCGTATAGATTACCTTACGGATGTCAGCAGGATAATCAAAAATAGTTATCAGATTTTCCCAGTTCGATCTCCATGATTTACTAATCTGAGGATATTTATCATCCCATTTATCCCTAAAGTTATCGCACACCGAGCTTGTCTGGAAGTCATTTGGGTCTTGGCTTCGAACAATTCGACCTGACGTCGCTCCATCCGAGCTGGTGGTCGCTACTGCGCTGCGACATTATCTTCCTGAATTTCTATTGGCTAACTCTAAAACCAACAACCTCGCAAAATTCATTACCGAAAGACAGGATCTTGATAGAATGGCACTATTTCGATTAGCTTCTTAGCGAGAATTCGGGACTCTCAAGTGAATAAATAAAGGAACGTATTTCGCAATCTCTCCAACAACGAACCCGCTACTGTTTACTAAAAACAAGACTCCTCCTTATTAGGAACCATCCCTTTAGCTACTCAGTTATATACAAACCAGCACTTCCACAACTATTGCCCTACCGCAAATCAGCGATCCTTAGCCAACCGAAAACCGAGGTAATTGTATTGCCCTGTTTCAGATCTGCGCCATCTTGCTTCGAGCCCACGTTTCGGCCCATTAAACCAGGATCCACCACGCACAACATGTAATTTACAGTTACCGGTCAGTCTGGCTTTTGAATCTAACGGAGCGTCAACGTAAGAGTCATTCCAGCAATCCTGTACCCATTCCCAAACATTGCCATGGAGGTCGTGTAAATTAAATTGATTCGCGGAAAATGAACCAACCGGCGACGTATTAATCCATTCGTCAAAGCCCTCAGTTACACCATCGCAACATTCATCCGTACCGTAATTTGAATAATTATGGGAAGCGTTGTCACCCCAGGAAAAGTTTGTGGTCGTGCCAGATCTGGCGGCGTACTCCCACTCGGCTTCACTGGGTAAGCGAAATTGCTGCCCCGTACGTTGACTCAACCATTCTGCATAGTCATTGGCATCATTCCAGTTTATGTTGATTACGGGTAGTTTTCCGCGTCCCCAGCCCTCGTCATTGGGTTTTGTTCTTCCGCTATCCTCGGTATATAAATCATATTGCTCAAAAGTAATTTCATGTTTCGTCAAACTGAATGCCGGTATTTGCACCTGGCGCACAGGCATTTCAAGTTTATTGTCTCTCCCACTGAGATCACCCATACGGAATACACCGGCTTTGATCTCGACTATTTCTAACCCTGGTGCATATTTAATCAGCAGCTCAGCTGGAGTCTGGCTTAGAGCAAATCGATATTTCTCGATAGCACTAATATCTTTCGGTTTAAATTCTAATGCCTTTTGAAATTGACTCATCGCCATTTGATAATCCTTTTGCACAAGGGCTTCTTGACCCTCCTGCATTAGGTCCTGATAATGCTGTGCTCGTTTTCTGGCTTCAGCTGCGGCCAATTCTCGTTGGATATCGAGTTTGAACTGCGCTGCTATCTGTCGCTTTGCTTTTGCATCACGGTCATTTGGTTTAAGACTCAGTGCTTTGTTAAAATGACCAATAGCGCTGTCATACGCTGTTTGCGCTAAACTGCCTTCGCCTGCAGTCATTGCTTTAAGATAACCTACCTCGCGCTTCTTAGCCTCGATAGCCGCGAGTTCCAACTGAAAATCGCGTTTATGCTGAATGGCCTGTTTCTGTAATTTAGTCGCTTCAATATCCCCAGGTTTAAGGGCCAGCGCCAAGCTGTAATACCCAAGGGCTTCGTCATAAGCCTCAACAGCCATTGCTGTTTTCCCCGCTGCAATTGACTCCAGATATTGCGATTTGCGTTGTTTTGCTTCATTCTCTTGCCGTTTTTTACGCCGACTGGCTTCTTCAGCAGATAGTTTCTGGACCCTGTCCCTGATATCATTCTGAGCAGTAATCAGATGTTTCTTGAAAACCTCTTGCAGGCTAACACTGCTGTGATTAGCCAAATCGAAATCTTGCTGGCGCAATTGCTTCTGTTCTAAATCTGCAATCTGCCTGATTTTAGTATTTTGCCGCATCGAAGCAGACAAACCATTCAGTTTTATATAATCACGCCATATATTTTCCTGCCTTAAAGTTAATACGGTTTGTTTTTGGTGGGTTTCCCGATCATGAACTCTTTGTTGGCTAGTTTGATAATCTATTTCATAGGCCTGTATAAACTGCTCAACCAGATTATGCGCTTCGCTCAGTTGGTGACGGCTCGACAGATTTCCATCTCGGACAAACTTATGTTTCTCCCGGACCGCCATGTCAGGGCTCACCCCGAGAGATTGACTCTGATTAAATTTCAACCATTTCTGTCTGGCCACTCTAAAACTTTCAACCGACAAAAAATACTGACGGCCGATATCGTATTGTTTCAGGCTTTCGATTAAGTTTAACTTTATGCTTTCAAGGTTGGTAATAGCTTCCAGGTAACGCTTTTCTCTCGATAAAGAAAGAGCATGCTCCAGTTGGCTGCCGAAGCTGGTCCAGTCTGCGTTATTAAAAACACATCGATCAATTAAGTTTTGTAGACGAACCTCCGTGGAGTGATCGATTAACATCGGCTCTAATTGTTTTACTAACTTGTTTTGCTCGGAAACATATCTGGCTTGTTTAATCGAGTTTTCCAGTATCTGGATATTGCTACCCGTAATTTTGATACTGACCTGTCTGTCGGTCCTGGTGGTTGCAAGCTGTTTTGCCAAATCTAAGATGTCGCCCTCTAATTGAATAGTCTGGTCAATTTGCTGCTGTCTCTGACCGGATACAACGGCATATATGTTTTGCCATAACTTATCCAGTTTTCCATCGCTCAGCATCACTCCACCGGCTATTAGTGCCATCAGAATCACCACTATCCCGAAATACTTTAAATTTATTTTCGGTATCGATATCGTGTTTTCTTTCGGTTGTAGTGCCCGCCTAATCTCATCTACAGAATCGAAACGACTGCCCGGCTTCGGAGCCAACATTCGAGCAACAATATTAGAGAGGTTTCTACCATATTTTTTTCGAAGGTTTCGAACGGATTTAATTTGTTTTTTAGGTGGCTCCCCAGTCATCATTTCGTACATCATTACACCAAGAGCATATTGATCTGCTCGACCATCGACCTTTCTATCTGCTTTGCGCTGCTCCGGAGCCTTGTAGCAGGCCACTTCCGGTTCGCTCAAATGTTCAGCGGTCATCAAACATGCTAAGCCGAAATCCATGACTTTGAAACCAGCCGACCTGGCAACAAAAATATTTTCAGGCCTGATGTTAAGATGGACTGTTTTTCGATGGGCATAATCCAATGCGTCGAGAACTGACATCGCAATTTTGACCACTTCCTTAAGGGAAAATGTTTGATTGGTCTTCTTTCGACTATCCATGATCGGTCTTAAACTATTGCCTCTAAGCAACTCCATAGTCAAAAATACATATTCACCGTCGCTTTTCACATCGACGACATTGGCGATATTGGGATGATAAAGCTCATAGCAGGCTTTTGATTCAAACAGAAACTGTTCTTTTGCCCGTTCATCAACAAAAAGACTCGGGGCAAGAATTTTGAGTGCAATATCTTTATCCCGTTTCTCGTCGTAAGCAGAGAACGTCACCCCCATCCTTCCTTGACCGATTCGGCGTTTTATTTCATAACGCCCGTCCAGGATATGTCCGGGTTTGACTGATATTCCTCGCATTACGTCCACCCTATCCTCTCCATAAAATCTGGATCGCAACACCTCTGGCCTGCAGTCTCACAGCCCATAAGTTTTCAGTTGCTCAGTTGGTGAATAGTATTTCGAGTACAACATCTGATCATTTTTACTTCTGTGGTCTACTTACATATAGTCATCAAAAACTCGCGTAACTCGGTAACCGGCTACTGATACCGAGCTTAGTAATGATGCCCCGTGCTAATGTTACTTTCAGCTTCTATCGCCAGACGGCGCTTAAAATAAAGAATACCGCTAACGGTTAAATTTATAGCCTCGATTTTAATCACCCTTTGATGTATCGACCAGCCCGTCCAACTTCCATCCTACTAATTTGTTGCTTTTTTCAAAACTGCGACAGCCGTACAAAAATCCACTTGCATGCCTATGGTATATTTCTGATTTCCAAATAAACTACAATCCTAATTCGTGATTTAACCGTTGTTTTTAAATGAACTCAGTCATTAAGATTATCGATGTAATTTTAATAATCGTATTGTTACATACGGTTATTCATAGTTACGAAGTATCGCATGCCCCATTTTTACCTCTGGGGTTTATTGCAGCGGTCATTTACCTATTGCTTGCGGAGGTTACCAATGCACACACGGCATACTACTCAGCCACGCTCGCTCATGAAATACTTATCACCACCTTTTTATGGGTAATCGTAGTTGTGGGTGCCCTTGTATTTCTCTTTTTAATTAAAGAAAGCTCCACCTATTCGAGATTTGTACTGATTGCCTGGGGAGTCTGTGTGCCGATCACGTTATTGTTCTGGCACCTGTTGGCCAGAAAAGTAATGGGCTCGGTGATGAGTCAATCAGGAAAAGGACGGCGTGCTGTTGTGATTGGAACGGGTGATCTGGCCGAGAAAGTAAAAAACACATTACAAAAAAATGCCTGGCTCGGATTTCACTATGCCGGTGTTTATGAAGACCGAGAAGCCAGTAGTCGGTTACGTTGGGAAGATGACACTAGAGGAAGCTACGAGGATATGATCGGCGATGCCAAATCAGGGAAGTTTGATGTGGCGTTTATCGCATTACCTCTGGAAGCCCAGGTGCGGATCATGAGCCTGGTCGATCAGTTTGGAGACACGACAGTGACTGTTTATATGGTTCCTGACTTCTTCCTGTCTGACCTGGTAAAAGGTAACTGGCATGACTTCGCCGGCATGCAGGTAATGGGGGTGTTTGACACGCCATTCTGGGGCGTTAACAGTTGGTTGAAAAGAGTTGAGGATATTATTCTGGGTTGCCTTATTTTACTGGTTATTTCGATACCGATGTTAGCCATTGCTTTGGCAGTGAAGCTTACCTCTGAAGGACCTGTAATTTTCAGACAACTTCGTTATGGCATAGATGGCAAAGAAATCAACATTCTTAAATTTCGTTCAATGCGCGTCAGCAAAGAAGAGTCCATCGTGCAGCAGGCACAAAAAGATGATCCCCGGCTTACGTCGCTGGGGAAGTTCTTAAGAGAAACATCACTGGATGAATTACCCCAGTTTTTTAATGTAATCGCAGGAAACATGTCTATTGTTGGTCCGCGCCCGCATGCTGTCTCACACAACGAGGATTATCGAAAAGATATTCGAGGCTATATGCTTCGCCATAAAGTTAAACCGGGCATTACCGGTTGGGCACAGATCAATGGTTGGCGAGGCGAAACCGACACACTTTATAAAATGCGCAAACGTATCGATCACGATCTCTGGTATCTGGATAACTGGTCGCTATGGCTGGATATCAAAATTATCGTATTAACGGTTTTCGTCGGATTCACTGGAAAAAATGCCTACTAACCCGCGTTACTTACCGACATCCGCAACAGGATGGAAAAAATTACTATCCAGTCTATTTACCGCGACCGAAGCGCAGCAAGGCATAGTCAGTGCTTTACACGGCATGCTCAACGTCCAAAATACAAATAAGCCCCTGCACGCAGTGAGAGGTCAGTGAGGCAGTGCGGACCATAGTTTTACATCGTCGATTCTGGTGGTCTGGCCCTTTCCTGTTGACTGCTGTCATCTGGCTTATTTCCCTGGGTGCAAATTCCATGGAACCGGAGGGTATAAGATCCGGATCCGCCATTTTTTATCCTTTTGCTGCGGTGGCCCTTGGCTTTGATGATAATGTTCTGACACAACCTTCCAATCGAAAAGAGTCCGCTTTCACTTTGCTGACGGCAGGCGTTGATGTGCTGCTGGCTCAGGAAGAATCAAAAGACATCATTCAACTAACTGCCGAAGTCGAAAGCGGAATTTACGCCAGCAGTTCATCAGATGATTATACAGATAGCGATTTAGTGCTCGATTATATCCTGCAACCGAATGATAAATCGCGTTTATCAGCATCGGCCAGGATACAACAACTGCACGATCCGCGATCACCGGCCACACTCGCAACAAGACCTTCACTGGATGTTTACTCAGATACCGGTTTTGAAGGTGAATGGTATTACGGAATTAACGACTGGGAAGGAGCAGACTCATCACTAACCATTAACAGTACTGATCGTAGTTATAAATCTAACCGCAGTATCAACAGAACAAAAAATCATCAATCGACATTCTTATCTGGATTATTAAGGTTCCCATTGGCACCGAATATGCGTCTCAGATTGTCCGTTCGGGTAATCGATCTTAATTACGATATTGAAAACAGCAGGGACAGCAATCAACTTCGCATTCGCAGTGGTGTCGACTGGCAAATGTCAGAGATCACATTGCTATCTGCAGAAGTGGGGTTTCAGGAAAAGAATTTCGACCAATCGATCATCGAAGATCATTCAGATCTGTCCTGGGAAGCGAAGTTGACCTGGGCACCGGAGAAATTCAATATCGTAGAAATCACCACTAATCAGGACTTCAGCGAGTCAATCAATGAAGCTTCCTATGTTAGTTTTAGCCGTTTGAACCTTGACTGGATTTACAACTGGGACGATTTTATCAGAGCGACTACATCGGTCGGAACGCTAAAAGAAACTTCCGAAACTGTTGCAGGAAGTTCAGTAGACGATATTAACTATACTGCTTTGGCCATCGAATATGACCTGCAAAAATCAATTCAGATGACCGCGCTGATTTCCAACACTCACAATTCCTCCGACATTTTGGGAAACTCTTCTGATAAGCTTGTCATCAGTATCGGATTAACGGCAGCATTTTAGAGGTTCAATCACAGGTTCACTAATGAAATATCACGACCTAATCCTGCTATTTGCTTTAATTCACAGCGCTTCTGCCTTCGCAGAATATCAGCTGGATGCGGGTGATTTAATAAAAATTGTAGTTTACGATGAACCAGATTTATCGCTTGAAACCCGTGTTGATTCTGTCGGAGTTATTAACTACCCGTTTATCGGCCAATTGACTTTACGCGGTAAATCGGTCGACGAAGTCAAGCAGCAACTGGTTAAGGGTCTGAAGGGCGACTATCTCATCAATCCTGAAGTAACTGTTACTATTGTTGACTATCGGCAATTTTTTGTCATCGGTCGTGTTAAGAAGCCAGGGGGATTTGCCTACCAACCCGGCTTGACCGTACAAAAATCAATATCGCTGGCCGGAGGCTTTGATGCTCGAGCTAATAAAGAAGATATTTTCTTAACTCGCGGCAAAGAAGGGCAAAGTAAAAAAACAACTCTGGACACCATTATTTATCCAGGTGACGTTATCTCTGTTGAACGCAGTTTCTTCTAATCGGGATAAGCAGGCAATATTTCGAATGACATTTTCCGAAGATAGAAATTTATCGCCCACCGGAGCACACAAAGACGACGTTATCGACCTGCGTAAATATTGGACTACCGTCAGGCGTCATAAGAAAAGTATTTTTATAATCACTTTTATTTCTGTGATTCTGGCAGCGCTGATTGTGTTCTCAATGCAACCGGTATATCAATCAACAACAACGTTGTTGATTGAAACCGAAGACAGGAAAGTTGTTTCAATAGAAGAAGTTTATTCGGGTAGTCAACAATCAAGCGAATACCTCAATACCCAGTATGAAGTCATTAGATCAAAGTCACTGGCACGTAAGGTAATTAATGAGCTTGATCTTTTAGACCACTCTTACTTTTTACCTGAAGTCGATGAAAATGGCAACGAAGTTTCCTGGCGCAACTCTTTACTGCGACATTTACCCGAATCCATTTCTACCTGGTTTAATTTTGAGCTTGAATCACAGACTCACAGCAGTGATCTGGTAACCACAGAGGAATTCCGCACGCGAGTATTGCTGAACGAATTTTCGGAAATGCTGTCTGTTTCACCAATTCACAAAACACAGCTGGTCAATATCAGTTTCGAAGCAACCGATCGGGCGTTGGCAGCACAGATGGCTAACAATATGGCCGTGGCCTATATTAAAAGTCAGCTCGATGCTCGACTCGAAGTCACAACCCAGGCGAATAGCTGGCTTTCCGAACGACTGGCCACTATTCGTAATAAATTAAAAAAAGCTGAAGCAGAATTACAAAATTATAAAGAGAAAGAAAAACTAATTGAAGCCGGGGGTGTTACCGGTTTGATCGCTAAACAATTAGAAGGCCTGGATCAGGATTTAATTGTAGCCCAAACACAATTGAACTCTCTGGAAGCTGCTCGCCAGCAAATTAAGCAGGTCGGTAGCAAAAACTATCAGGATTATCTTTCGATTCCCATCGTCCTTACCGATCAACTGGTTTCGCAGTTGATTAAAAATGCCAGTGATGCCGATCAGGCCCTCGGCGCGATATCCCATCGTTACGGGCCAAAACACCCCAAAATCATTTCCGCTAAAGCTACGCTTCAGACAGCAACTGATGCACTCAAAAAACATGTTTTTAGTGTGATTAACGGTCTCGAACGTCAATATCAGCTGGCTCGTTCTGCCGAAGATTCGGCACAAAAAGTATTGGCAAGCACGAGACAGGGCTTGCACAATATCAATCGTAAAGAACACCAGCTAGGCATACTGGAGCGCGAAGTTAAGGCAAACCAACACCTCTATGATTTATTTTTAAATCGAATCAAGGAGACGACTGAGTCGATGGGCGTTGTCCAGGCGAATGCCCGGATAGTCGACCCTGCAGTACCAGGCATCAAACCCGTAAAACCTATTAAGAAACTGGTAATTTTAATTGCCGCTTTTCTCGGCCTCGGACTTGGCACAACGTTGGCATTTTTGTTTGAACATCTGGACAACACGATTAAGAGTGCCCAGGACATCGAGGAACGACTGGAAATAGCGGTGCTGGGCGTCTTACCCATTATTAAACCGATAAACAAGGGTCTTTGGAGGCTGGTGAAAAGTGATTTAAATTCAAGCTTTTCCGAAGGTATTCGTACCATTCGTACCGGTGTGGTTTTGTCAGGCCTGGACAAACCCCATAAAATAATTATGGTGACCTCCAGCCTACCGGGCGAGGGTAAAACGATTACCGCTTCGAATACGGCTATTAATCTTAGCGAAATGCATAAAGTATTGCTGATCGACGCGGACCTACACAAACCCTCCATCGGTGCATTATTTGGCCTGAAACCCAGTGAGAATGGATTAACGGAAATGCTGGCTCAGTTAGCACCGCCAGAAACGTGCATCCATCGTTGGGAAAACAGCAATCTTTGCATCCTTCCCACCGGTGTAAAACCGCCTTCTCCGCTGGATGTCATTTCGTCTAAAGCTTTCAGGAATACGCTGATAAAGTTATCTGAAAGATTTGACCACATTATCATTGATACACCACCTATTTTACCAGTAAGCGAGTCACGGCTTATTGCGACCATGGCCGATGGTGTTATTTTTGTCATCAAAGCCGATTCGACTCCGTTTCCGATGATCAATTTCGGTCTTAGCCGATTACACCAGGCAGAGGCTAATATTCTGGGTGGAGTTCTGAATCACTATAACCTTAAGAATCATCAACAATATGGCGATTACAGCTACGCGGGTGAATACTATACTGCGAGTTATGGGAAGAAAATTTAGCCCGGTCCATTTGATATAAAACGCCTTAAAGCGATAACAGGCTTTAACCGCAGAATTGAACTATTTCAGCATCATTGACGAAATTCCGAAAGTGGTGTGTAATCATAGTAGATTCTTGCGTTTAATGAGGTGGTGTTTAACGCACCCAGCAATCATGAATATTCTATTAGCCCCGCTAGTTGCCATTTTAGTCCTCGTATCCGGTGCGACCTATGCCGCTACGAGTACCCCCATTGAAACATCAGCTTTCAATGATCTGGCAATAACCAATAAAATCGGATTCCAGATGAGTGAAGGGATTTCACTTGCGGAAGCAACTGTATTAGTCATCGAGAAAATGGCGGAAACCCTCAAGGCAGGGTTAAATCCGGAGATGATCACCAGTCTGTATATTGCTATCGTGAATGCTGGGGTAAACAATGGGATTGAAGTCACCTCCACTGCATTTAAATTGGCAATTTCGGCGACTTCTAATTTGCTTATCAATAAGTTTGACGTTTCTGAAGATATTATCGTTGAAGCAGGACTGGCCGCCGAGCTGGAGTTAGCGCTGATTATAGATAGTTTGCCAGCCACCGCAGCAGGACCGCAAATCACACAAACCCCGACAGCGATAAACACCTCTATCATCACTTCTAACTCAGCAAT
>JBLIOG010000133.1:0-10243 GCA_047639625.1 Gammaproteobacteria bacterium
TGTTCATCGCGTAGCAGGGCTGCGAATCGATAGAAACCATGCATCATTTTGGTATAAGGCGTTAATAGAAAAAAAGCCAGGACACTACCGAGATGGATGGAAAGGATTTCCGGCAACCATGAACTCTGACCTGCAAAATACAACAACAACCCGGTGGCGGCAGTTAAGAATAGCAGTAAAACAAAAGCCATTTCAGCACCCGCAACTGAAGCATCAGATAGCTTCGAATCAGACCTTAGTTTTAGAATCATCAGTCCGAGAGAACCCCCACATAATAAAAATCCGCCGCTTAATCCAAATAATTTTGGCAGAGAAAGTAATGGGTAAGGCGCTGGCATTTCAAAACCGTAATGCATTACGGTGGCGACAGTTGTCGAAAGAAAGCACAACAGAAATCCGACCATCGTGGCCTGATGAAACCACCGTCGGCTATTTGAAAAACGATCTTCATCTTCAAAATTGCAGCCATCTCCATGACCTCCCGCCAGATTTTCCATTCGACCCGCCGACAGTATGGCTGCTATAAATTGTTGCCCGGTAGGACGCACGCCGCCCACTACTTTCCAGTAGCGGCTGATACTCATAACAATGACCAATACAGGTAGAATAAAAGCTGGCAAAAATAGACTGACCATCCAGCCATGCGATAACACATCGTAGAATTGACCCGCTTCTGCCGTCGCGGTTTGGCGGGTCAGCCATAACAATAACGATACTGCCATTATTAGAATCAAAGCGATTGCGACCCCACTTTTTTGGAAACACCTGGATAATCCACCTGGAAAAGTTTGAGCTTGCCAACTAGCGGACCTGGCCCGGGCCAAAATGGCCGGTAAATTGAGCGCAAATTCATGTGGCTCGGTATATTGGCAGGCGTAATAACATCCTCGACAATTGTGACAAAGATTCGCGAATTGAATCACGTCTGCTTCATTAAAGCCCCTCTGTCGCTGGATTGCCGGAAATACCGAGCAATAACCTTCGCAATAACGACAGGCATTACAAATTTCAACCTGTCGAATGGCTTCCTGATAAATTTCAGCGGACATAATTAGCCGCCTCTCGACCCGCTATCCGACCGAATACGGTGCCAATTGCCATTCCAAACCCCGCTAGATAACCTTGTCCAAGAATTGACCCTGCCATAGTTTCTCCAGCGGCCCATAAATTCTCGATCAATCCATATTGACCCTGAACCCTGGCCTTTTCATCTACTTTCAATCCGAGGTAGGTGAAAGTCACACCGGTTTTCAAACTGTAAGCATAAAAGGGAGGTTTTATAATGGCACGAGCCCAGTTGGTCTTGGCGGGTTTTAACGCCCGGGTCGCAAGACCATCGAGCTCGGTGGGGTGAAAAGCCCCCTCATTACAGGCTTGATTAAATTCATCGACGGTGTGTTGCAATCGATCCGCTGGCAATTCGAGCTTAGCGGCCAGGCCTTCGATGCTATCAGCCATAACGGGAGGAAAGACTGATGGAATAAATAGATCGAGCGAAGTCGAATCAATAATCGAATAGGCAATTTGATCCGGTTGCGCAGCAATTAGACGGCCCCAGATTGCATAACGTTTGGGCCAAACATCTTCGCCTTCATCATAAAACCGATCGGCATTTTTATTGACCACGATAGAAAAAGGGACGCAGTCCAGTCGAGTTACAATACCACCATCGAATTGCGGCGAACGCCCGTCGATGGCCACCGCATGACATTGAGTGGGATCACCGATTGACTCTGCCCCCTGATCGAGTAAGTCTTTAAGCACAACTCCACGATTATAAGCCGTACCACGGATCAGGAAATTCTTTGCAGCCGGTCCCCAGGCCTCAGCCAACCATTCCAGATTGGCTTGAAACCCACCGGCAGCAACGATTACTGCTGCGGGTTTAATTTTATGGGCACTATTTTGATATTGAAATTCAAGTTGTGTGACCCGCGAACCTTTGAGTTCAACATGGGTAACTTCAGCGTCATACAATGTATCAACTCCCAATGCTTCAGCTGTTCGATAGTAGGCATTTACCAGCGACTTTCCGCCTCCCCGGAAAAATGCGTTAGTCCGCGCCAGGGATAAAGTTCCTGATAGTGCCGGTTGGAATCGAACCCCGCGCTGTTCCATCCAGGGTAAACATTCTTCAGTGGCATCGATTACCATCCTGGCTAGCTTCTGATCGGTTTTACCGCCGGTAACTTTCAGCAAATCATGAAAGTATTCTTCAGCACTATAACAATCGGTTAGCACTGAAAGCGGCTTCTGATGCATACATCGAAAATTACGGGTATGTCGGGAGTTTCCACCTCGATAAGTTTTAGGCGCCGATTCCAGGATAAGCACAGAAGCACCGGTTTCAGCGGCTGTTATTGCCGCGCATAGCGCAGCATTACCACCGCCGATCACAACGATATCGTAGTTACTTTTAATAGATCAGGTGTTCAATTATGGATATCTAAACCGCAATGTCTGGTCGATTTTCAGCCGATGTATACCAGGCACCACGCGCGTTTTCAATGGCCATTGCGGCACGAAACACGTCTTTATCCTGATAGGTCGCACCGACCAATTGAATACCCGTTGGCACATTTTGACTGGTACGTCCAGAGGGCATGCTTATGACAGGACAACGGCTCATCATATTAAAAGGAAGTGTTAGCACCCAACCTAGTAAAGGATCGACAGTCTGACCATTAATCTGGACGGTATCCCTGGATTGGTCATGTTCAGCAGGAACTGCCGCCAGGCCATTAGTAGGACAGACAAATAAATTATAACGATCAAACAATGGACCAAATTGATTGTACATTTCACCCGCTACTTCGATGCTGTGAAAATATTTAGCGGCGGTAGATAAAGCGGCTCGTTTCGCAAAGTCTAGCGCATAGCTTGTCATCAAATCTCCATGCTCTTCGACAAACTTACCAATCTCTACTCCGAAAAAGTGATCGAGATAATCAATACCTGCCTCTATTACATCCTTCGGCCAGTTCAATTCAACTTCATCAACGGTCGCTCCGAGTGACCTTAAAATCTCAATGGTTTCGAGTGTGTTACGCCTGACTTCAGGATCTATTTCAAACAGTCCTAAATCCATCGAAAACGCGATCTTCCAGCCTTTAATATCAGGATACTGCGTCGGTAGAGTCAATTTAGGTTTTATCGAAGCGATATCCTGCGAATGCGGCCCAGATACAACATTCTGAAGTAAGATGGTATCTGCAACATTTCGCGCCAGTGGCCCGGTGTGGCAATAGGTATCCAGATTAAATGGCGGTTCAGCTGCATTGCGTCCATAAGGTGGTTTAAAACCAACCAGGCCACAGGCTGATGCAGGAATTCGTATCGACCCACCGATATCAGACCCGGTAGCTACTGAAGTTGTCCCGCAAGCAAGTGATGCAGCGGAACCACCCGACGAGCCACCCGGGGTAAATTTTGGATTCCAGGGGTTTCGAGTCACACCCCAAAGTCTCGAGTGGGTATAACCGGCACAGGAAAACTCCGGGGTTGTTGTCCTCGCATGGATAATTGCACCGGCATTGAGCAAACGTTGATTTTCAATTGAAGTGCTGTCAGCAATATCGTCTTTGAAAATGAGGGAGCCACTGCTACAGGGCATACCTTTCAAAAGCGTTTCATCTTTGATAGCGATCGGTAACCCTTCAAGCTTGCGGGTACGTTTTCCTTTCAGGTATTTTTGTTCCGCTTTTTTGGCCTGATCAAGCGCCTGATCAAAAAACTCGTGGCTGTGAGCATTTACCACAGGTTTTACCTGTTCCGATCTTTCGATATAGGCGTTCAGGACATCGACCGGCGACAAGGACTTATCGCGGAAGCGTTGGAGAATATCAGTAGCAGGCAGATAACAAATATCAAGATTATTCATGAAATATACAAGACCCCAAGGAAAGTAATGGATAATTATGTCGGATATTTTAGGCGCATTCATCATACCCGAAGTTATGCTAATTGCATTGCATGACCAGCTGCGATATCTTCCACGGGAAAATACTAACAATAAAAGGGTAGGCAGGACATGGTGGAATCAGCCACTTCTCGTAACGACTCGAAAAATGCAATCGTTGTCGACAATATTGAGAAGATTTTTGGTAATCAGGAAAATCGAGTAGTGGCACTTAACAAAGTGTCTGTATCGATTCGCCAGAACGAATTTTTTACGCTGCTCGGACCATCCGGCTGTGGTAAAACGACTCTCCTCAGACTAGTTGCGGGATTTGAACATCCTAGTTCAGGTCAAATTTTACTAAATGGCGAAGATATTTCCCAACTACCGCCGTATCAACGACCAGTAAACACGGTCTTCCAAAGCTACGCATTATTCCCTCACATGACCGTTGAGCAAAACATTTCTTTTGCATTGGAAATGCAGGAAAAGCCCAAGACTGAAATACGCAAAACCGTCAACGAAATGCTAAAGCTGGTACAGATGGAAGCCTTGCGCGATCGACGCATCGATCAAATTTCAGGCGGACAACAACAACGGGTGGCGCTCGCAAGAGCTCTAGCGCCACATCCCCAGGTTTTATTGCTCGACGAACCTCTGTCCGCGCTCGATTATAAACTCCGAAAGGAAATGCAAATCGAGTTGAAACGTCTTCAGAATGAAACTGGAATTACCTTTTTGTTCGTAACACACGATCAGGAAGAAGCGCTCACGATGTCTGACCGGGTCGCAGTCATGAATCATGGCAATATTTTACAGGTGGGTGCTCCTCACGAGATTTATGATCACCCCAGTGATCGTTTCGTAGCGGACTTTATCGGCGATACCAATTTTGTCGACGCGGTACTGATTTCAAAAACCGACAGCGAATGTCGGGTAAAAATTAACAATGATATCGAGCTAACCGCAATGACAGGCACTGACCTGTCAGTTGATAGTCAGGTGACACTTGCCATTCGTCCTGAACAGGTTCTATTAACCGACGATTTGTCAAAGGCATCGCTGCAGGGAACCCTGCAATATATCGTCTATATCGGTACAGATACTCAATATCACCTGGAGCTTGACGGTGTCAGCGCCTTTACCGTTCGCGTTCAGAATATACTGGGACGAACACAAAACTATGAATCGGGAAGTCGGGTCGGGGTCATAATCAGCCCGGAATCGATACAGGTTTTGAAAGACTAAGGCCAAGCGGATACTACGACTACTATGACTAATTCTGCGTTGGCCAATCTCGAAGAAAATGCAAGGCGCAACGACGCCCGGCGAAATATACTGCTGACCACTCCGGCTTTGATCGTGCTGTTTTTCGCAGCATCCGGCCCACTTCTGATCATGTTTGTGTTCGCCTTCCTAACGCCAGGTGATTATGGCGGCATTCAATGGATATTTTCATTCGAGGCCTGGTTCCAGGTTCTTTTTCATAAAGATATATTTGACGATACGGTCGGCCTGGCTGATGCACATTTATCAATATTCTGGCGCTCGGTTCGGTTGTCGTTCATGACCACTGTGGTCGCATTTGTACTCGGGTTCCCGACCGCTTACTTTATTGCAACCCGCCCACCTGAAACTCGCAATGTCTGGTTATTTCTGGTCACAATTCCCTTTTGGACCAATCTGTTAATCCGCACTTTTGCGATTCTTGAAATCATTCGAAATCAAGGCGTCATCAATAATCTGCTTTTGACCGTTGGCGTTATCGATGTGCCGCTTGACATGCTCTATACCGACGTCGCGATTTTACTAGGCATGACCTATGTTTACCTTCCACTCATGATTCTGCCCATTTATGCTTCGCTCGAGAGGTTTGACTTTCGACTGGTTGAAGCGGGCTATGACCTTTATGCGAGTCGCTGGAAAGTGCTCAAACGAATCATCATCCCACTGGTTAAACCCGGCATAATCGCAGGATCAATCCTTGTCTTTATTCCTTCTCTGGGGGCCTATGTCACACCCAGGATTCTTGGCGGTGGAAAAAATTTAATGATTGGTAATTTGATTGAATTACAATTTGGTCAAGGAAGAAACTGGCCTCTGGGCGCAGCCCTGTCCCTGACACTACTGTTCATAGTCATGTTGGCATTAATCTTTTATGTTCGAACTGTACAAAAAGGAAACTCTGCAAATGGACATTAAAAAAACCGCAGGAAAACCATTCTCAATTCGCAGCATGCCGGGCTTCGCCATTATCGCGATGGTCTGTTTCTTTTCTCTCTATATGCCATTGGCTCCATTGGTCGCCTATTCATTCAATGCCGGCGATAATATCGCACTTTGGGAAGGTTTATCATTCCGCTGGTATGAAGCCGCATGGCAAAACCAGCAAGTTCAGGATGCCGCAATTCGATCGCTAATCGTGGCCGCCTGTGCCTCTTTCTTTGCGACCATACTCGCGACAATGGCGGCACTTGGAACAACCCGGACTCGTCCTTATAAGGGGCAATTTTCAATTTTCGCCATGATTAATCAACCACTAATGGTCCCCGAAATTGTGACTGCAGTTGCATTGCTTCTGGTCGTTGCAACGATAAAGAAGTTAACTGACTATCACGGATTCGCCTATTTAATAATTGCCCATACTGCATTTTGTATTCCTTTTGCTTATCTTCCCATTCGGGCCCGACTTGAAGGTATGGATCTCACGCTCGAAACGGCGGCAGCAGATCTTTATGCAACGCGCTGGAAGGCTTTCCGACGGGTGACTTTCCCTCTTTTATTACCTGGAATAATGGCTGGAGCCATGCTGGCATTTGTCATCTCACTCGATGATGTCGTAATCACTGAATTTGTTAAATCGGCTGGGCAAGACACACTGCCAACCTATATGTTAGGCCAGCTCAGACGAACCATCACACCGGAAATAAATGCAATATCGACCGTATTGCTTGGTATTTCGGTGTTGCTGGTTACTCTGATATTTTTTCTAAGTAGAGATAAGAAATAACAAGCAGGGTCAGGAAGGCACTGCTGCGGGTATTCACCGCATTATAAGGCTGGGGGCATTCAGACCTTGTACCTCGATTGACAGACCAGGATTTTCTGAAAATCGTAAAACAATCAAACCAACCGAGGAGGTTGATCATGAAAAGAAAGATAATACCAGCCCTGGGCAGCTTGGCCCTTTTATTTGGCAGCTCTGCTTTTGCTGCCGGAACGCTAAACCTTTATAACTGGGGAAACTATACCAACCCGGAACTCGTCGAAAAATTCGAAAAACAGTATGACATTAAAGTCACGGTCACTGACTACGATTCGAATGACACCGCACTCGCCAAAGTTCGTGCTGGCGGCCATGGTTTCGATCTTGCAGTACCTTCTCACAGTTATTTGCCCATCTGGGTTTCTGAAGGGCTGTTGATAAAAGCCAGGCCTGACAAGATGTCTAACTTTAAAAATGTAGATGATCGGTGGCGTAATCCTGACTGGGATCCTGGCCGCGAATACAGCGTTCCCTGGCAATGGGGTAGCGTCGGCATCATGGTCGATACTTCGGTTTATTCGGGCGATTACAATACTTCAAGTATTTTTCTTGATCCGCCTGAAGAACTAATCGGGAAAATCAACGTGGCACCTGAAATGCTCGACGTCATTAGTACGACCGTACTTTATTTAGGTGGCGAAGTTTGTACCGGCGATAAGAAAATGCTCAGAAAAGTCCGCGATAAACTGGTTGAAGCCAAGCCTAAATGGAAGTCAATGGATTACGGCGTTATCGAAAAGTTTGCGGGCCGTGATCTTGCGGCTTCACTCTATTGGAATGGTGCGGCTTTCAGAGCGCGTCTTAAAAATCCCGATGTCCGATATGGTTATCCGGTAGAAGGTTATTCTCTCTGGGCTGACGCGGTTGTTTTACTGAAGGGTGCCAAAAATGAAGAAAATGCTCGTTTGTTCATGAACTTCATCATGGAACCTAAAAATGCAGCGTTAATATCAGCTTTTGCTCGCTATGCTAATAGCATCAAAGGGTCTGAAGAATTCATGCCCGAAGATATGGCTACCGCTCCTGAAATCATAGTGCCTAAAGAATTACAGGCCGCCGGCTCGTTCCATCCTACCTGCCCACCCGAAGTTCAGAAGATGTACACCGCAATCTGGACTGAATTACAGAAGTAAGTTCCATCCTGATCCGGCTCCTTTAGTCGGATCAGGTTCTCATCTATAACTGACTACTATCATGCAAGACTCCCCCGTAACTTCTATAAATCAAGTTCCTGTTAAAGACTGGGATAGAGCCCCGTGGAATCGCTGGTCGTTTCAACATGTTCGTGAAATTATTCCAACAGCAGAAGTGTGGCGTGGCAAAGGACCGGTAAATCCATTACCCGAATCCCCTGTTGATTTCTCATCCCTCACATTTAAAGATTATGCGGATCAGGAGCAAACTCTTTCAAACTGGCTCGATATGGATTTTAACGATGGATTGATCGTGCTCCATCGTAATTCAATTGTTCATGAGAGTTATCGTAACAACATGACCAATCGTAGTTTGCATCTGTCGCAATCGGTCGCTAAATCGATCACCAGTTGCGTGGCGGGTAAACTTGTTGAAGAAGGTTTACTTGATCTCAATGCATCAATAACAACCTATCTCCCTGAACTCGAATCAACCGCGTATCGCGGGGCTACCCTTCAACAGCTTTTGAACATGTCGAGTGGCGTTCGATACATTGAAGATTATGAAGCTCTCGATTCACACATCGCAGCAACCGACATAGCCTGCGGATGGAAACCGCCTCGCCAGGGCGTTGAAGCACCTAACTGTATCTGGCAGCAAATTTTGACTCTGAAGGAATCTGATGCCGAACACGGCGAACGATTCAATTATCGATCCATTGAAACCGACGTTATTGCGCATGCCATGGAAAGAGTTAGCGGTAAACGTTTAACCGAACTTGTCAGCCAATATTTATGGCGACCACTGGGTTGTGATGAATCGGCTAATTTCACGGTCGACCGGGCAGGCTATCCTTTGGCCTGTGGCGGATTTAATGCAACACTTCGAGACTATGCACGGGTTGGACTCATGCTTAGTCACTATGGACAAGCTAACGGACAACAAATTGTCCCCGAGAAATGGGTCCGTGACACGACCCGCTCCGAATCCAACATCGTCGATGAAGGACGTAAAAAATTATTGCCTAACGGGGGATATAAAAACCAGTTTTGGTTACGTAACGTTGATACAAACGTAATGATGGCTCGTGGCGTCTTCGGGCAACTCATTTACGCTGACCCGGATTCAGATTATGTGGTTGTTATTCTCTCGACCTGGCCGGAATTCACTTCTATTAATCGGTCGCTAACAGCTTTAAATGGGATCGATGCTATGCTCAAATTTTTGACTCAGTAGCAAAATAGTCCATCAGTTCCGATTTGTCGATGGCCCTGACTAATACTTTTTCATCTCGACCGCGAATCGATAATTCGTGTGCCACGCTGCCAGGTAATTCAATGCTGGCTTTAACCAGTGTTTCCTGCGATACGACACAGTCATTTTTTTAAAATTTTAGCCTGCGATTCGAGTCTCACAGTGATATTAATATTATCGCCGACCGCCGTTAACAGAGGCGCCTTCGGTGGTTCCATCGTGCCGGCTATAGCCTCACTGCCGTGGATAACCACTCCCATTGAAATATTCTCGCCAAATTCAATGGCCAGTCTCTGATTAAGCTCGTCTATTCGGCGGAACATACTTGCAGCACCTTGAAGTGCGTCCCGACAGGCATAGTTACGAGTTTTAAGATCTAGCCCCTACAAGGCCCATCAGGCCATCTCCAGCAAATTGAGCATAGTGGCCATTTTTTCGCTGAGTGATTCAGACAGCTCGACAAAAAACTGATTGAGTAAATACACAACCTCATAAACCATAACTCGCTCACCCAAACTGGTAGAGCCTCGCATATCAACGAACATCGCAACCACATATTCTCCATGCCTCTGTACGCCAACACTGTGTATTGATTGTTCGAGCGCAAGACCAGACTCAACCAGGACCGTTATACTCAGTTCAGCTTGAGGGAATATCTGGCAGGCCAAACGCACATTTTCAGAAATGCAGGCCAATCAATATATGCCCCAATATAACGACCAGGGCACAGGCAATTCGAATCAGAGAATCAATATTATTAGAAAAAAACTAACGACTGAGTAATAACTGGGGTCGATACTTCCAACCAGATCATAACCTCGGGTACCAATCACATGGGAAAAATGAGTGGTGGGAACGAAAGCCCAAGCAATAATTGTCTCCACTGCCAGGCCTTTAGCCGAAAGCTCGAC
>JBLIOG010000134.1:0-10141 GCA_047639625.1 Gammaproteobacteria bacterium
AGGGTGACCAAATTGGAATCATTCAATTTTTCAAAAGGATTGAGATCGCTCGCTATACAAAGATGAAATAAATTGAAGTCCGTATAAGTAAGAATGCCAAAGCGGTCGGAAAAACGATTATCTTCTACTAGTTTAAATCCCTGATCCTGAGCGTCACTCAAACTGATTCGATCCAGGTTTACGACAAGATTAAAGGTTCCGAAACGTTGGCCAACGCCAATGGTCTGGTCTTCGTCACCGGTCCAGGGTAAAAAAGGATCGAACTCCGGAAGCAAATTGGACAGATAGGGTTGAAACTTTTCCCCATCGAGTACTTTTACTCTACCCGCTGGATACAGGTATTTCTTGATATAGGCATTATTAATGTTTAACACATGACAGGGTTGGGACAGACCATCTGCATTGATCAAGTCTCTCGCTGCTTCGTAATCGCTCAAGAGATTGTGAGCGTGAACCGTGGTTTTGAAATCCCTTTCAAAACTGGCGTTAAAACTTTTTTCCTGGTAACCATCCCAGCACATGATATTCAAAGGTTCAGACATAATACGAAAATCCGGTGTTTGATAAATCAGCTCGAGATTGAATCCTGGATCCTGTTGGTAGTTCAAAGGCATCGATTGCTTCTTCGAGTGTGCGCGGTAGCCAGAGAATGTTCTGGGCGTTACGCGCCTCTTCGGTTTGTTCATATAGATTTACACGATTGGGCTGATCAGGTTGCAATCCCTGTTTAACCCCTTCAAGTCCGGCCGCTACCATCAAGGCAATTCCGAGATAAGGATTACAGGCACTATCGGCGCTGCGCAATTCGATATGTCCGCCACCGCTTGGAACTCGTATCGTATTGGTTCGATTGTTGCCACCCCATAAGGTAAAACAAGGCGCCCAGGTATAACCAGATGTACTGCCTTTCATAATCAAGCGCTTATAGCTATTGACCATCGGTGCTGCTAAAGCCTGAATGGCGGGCAAATGTTGCATGATCCCAGCTGTAAACTGATACCCTAAATTTGATAGGCCCAGTTGGTGTTCGTCTGAATCATCCGCCACAAACAGATTCTTTCCTGTTTTTGCGTCGGCCAATGAAACGTTAAAATGAGCGCCGCTACCGGCTTTATCAGCAAGGGGTTTTGGCATCAAGGAAGCGTAGCAACCATGGCGTCTGACGAACTCATTAACTATGACTCTTAAAAAGACAAAGCGGTCCGTCATTTTGAGGCCATCGGCAGAATCAAAATCGAGTTCAAACTGACCAATACCATCTTCATGGTCAAAAGAATAAACGCCCAACCCAGGTCTTTCATTGCATCGTCCCTTTCTGATAACCACGAATCGAGGTTATCCATTAAATGGACGACGTCGTAAGTGGGTTTATCGAAGTGATGTCTTGGACTCACGGGGACCGGTTCTTTCGAACCATCATCGTTAAAGACATAAAATCCCGCTTCGATGCCACAAGTCACTGGAAAACCAGGATGAGTCATCGCGCCAGGGAACAGGGGTAAACGAATCGGGATCGGGTACCGAGGCAACTTCATTGTCAGACATATTCTGGGGGACACCATCAAGAGCCGCACCCGTGAATAATTCTGATCCACCTAATATATTTTCGAGGGAAGCAATCGGAACTATTTTAGTTTTAGGAACGCAATGCATATCAACATAACTGGGTATCAGGTATTTAATCCCTCGATCATCTATTTCCTTACGTAACTTTTCGACAACCTTTGAGTCGACTTCGATTTTCCGATTTGCGTCAGCCATTCTTTTCTCCCGATGTGAAATTGTTAAATTGTGTAAAGTCTAAAATAATGCTGAACTGGCCAGACTTGATCCGCCATCGACGAACAGTGTCTGTCCAGTTATATATTCTGAATCAGGACCCATAAAAAACCCTACAGAACGCGCTATATCGTTGGCTGATGCAAACCTGCCCAGTGGAATACGATTTAGTTTTCGAATGCGTTCTGAACTGCCTTGCGGATTATTGCCACGAAAGAATTCAGTATCGACGGGACCGGGTGCAATCGCATTCACCGTAATTGAATCTCTTGCCAGTTCAAGGGCCCAGGTTCGGGTCATACTGATTAAGGCAGCTTTAGAACCCCCATAGGCAGTGCGGGTTGGAAGACCGAGCGCTAGCTCACTCGATATATTGACGATTCGGCCAAGTCCCTCTCGTTTCATAGAGGCTACGCAGTGTTTTGTGCATTGCATCGCTGCTCCAAGATTGATTTGAAACACAGCGTCAACCGTTTCGAGGTCAATATCTTCAATCAGTTCTGGCCCGACAATGCCCGCGTTGTTCAATAATCCTGTGAACTGATATTGTTGGCATAGCGATACCAATAGTTTATCGAGTCCCTTGCGGTCTGCGAGATCGATCGAAAAAAAGTCTCCAGGAAAATCAGAAGGTTTATTGCGAGCCAGCCCGACAACGTGATGTCCTCGTTCTGCCAGTAATTCGGCACAGGCCCATCCGATACCTTTACTGGCTCCCGTAATCAGTGTGACTTGATTTGATTGTTTTTCGGTCATTATCCTATTCGCTCATTGGTCATAAAAGATTAATTTCTACGCAATTTGACTGGAATGTACTTTGACCGGCTACATCTGCGAGAACGTCTGATGTTGTCCAGTTAATCGTGATTTGCTGATTGTCATTCTGCCAGAAGCCATTGACTGCGATGGCTACACCGGGTCGAACATCATCGCTTACATGTGATGTTCGATCACAATATCCATTGGCATTGCTTAGTCGGATTTTTTTATTGTTTTCGATCCCCATTCTTGAGGCATCGGAGGTATGAATTAATACTTTCGGCTCTTTCTCACGCCGTAAAAGACCGTCGAGGTTTGCCATACTAGAGTTAACAAAATGATGGGCGGCCGGTGAAACCAGGTGTAATGTTCTTTGCGGGTCCAGGTCTGGATCAATGGAAGGACTTTTCCAGTCAGGTACGGCCGAAAGACCTGCCTTTTCATAGACTTCAGAGTGTAGCTCGATCTTTCCGCTGGCTGTCGCATAGTGTCCATTCGAAAACGGCACTTCATCTTCGGAGGCAAAAGCCTGAAAGCCATTTTCCTGTAGCGTTTTAAGTGAAATATCTTTAACCCGATCAGTATCGTTTTGAGTGGCCTCTAATACACCTTCTATGATCTGATCGGGTGTTTCGTATAACCAGTCATCTTCGAAATCCATCGATCGTGATAACAATTGCATAACGTCCCAGTTACTCTTTGATTCACCAATAGGGGCGATCGCAGGATGGTTGTAACCCAGGTAAGTATGGCCATAACCTCGATGTAAATCGACCTGTTCAAGTTGTGAGGTGGCTGGTAAAACGATATCGGCGTAACGCGCGGTATCGGTCATAAAAAGGTCATGAACAACAGTAAATAAATCCTCGCGCATTAATCCTTTTTTAACTTCTGCCGTGTTTGGGGTTGATACCATCGGATTTGCACAAAACACGAACAGGGATTGAATGGGGGGATCGTTTTCGGTGTTATTCAATTCGAAACCAAGACGGTTCATATTTATTATCCGACCGGGTGCTGGACAATCCTTCCAGCGATTAATCGATTCATCATTCCAGATAAAATAGTCCCCGGTAGAGCAGCTGAGTCCTCCACCACGAATTCCATATTGACCGGTCAGGGCCGGCAGGCAGGCAATCGCTCGGACGGTTTGACCCCCTTGAATATTCCGGTTAAGCGAATCTCCCATTCGTATCATAGTCGGCGTTTGCTGGCCGAATAATTCGGCGAGTTGTTTGATGTCGGATATTTTTATGCCTGTAATTTCAGATACGCGCTCCAGATCGAATCTAATGGCCTGATCTCGAAATTGAGGCCAACCATGACAAAATTGGTCAATCCATGCTTGATTATGATAGCCACCAACCATGATTTCACGCGCAAGACCCAGCGCGAGCGCACCGTCGGTACCAGGAAGAGGCCGTAGATGATAATCGGCACCTTTAGAGGATCGTGAGTATCTAGGATCTATGACCACTAATTTACAGCCTTTTTCCCGGGCCCGTTTAACAAATGGCATCAGATGCGGCGCCGTACTAACTGGATTATGACCCCAGAAAATTAACAGTTTGGAATCTTCTACCTGTTGATAAGGCGGACTCATTCTAGCGCCTAGTGTCGCTCGAACGGCATGTCGAGTAGCTGCCATGCATATGGACCTTTCAAGTTGACTGGCACCTAATCGGTTCCAGAATCGCGCGCTGGCAACGGTCATTTGAACCAGACCCAGCGTACCGCTATAACTGTACGGCAATATTGCTTCAGCGCCGTGGGATTGAATAATTGTGCCCCACTGGTGTTTAATCTCATCGATAGCAGCCGTCCAACTAATCGGCTCCCATTGCCCCGACCCTTTTGGCCCTATCCGTCTAAGTGGGGTTTTTAGACGCTCAGGGTGATAAACCCGATCTAGATAAGGCGAGACTTTGGCACAAAGCCAATTAGCTGCAATTGGATGATTCTTTTGTGCAGAAATTTTAATGGCGCGACCATCTTGCACTTCAGTCTCGATCCCGCAGGCATCAGGACAATCATGTGGGCAGATACCCGAGTAGATAGTTGGCTTGTTTATATTTCTCATTCCCGTTCAGGAGTCAATCTGGATAAAGTATTATTACAGAGCTTGCCTGTTCTGAGGAGTGGGGGAAAACCCCTGGTTACCTGCGTGAAATCATGCATTTAAATGCGGACAATACCGAGTAGGCAATCAATCAGGTCATGACTATGATGGGTGATAAATAACAAGTGTGAGTTCAGGGGACAGATGTGATGGCAAACGATATGCTGGGAACCGATTACAATCAAACCATCAAAGATTACAAATCGAGTAAGCAGGATAAATTCGGTGGCTATCACAAAGCAAAGCGTCCGCCAGAAGATACCGAATTAACGCACGTTGGACCGGGAACACCCTGCGGCGAATTTTTTCGTCGATCCTGGATTCCTGTCGTCATGACTCAGGAACTCACCGATGTCCCGAAACGGCTTCGGATACTGGGCGAAGACCTGGTTGCATTCAAAGATAAATCAGGTGATTTCGGATTGTTGCATCTGCATTGCAGCCATAGAAACGCATCGCTCGAATTCGGCGTGATTGAAGCTAAAGGTTTACGCTGCTGTTACCACGGCTGGTTGTATGACACCGATGGAACCATTCTTGAAATGCCTGCACAGGACCTAGAAGGGGAATCAAAAGTGTGTCATGGCGCTTATCCGATTGTCGAATATAAAGGATTAATTTTTGCCTACATGGGGCCACCAGAAGAAAAGCCTGACTTTCCTGTGTTTGATACGACACAGCTTCCCGATGTTGAAATGGTGCCCTATTCGATCGACTATCCCTGCAACTGGTTGCAAATCTGTGAAAATACCATGGACCCCTGGCATACCGTATTTTTGCATGCGCGGGTCACTGATATTCATTTTGGCGATACCTGGGGAATAGCTCCCGTCACCAAATTTTATGAAAAAGACCATAAAGTCTACGCAACGCTTACTTATAGAGTTGAGAATATGATCTGGGTTCGATCACAGGAGACCTTGTCACCTTCTTTTAGCCAGGTCGGTGCGTGGTGGGAGACCGGACGCGAAGAAAAGTATTTTAAACGTGCGAGTATTACCAAGTGGACGATTCCTCACGATGACGATCATTGTATGATTATTGCCTGGCGTAGTTTTGGCGACGGGATTGATCCCGAAGGCCATGGAACACGTCAAGATTGCGGTAAAAACAAAGTCGACTTCCCCGGACAAACGGGTACTGAACCCTATGAGTATCGACAACGCCATCCGAATGACTATGAAGCCCAGGTATCTCAGGGGGCCATAAACTCTCATGCGGCAGAGAACCTTAAATCCACTGATAAGGGTGTGTTTTATTTGCGCAGAAAGTTACGTAAAGGCATTCGAGCCATTCAACAAGGGCAAAAGCTACCTGAATTGGATCGAGTGGGTGATGAATGGCTGACACATGTTCAGGACACGGTTTTGCCGATTGGTGTGCATCCTGAGGATGACGAAAAACTACTGGAAGAAGTGACTGATATGGTCATGGGGGTTGTTTTCGAAGGTGATCAATTTAATGGCCAGGAGCGTATTGACTACGTAGAAACCAAATTAAAGAAAATCAAACACGATCCGCGTTTCGAAGGGCTTTAGAGTGATGAACTATTTTGATCATTGCTCGTGGCACGATAAAGATAAGTTGATATGAATACGCGTTGGGAATTAGTTCTTTTACCCAGTTTAATTTTTGTTGTCATTCTAATTGTCGGCTCGCAATATGTGTTCCTGGAAGGTAGTTTCTATAAAGATCTTGGGCTTGGTCGGGTTGGAACGGATTTTGACGCTTCTAATTATATTCGGTTTTTCACCGATTCCTTTTATCTAAACACTCTCTGGATAACCGTTAAAACATCTGCGCTGGCAACCCTGTTTACATTAATTCTTGGTTTTCCGGTTGCCTATTTAATCGCTCGAATGCGATCACGATGGTCCATGTTATTGCTGGCCGGAATTGTGGTCGCAACTTTTGTCACGATCGTCATTAAAGTGTTTGGGCTCATCATCATTTTTTCCGCTGATGGGCTTATCAATAAATTGTTGATGGGTGCCGGAATCGTCGATATGCCGTATACGATTATTGGAAATCAAACTGGGGTTGTTGTTGGCTTAATGCATTACACGTTGGGATTTGGAGTGCTATTGCTTTATAGCGTTATCCAGACCATTCCTCGCTCCTACGAAGAAGCCGCCCAGATTCACGGTGCCAGTCGTTGGCGAATGCATTATCGCGTGTTATTGCCACTTAGTATCCCTGGAATAACGATCGGTTCGTTGATGATATTTAATATGTCGATGGGTGCTTTTACGTCTGCTGCTTTATTAGGTGGCGGCCGGGTCTTTACCTTGCCGGTTCTGATACAGCGAACGGTCATGATGGAAGTTAAATATTCGATGGCAGGTACCTTGTCTGCAGTGCTTCTAGTGACAGTTTTACTCATTAATTTACTGTCCATTATATTAATTCGGCGATTCCGGGCTACCAGGTTGGTGATTGCATGAATACATCTTTGCAAAACAAGGGTGAGCTTTCGGCAAGGCAATCTACTGAGGCAGTTATAGCTGCTGGTCGTCGAAAAGGTCCTCCTCCCAAACTTGGATTACCCTGGGGTAAATATTTCCATTATCTGTATTGCAGTCTTGCCTATATTTTCCTGCTGTCACCGATGATTGTTGTCATTGGGGCTTCTCTACATGGAGGCGAATATTACACAGCGATAAAATTCCCACCGGATGAACCCTCATTGCAATGGTATTGGAAGATACCTAAGGGACAGCTTGAAGCATTGGGATTGAGTTTTCTCTTAGCCGGGGTCACTGCACTTGGAGCCTGTGTAATAGGAATACCTGCCGCGTTAGGGATCGTACGGGGAAAGTTACCTGGGAGAACTTTAATTTCCACCATATTTCGCGCACCTTTACAAATTCCAGCTATCGTCACCGGTATTGCCTTTTTGCAATTATTTTATCTAGTTGGAGATGCTACCGGATTGTATATTCAAGGCACTTTTTGGGGTTTGTATCTGGGCCACGTTTTTGTTGCCACACCCTATGTAGTTGGAACTGTAACCGCAATTTTACAGCGTTTTGATACTCGACTTGAAGAAGCCGCATTTAGCCTGGGTGCGAGTCGTTGGAGCACCTTTCGAAGGGTAACTCTGCCGGTTATTAAACCTGGCGTTTATGCCGGTGCGTTGTATGCATTCATGGTGTCCTTTGGTGATGTACCCATTTCAATATTTTTAACGGCGCCCGGATTTGTAACTTATCCAATCGAATTATTTTACGGACTTGAGAATGACTTCGACCCCAGTATTCTGGCGTCAGCATCTCTGGTCATATTCTTTTGTCTAATAGCCTTATTGGCTATGCAAAAAATTGTCGGACTCGATACGCTCTTACGATCCGGCAGCCGATAAATAACGGCAATTTATATCCATAAATGAGGAGGAAGATCATGAAATATAGTATGAAATTTAATCGCACTCTGGTGAGTGCCGCTTTAATTACGCTCGGTGTATCAATTGCATCAGTATCGCAAGCGGGTGAATTTGATGGTGTCACCTTAAAAGTTGCTACCTGGGGTGGTTCCTGGAAAGAGAACATCGTAACTAAAATTGCACCCAAATTTGAAGCAATGGGTGGCACTATTGAATTTGTGACCGGGAGTCCACAATCAAATCTCGCCAAGTTGATTGCGGGTCGTGGTAAAGCGCCATTTGATGTTATGGAAGTGCTGGATGCGCAGGAAAAAGATTTTTTTGTAACCCATGATTTTATTCAAAAAATCGATTATAAGAATATGTCAAATGTGGCATATCTTGATGACTGGCAGTATAACGACTGGCGTATTGCTTCCTGGCATACTCAGGAATCTATCTGTTTTAATCGCGACAAGTTTGCAGAACTGGGGATACCAACGCCAAGCACCTATGCTGATCTAATTCATCCAAAACTAGCCGGGCGAGTTTCAATTCCTGATATTGCATCCGGTGGTGGTTTAGCTAATTTTGGTGGAATCGCTCACGCAGCAGGTGGAGATGAGACTAATGTAAAACCGGGTCTGGATCTAATCAAAAAACTAAACGCTCTGAAGTTCTGGTCTCGTGGTGGTGAAGTTGTAACACAGTTTCAATCGGGTGATGTATACGCTTCAATTGTTCATGCCGGTTGGTGTGTTCGTGCCCGAAATGCGGGTGTAAACGTTGCTACGGTTCATCCTCGAATTGGAGATAAGGCGGTTGGTGTTCACAAATATGGCTGGTTGGTCATTATGAAGAGTAGTGAAAATGTGAAGGCAGCTAACTGGTTTTTAAACGAATATAATGATGCGGATTTTCAGCTTGAGTATGCAAGAAAAAGTGGTGTTGTTCCTGTTAACGCCAATGCCATCAAGTCGCTGAGATCGGATCCGGTTCTAGCCGAAATGTTGCAGCTTAATCCTGCGGATATCGCACGTGAACTGCGCATCGATTATTCTAAAGTTGATATTTCTGACTGGATTGATCAGTGGAACCGTTCGGTTTCTGGTCAGTAGAATTAACCAATAATAATCTCTAGTGTTATCTGCAATTTCCGTCGGTCTTAATGGCCGGCGGAATTTTTGTGATAAATAACTGGATTAGGTAAACCTGGTAAATAATTTTCTCGGATACGATATGTCTGCAGTTAGTCTTAATAAAGTGGTTAAACGGTATGGTGATTTAACCGCGCTCCACGAATTGAACCTTGAAATACAGGAGGGTGAGTTTTTAAGCCTGCTGGGTCCATCGGGTTGTGGTAAAACAACGACCCTCAGGCTGATTGCGGGTTTTATTCAACCCAATGAAGGCTCTATTTTACTGGGCAATGAAGATGTAACCCGGGTTGCTCCGCAACATCGTGAAATCGGTATGGTGTTTCAGGACTATGCCCTTTTCCCTCATATGACGGTTGCCGAAAATATTGGCTTTGGATTAAAAGAACGAAGTTATCCGGCGGCGCAGATTAAACAGCGGGTGAGTGAATTACTTGATTTGATTAAGCTTTCAAATGTGGGTGATCGTTACCCTGCAGAGGTCAGTGGTGGTCAACAACAACGCATCGCAGTTGCGCGGGCTGTTGCTTATCCCCCAAAGGTTTTACTCATGGATGAACCCTTAGGTGCGCTCGATTTAAAGTTAAGAGAAACGATGCAGGTAGAATTGCGTAGGATTCAACAGGAATTGAAGATTACAACCGTCTATGTTACTCATGACCAAACTGAAGCCATGAGCATGTCAGATCGCATCGTTGTCATGAATACGGGTCGTATCGAACAAATTGGCGACGCAGAAGAAATTTATAATGAACCGAAGACCAGATTTGTAGCCGACTTTGTCGGGCAGATTAATTTGCTTGATGCTGAAATTACCGGAGTTCAGGGTGATAGTCTTAAAGCCCAAACAATGGGAATAGATATTCGTATTCCACGCAACGATGTTGCCGAATCAGGTTCGGTTTCGATCGCGGTTCGTCCTGAGCATTTAAAATTCGTCGGGTCTGACGCAAAAAGTGATGGGTT
>JBLIOG010000135.1:0-9979 GCA_047639625.1 Gammaproteobacteria bacterium
AATATAATCGCCCCTGTTGGTGGTACCAGAAAAGTCAGTGGTAACAAAATAGCAACGCCATTGACCGAACCCAGACCCGGCATCGCGCCAATAAATAGCCCAAGAGCGCATCCTCCGATGATCAACATCAGATTTAGCGGCTCAAATACGACGGTAAAACCATCCGCAAGAAGTCCTAGTGTTTCTAACATTTGTTAATCTCGTGAAGTTTGGTAAAAACCAAGACGTGTTCTAAAAGAACATTTTATAAAGCGGAAAAAAGAGAGGTTCCGTTATGCCTTTAGGAAGAATGATTTTCAAAGTGATTTCGAAAAAATAGAATATGACGACTGGAATCAACAGCGCTAATGTAGCCGTCAATTTCCAACTGTGTTTCCCCATTACCTTGAGATAAAAAGTCAGAAATAATGGCAATGCACCATAAATCCCGATCCAGGAAAACAACCCAACGGTCACTACAAGGGAGACCGTGACCATGAATACATCCATGATGACATGCGCTTCAATATAGGTTTTAGTCGAAGTGGCAACAGGACCATGCTTACGAAACCAGTTGAACAAAATACCCACACAGGATAGCAACATAATGCCGGACAACCAGAATGGCCAGCTCCCACCACCCGGCCCTTCATCTGCGATCCACCCAATGGGTAGCTCGGTACTTTTAACCATCAGGTAGATGGAGAACGCGGCCATCACGACTGCCATTAAAAACTCTGCTGTTCGAACAGTCATGACGCCTACGTCTCCTCTACTTTCAATCTTTACTAATTTCTATTACTTGATCGCGCCCATTTTCTTCAGCATGACTTCATGTACATCACGCTCACGCTTCCAGTAATTCATCAATCCACCACCCGTTAACAGGTCACCCTGTAAACTCTTCTTGGTACGATATTCCTGCCATTTCTTGGAATTGAATACTTCCGTGAACAAGTCTTCATAATAAACTCGGGCTTCTGCACTCATACCTGGAGCACCAACAACGGTACGCTGCATGAAGTAGACAAAATCTTTACCCAATTCTTTGAAAGAAGGAGCATCCGGGAACAATGGAAGTCGCGTTGGTGTGAAAGTAGCCAGTGCTTTGGTTGTACCAGCTTCGTAGAAACCCAATTGCTCTGAAGGATTGTTAACCGTTGAATCAGCATTATTACCGGCCAATTCTTTAGCAACCTTACCACCACCTTTATATGGAACGTATTTCATTTGTAGTCCGTAAGCGGTGTTCAAAAAGTCAGTTAACAAGTTGTCTTCTGAGTTCTTTCCGGTTCCTGCCATGATCCATTTCTTACCTTTGGCTTTGGCCGCTTTTACAAAATCAGCAACATTGTTAATGTCTTTACGATCAGAATTAACCCATAACAGAAAGGTATCTTCCGCCATTCGTGCAATGGGTGTGAAAGTTGTTATATCAACTCCCAAACCAGGTTGACGCAATGGTGTGGTATAAAAACTGTTCAGGGTGAACATGATGGTGTGGTTATCACCTTTTTTACCATTCACATGCACCAGTGCTTCTGCGCCCGATCCACCTGGCTTATTAACAGGGGTAAAAGGCACAGGGGCCATGTTTTCCGACGCAATAATGCTTTGTATTAATCGAACTGCTTTATCTGCACCACCGCCTTTACCTGCCATAACGACAAATTCGACCGGTTTCTGAGGTTCCCAGGCCGCCTGACTGACAACAGGCAAGGCCATCAGAGCAGATGCTCCAGCAATCAGTGCCATCTTTTTAAATTGTGTTGTATCTAACATTCTATTTATCCTCCGAATTTACAGGTTGTAGACCTGCTTGGTTTATTGATTTGAAAATAATATTATTTTCTCTGGAAAAGATCTTGGATTCGATCCATATACACAGACCGAAAAATCAATCTGTGTATATGGTATACCACTTATTTCCAGTCTATGCCAATCACTCTTTGTTTCTGCTGCCTATTCCTATAGTTACAGGCATCAATTATTTTCTAAAAATTCAATCAATCAAGTGTTAAAAAACCGACTATATTGAGAGCCTTATTTTCTCACTGTCCGGATACACGCTGATTCCGGGCACGACACCTTTTTCGAGGTCCTGTTGGATTTGGCTCCAATAATCAGTCCCAAGTAACGATGCATGTCGCCGAGCGAATAAGTCTGACAGTGGACGCTGTGGAATACAGAGGCCTGAAATTAATTCCTCTGGCAGAAATACGACGCCATCCTCAAAAAACCAGTCGGGAATATCTTCTTCGCCAGCTTCACGATCAAGATTCGTCCGTATTTTCACTTCGACCAAATCTTCTAGAGCATCATAGTCAAAAAGGTAAACTTTGAGATATGAACCTATTCCATAATTCCGAGCATCCAGATCACGATTGAAGATATTTGCCGAAGCATTATTTTTAATGCAGTAACCAAGATTATTGATAGCCGTTTCAGCTTGTTTTTGGCTTGCTGTTTCAAGAAATACCGGTAAGGGTGTTAGTTTGATTTGTACGATTAAATATTGAAATACAACATCTTCATTGCGTAGAGAGACTGTTTCAGTCGCCTGCTCGAGTAATTCGCTTAACAAACTCTCGGAAAACCATTTACGATCAAGACGAATATTGTAATAAATAATGCTATCGAGCATGCTGCCAGTGCGATTGATTTCATGCACCCGGGTATATTTTCTAATAACCTTTTCGACACCGCCAAACTCACCCCATTTATAATTTTTAGTCGGCTTGTCACGAATAACCTTTAAGTTATATGAGGAATTGGACGAGGCGAATCCCATCGCAACGGTTCCTGGTTGCCCTACCGCATTTTCCAAAAGATAGCCTGTACCTGATAGCTCCTGTTTGAGGTCACTCATAACAGCGACCTTACCCAAATGGTTATAGCCGATTGTTGAATAATGCAATCCAAGCGGACGCTTTGGCATTACCAACTTCAAAAAGGCACAAACTTCATGATAATAGGGAGTAGTAACGTGAAAGTTGGCCAGGGTAGAACTGAACAGGTTATGAGCATAAGTGTCGCTGGTTAAGACAGCGTCAACATAAATACCCGTTTCATCGTTTAACAAAGCAATGATTAATGGTAAAAAAGTGCCATTTTCAAATACCAACCGACCAATCAGATAAGCACCTCGGTTGCGAAAAAAGCCTGCATTTACCATGTCGATACGAAGTAATTTAATATCCTTTCTTGATGATCGAGCCAAATTCCCCGATATACGAGACAACATTAAAGTCGTATCTTCTTCCAGGTTCGAGTAACTCCGGGTAAATTTAGGAATCGCCAGGATCATGGCCAAAAGAGGGGTATCGAGGGTTGTCGAGATATCAAAACTGACCAGGATTTTAGACAAATAATCATCAGATAAGTCGTTAGACTCGGAAAAGAAATAATCTTCACTACGCCATTCAACCTGATAGATTTTACGTCGTAAGGAGTGTAAATAGGCGAGCCCAACATCCTCCGTATAATCACCTTGAATGAGCGTACGGTAACCTTCTTCAACTTCTTGCCAATGTTCAATATTTTCATGGATTTCAGGATAGACAGATTTCAGTTGATTACTGGCGTTCTGGATGCTCTGACTATATAACGATAATCGATGAGCACTCACTCTAACTGAACTGGTGAAATCCCGCTTTTCAAATGCTAGCCTGGCTAGATCTATATTTTTGAGAAATTCCTGATAAAACAGGCAATAGTCTTCAAACAGCCACCTGGCAGCCCGATCTATGGCATCGTCAGTTATTGTCACAATTAACCTCCAGTCAACTTTTTATAAAGTCATATGAAATATACCCACTTGAGTAATAGAATATTAATACCACCAGCAGTAAACGTAATTCTACAATATTGGTTCTAAATCACAGCTGGTATAAAGTATACTTAGTTTGATTGGAACAAAACCAGTTTATTGTTTGACGTTAAACCTAATTCCCAGACATGATTAATACTGGTTCTCAAAAACAAAACTTTATAAAATGGAAATTACATGATTAAAAAATGGGTACGCTATCAAGCCGATGGCGAAACTGGGTTTGGCCTGTTAGAAAACGATAACATTCTCTGCTATAGCGGCGATATGTTTAATAATCCGACTGCTACTGGAGAAACTGTGACACTAGAAGGTGTTTCGTTACTGGCTCCTTGTACACCCACTAAGATTGTTGCCATGTGGAATAATTTCCATGAACTTGCAGCAGCACAGAATCTCGAACGACCTGAGTTCCCATTCTATTTTCTAAAACCGGAGAGCTGTGTATCCGGTCCAGAAGCCGAAATCCCCCACCCCGAGGGATACGACGGTCGATTGATTTATGAAGGCGAATTAGGCGTCGTCATTGGCAAGACCTGTAAAAATGTATCGGTAGAAAACATAAAAGATTACATTCATGGATATACCTGTATCAATGACGTTACGGCTATTCATTTACTGTTCAAGTATGACGCTTTTCCACAATGGACGCGTGCCAAAAGTTTCGACGGTTTTGGGATCATTGGGCCCAATATTACCGAGCTAGATGATCCAGCCGAATTACGAATCAAAACTATCGTCAATGGTGAAGAACGTCAGAATTATCCTGTTTCGGACATGTTCTTTTCTCCTTTAGAACTCACAAGCCTAATTTCAGGTGACATGACACTAAACCCGGGTGACGTGATTGCCTGTGGCACCTCAGTCGGTGTCAAAACAATGAAACCTGACACTACCGTCGATATTAAGATTGACGGAGTAGGAACCTTAACCAATTATTATCAACCTGCGGATCGGTAAACCAATTATCTAATGTCTGAATCAAACCTTAAAAAAATGCGCGCTGTTCACTTTGAAACGCCCGGAAAACCTGATGTATTAACCTTAATGGAGCAGGACATACCTGTTCCTACATCTACTCAAATTTTGATCAAAGTTGATGCAGCAGGTGTCAATGGTCCGGACCTTATGCAGCGCAAAGGTTTGTATCCACCACCACCCGGTGCCTCGCCATTACTCGGGTTAGAAGTCGCAGGAACCATAGTTGAGATTGGAGCAGATGTGGTGAAATGGAAATCTGGAGAGCGTGTTTGTGGCCTAACCAATGGTGGTGGATATGCCGAGTATTGTGTTATCCAGGAAGGTCATACCTTGCCTATTCCTGACAATCTCTCAACCATTCAGGCAGCATCTTTACCGGAAACGTTTTTTACGATCTGGAGCAATATCTTCATGACCGCCCAGCTTAAAAAAGATGAAGTATTTTTAATTCATGGCGGCGCCGGTGGTCTGGGTTCAACCTCGATCCAACTGGGCAGGGCAATGGGTGCCAAAACTGTGGTTACTATCAGCAGTGAAGAACAGCGTTTATTTTGTCAAAAACTGGGGGCAGATCTAATCATCGATTATCTGGAAGAGGACTATGTGAGTGTCATTCGTGCAAAGTTTAGAGGCGCTGACGTTATTCTAGATATCATTGGCGGCAGCAATGTCCAAAAAAACATTAAAAGCTGTAAGCCCGATGGCCGCATAATTCAACTGGCATTTGCCCAGGGTTCAAAAATTGACATCGATTTAATGCCCATTATGTTAAAGCGCCTTGTACTGACAGGCTCGACACTTCGGTCACGATCTGACGCTTCGAAAGCCGAAATTGCGAGTCAATTAGAGGCAAAAGTATGGCCTTTAATCAACGAAGGAAAAATAGTTCCGGTCGTGAATCGAGAATTTACATTTGAGCAAGCAGCTGAGGCACATGCACTAATGGAGCAAGGTGGACATATTGGGAAAATGATACTGATCCCTGGCTAGAATTCACTGTCAAACACGCTCAATAATAATCGCTATTCCCTGCCCGACACCTACACACATGGTGCACAGAGCATACCGACCCTGAATCCGCCGTAACTGGCGTGCAGCCGTTGTAATTAGGCGCGCGCCGCTCATTCCCAAAGGATGACCCAGCGCTATTGCGCCTCCATTTGGATTCACAAAGTCAGCATCATCGGGTAATCCAAGATATCGAGTAACAGCCAGAGCCTGTGCCGCAAAAGCTTCGTTTAATTCAATAATATCCATATCGTCTAAAGACAGACCGCTGATTTGAAGAACTTTACGGGTTGCGGGTGCTGGCCCGAAACCCATGATCCTCGGTTCAACACCCGCGCAAGCCATAGCAACAACACGGGCGTATGGTTCCAGATGATGACGATGGGCGGCCTCTTCACTGGCAATGATCATGGCACAGGCACCATCGTTTATGCCTGACGCATTTCCAGCAGTCACCGATCCATTTTGCCGAAAAGGTGTCGGTAGTTTTGATAGTGATTCAACTTTACTGTTTTTACGAAGGTGTTCGTCAACTTCAAATATGATCGGAACCGTTTTTCGTTGTGAAATGATCACCGGAACAATTTCCTCAGCCAGAACACCCGAGTTCTGCGCTCTTCCCGCGCGCTGTTGCGAGGACGTGGCGAAAATATCTTGGTCTTCACGGCTAATATCAAATTCTTCAGCGACGTTTTCTGCCGTTTCGGGCATGGAGTCAATTCCATACTGTTGCTTCATTAGTTTGTTAACAAACCGCCAACCGATCGTCGTGTCAAATATTTCAGCGTTACGGCTGAAGGCTGTTTCCGCTTTTGGCATGACGATTGGAGCACGTGACATTGATTCAACACCACCGGCAATCATCAAATCTGCCTCTCCGCTTTTAATAGCTCGCGCGGCCATTCCGACAGCGTCCATGCCCGAGCCGCATAATCGATTGACCGTTGATCCAGGCACCGTAACAGGAAGGCCTGCCAATAATAATGACATACGCGCAACATTGCGGTTATCTTCACCAGCCTGATTGGCATTGCCAAAATAAACGTCATCAATCTGCTCCCAGTCCACGCCCTGATTTCGTTCCATAAGAGCCTTTATAGGAACCGCTCCGAGATCGTCGGTTCGCACCATAGACAATCCCCCTCCATAACGGCCGATCGCAGTCCGAATGGGGTCACAAATATAGGCATTGTTCATACTTTCACTCCACTACTATTTAATGCTCAAATTTAGGCATTGAAACCCGAAAATCAGCTTTGGCAGTCATTTCAATATTGGATTTAAAATCGTTCTTAATTACCCTTACAAGTAACTTCTTAATCGTAAAAGTTTCTTGCTGCAGCCAATTTACGTATTAACAATGGAGACGCCCGATAGCGATCTTCACCATAATTATCAACCAGGTTATCGAGAACCTGCAATACCAGATCGATACTGATTAAGTCCGCCCAGGCGAAAGGCCCGAGTGGATAATTTAATCCGGCTTTCATTGCAGTATCTACCGCCGACACGCTACAGACTCTTTGATTCACTGCATCAGCCGCTTCATTGATTAACATACAAACAGTTCTCATAACACAAAGGCCCGCCACATCATCAAGCAGGTTTACCTGTTTACCCAATGCCTGGAACAAACCGCAAACAGATTCAAGGGCAGCTGGATCGGTGTTGTCGGCTGAACAAATCGCGATTCTGTTTGTTAATTTATAGTCCAGGGCGAGATCAAACAAAACAAGATTTTCGACGTCGTCCTGAGCCGCTCGTAAAGTAGCCATACGGCCATCTGTCTGACAGAGGGTAAAGTTATCTCCAACAATAGAAAATACCTCTCCAGATTCTTGCTCGATTCTGATCCCCGCTTCTTCGATCATGTCATTTAAAAGCTCGCTACAGTAAGACTCTCCTACAAACGACAGTTGATCTGGTGGAGTGCAGGCGTCGTAATTCCTAGCTTCCAGAGGGGTTGGAGAATCACCATAATAATAAAAACCGTGCCCACTTTTTCGGCCAAGGAATCCTCCATCTACCAGTTCCTGCTGCAGTAACGATGGCGTAAACCGTGGGTCGCCATAAAAGGCACGGTGTACCGAACAGGTAACGGCATAATTAATATCCTGTCCAATTAAATCCATCAATTCGAATGGACCCATACGAAATCCACCCGCATCTCTGACAATCGCGTCAATCGTCGACACATCAGCGGCACCTTCCTGAAGCAAACGTAAACTTTCAGCATAAAAAGGACGGGCAACCCGGTTGACAATAAATCCAGGGGTATTGCGCGCGTGTACAGCGGTCTTACCCCAATTTTCTGCAGTATCAAAAATCACCTCTGCTATTGAGGGCTCAGTTGCAAGCCCACTAATAATTTCAACCAGTTTCATAATCGGAGCCGGATTGAAAAAATGCATTCCCAGTAAACGACCAGGAGCATCGAGCACGCAGCCAATTGCCGTAACGGATATTGAAGAAGTGTTTGTTGCAAAAATACAGTTCAAATCACAGATTTCCTCAAGATCAGCGAATAGTTTTTGTTTTACTGAAATATCTTCAACTATTGCTTCAATGACCAGTGAAGCCGCCGCCAACTTTTCCAGGTCATTGCAGATCCTTATATTTTTTAACAGAGATTCCTTATCCTGGAGTGTCATTCGTTTCCGTTCGACCTGTCGCTCTAGGCCGGACGCAATTTTTTCAAGCCCTTTCACAACTACGGCTTCACTCAGGTCATACAGTAGAACTGGGTGTCCGGCGGCGGCGGCAACCTGAGCAATCCCGATACCCATTGTGCCGGCACCAACCACCGCGATGGTCTTTTGTTTTTCCAAAGCAGTCATCTCAAGAATCCGTGCAAGAGAAATTGGAACTATAAATTGAGCTGATTAAATCAATCATGATAGGCAGGTTTATTTTTTCTAAATTCATAGCTCATACTGTTTTATTGTTTCTGGAAAGGGTTTAACACCTATGAATACGGACGATAAGCTCTCGTGGAGCTAAAAGCCCTTCAATGATTCGTCTGACACATTGGAGCTGGCCAACATTAAACCGAAACTCTATTCGAGGTCTTTTAGATCATTTTTTATTCGTTGAAACGAAGCTTCGCTATAACCCAAATATTCGTTAACGATAATGCCATTACTTATTATTACCGTATAAGGCAAGCCGGGAATGTCGTAACTTTCTCTGACCTGAGGTGAGGCAGCAATAATCATCTTAGGATGCGCATTTAATTTGGTGAGAAAACCCAGAATTGCAGAGAGAGGTTCTTCTACAACGTGGATGGCCAATACCTTCAAGTCAGCATTCGCTTTTTCCAATTCTGCCAACTCAGGCATTTCCTTAATGCAAGGTTTACAATTTATCCAGAAAAAGTTGATCAAAATAGTTTGTGACTTCATCTGGGACAAACTGAAGGTTGATTCATGCATTGTTTGTCCCATAATATTTGGTGCCTTATTTCCAGGCGCCAAAGCAAGACTGTAGTCAGAAAATAGCAGTCCTGCTAGCACTAGTGGCCAAAGACAGAGCAATTGTTTGAACCCTGTATTTATTGACCTGTAATTATTATTACCAATCATTATCATTACACACTCTCTCGTACAAAAGATCATTTCGAATGACTAAAAAATACTTCCCTCAAACAAGAGAAAGATCCCTGTGGACACGGGTTTATCTAATAACTAAAATCACGTCTCCCATGATTTAATTCAATTAAATAAGTCTTCATATAATAGCGCGAAACATCGACAAAGACTGAAATTGAATCTATGGCAATACAGGGTACAGGAGTTTTTAGATTTACCCATCAAAAAGGAAAAGTGATTTTTGGCGGGTTCAAAGCGGTTTTGCAGTGTTGTATGCCACGATCACTGGAAGCCTTAACACACCTACGAGCAATTCCAGCCTGCCGTAAGTAATGCGCATTATTTACGGGGACTCGAATGCGCCTATGAACAGGATCAACAAGTCTGTGGAAGCAGTTGCAAACACTATTGAAGGACACACATCACTTCACTCATCTCACCCGTTGAAATATCTTTCAAATATAACCAGGGCAAATGCGGATTCCAATGATCGACTTTTGCGGACATACGGGAGTACCAGAGCTGCTGAAAACTGACCGGCTCCCCATCCTTCGATCTCACCTTCGGCATCTTGATGGCAACAGAACCAATGCCG
>JBLIOG010000136.1:0-9938 GCA_047639625.1 Gammaproteobacteria bacterium
TTTGCAAGAGCAAAATCAGGTCATCGCCAAACCCCGGGTATGCAATACCAAAGTAAGCCCAGGTCGTGCACCCAGATGCTTCGGGTCAGCGGCGATGGTTTGAAGTGTCTTTGCAACCGTCTTGAACAGGGTCGTGTATATCACCGATTTATTGCAATAGGCTAGTTCTCCAATCGGAGATGGAGGGAGTTTAAAAATGGTCTTAATGCATCTGTTTATATTGGATTAACACCGAAGCAACATAGTTCGGGTGGTAAGGTCTGTATGATCGGTATTGATAAACACGGTGGCAATAAAGAGCTCAGAGTCGCCTTGTATAAGGGGGCATTATCAGTGATATCGCGATTACCTGATGAGCCGATAACGCTCAAGCAAAAATGGCTATTGGCCCTGATTAAACGGGCTGGTGTTAAACGAACCTGCATAGCATTGGCAAACAAGACCGTCCGAACTGCCTGGGCACTGTTAGCAACAGGAGCCCATTATCGACCGGCGTTACAGGGTTGATAACGGAGAAGATTAAATAAATCAGGTACGCAATAAACCGAATTCTACAACGATAACGCAACATAAAAGGTAAGACCAATCTGTCAAAAACTTGCAGTAGGCGACAGCCATAATAGGCTATTAAAGCGAAAAGGATGACAGATGCGCAAACATCAAAGCCTAGAGGATAGCGTCCTCAACAAGAAGCCGTATATACGCAAGCAGTTTACATTTTCATGTGGAATTAACGTTGTAAAATAGGCGGAGTCCATATACGTTTTTCATCCTGAAGCGGTCTTTTTTTTGCGCCATGGCTTTATATTACGATTTACGGGTGTACGGTGTGCCAGGACACGTGTCAATTAGTTCTGATGATATTTATGTGCACCGGTTATATCGCCGTAAATATCAGTCGTAATGCACTGTTATTCTGCGGCCGCCCCAACACTGCCAACGTTTCACATATAAACGCAAATAAGAAGCCTTCTCAATCGAGGTGGCTTTTTTTATGCCTGAACGCTAGTTATAGGCTTCCTCACCCGCCAATAAAAATCATCATGCGAACGGCTGCGTTAACGACATAAGGGACTGACAGGAAATATTGGCTGAATCACTGAAGTTCACGTTATTCGGCGAATTTACTAATTCTAACGACTAGTTTTAGGGGAACCAGAAAATACCGATTAGGCTCTCTCTGGTTAATTTTATTAGAGGATATGACGATATGGATCCTACGACCCAAAACAAGACATGCGGAGAGATAGTTGCATTCGCGCTCGATGGCAATACGAATGCAACGATTTACTGCCAATAAAACCTCGTGCTCTACGCCCACCCCAGTTGTTTCAACGTGTGGCCGTCATTCCAAATTTTCGTCATGTGGCGAATCTTGTCTCCATCAAAATCCATTACATAGACATAATCGGCCGCTACCTTATTCCCCGTTGGAGGAACTGGTCCTCCCTCGCCAGATTGAGTGCCATGGATGACTGCAATCGCGGAGACCGAGTTCCTCGCCTCATCGGTTGCAAATGCCTTGATTTCCGGGTGCATGTCGGGGACAGGGGTGAACAATCCCTTTACCCATGCCGCGTAGTTTTCAACTGTAGTAACGTCAGCCAGCATATCCGCCTGGCAAGAAAAGCTGGCGTTATCATGGCACCAGCTCTTGCATACGTTCCAGTCTTTGCCACTTTCCAGCGCATCGAAAAAGGCCATTGCTGAATTGGTAATAGACATTTTTAAACTCCTCTTGGTTTGATTCATTAACTTATTGGATTTGCAATTAGTTAGCATGCTATCGAAGCCAACAAACGGCCCATTCGAATAATAAAACGGTTGTTTTAAAATGTCAATAAATAATAAAACGACCGTTTTATTTTGGAATATACTGCTACTTCAGGAGGGCTTGGAATACAACGTCGTAAAGCTTTGGGATAGCATTTTTCTTGTCCATGTGACGACCATACAAGACTAGCCCATGAACGCAACAAGTTACAAAGCTGGCTAGCACAGCTGGGTCTTTGTTGGCAGGTAATTCACCTTCAAACTGCGCATTACGAATTGCTGTTGCCAGCAAATCTTCCACCGTCGTGCAAAAGTCACTGAGCTTTTCTGCGGCCAGCGCACTAATCGAATGCTTCTGCGACAAATGGTTCATCATGAGACATCCTCTGTATTCCTTTGAAGAGGATCCATTGATAACGGAATGCAGAAAACATTCGACACCTCGAAGGCTTGGCTCCTCCTTCAGTGCGATTAAACGAGGGTTTAGACTATGTTGCCGATAATGCTCAAGAGCTTCTTCGAATAACCCGTCCTTGTCACGAAACTCCTTATACATACTGGCGGTGTTCAATCCTGTCGCCTTGACAAGATCTGTTACGGAACAGGCTCTGTAGCCTTTTTGCCAAAATACGTCTACGGCTTTCTCCAGGACGTCTAGTCGATCATATTTTTTATGTCTGGCCATAGAGTTATTTTAAAACGAACATTTTGTTTTGTAAACAGTTATCACGGAGCACATTGACAGCTTTTTGTGACGCCTTCCTAGACATCGACCCTCTTGGGGTGCCTGGCATTGACCGTTAACCACAGTTCAGGACTCACACCTGCCAATTGGAAGTGCTGACCTGAACCCACACAACACTGCAGCTATTCAGGGCTGACAAATTATGGAGTTTTAAACCCAGACTCTGATTGGCTGCTTTAATAACACTGCTGACGTTTGGGTGCCAGCCCATGAAGGTCCTCTGATGATGCCGATCTCGCGGTTAATACTGGTAGTTGGATGGCCGCAATTGAATTACTTCCCCTTCGATAAAACTTAAAATTTACCCCTAAATTCATAAATATAGATGAAAAGCCGATCTTTGGTTGTAAGCGCCTAATTCAGCCATAAGATGGTGATAATTGATCAAATCAAAATTTAGGCACCTAATAAATCCAGATCAGCATGGTTCAATTTTATTCAATTCATTGATCTATATGGATATTCAATTCGGCCATTTCGGTGCGCTTACGAGACGAATACTTCTATCAGGAATTGCAGATCTTTGTTCGGTCAAGACCGGTTGAATCTATACCTGGTCGAGACGCTGAGTTATATTATTAAATGTCTGAGTCAGTCTTCCAATCCGCTGTAGACTTTTCTCAGATACAATCACTTCAATCAGATAAAAGGTACGTAAAATGACGGGTATGTTAACGCTGGATGAACTTAGACAGGCCGTATCAGAAGGTTCAATTGATACGGTATTGGTCTGTCAGGTTGATATGCAGGGCAGGTTGATGGGCAAACGTTTCCACGCTCAGTTTTTTGTTGATAACGCCTGGCAGGAAACCCATAGCTGTAATTATCTACTCGCGACTGATATGGAAATGGAAACGGTTGAAGGATTTAAATCGACTAGTTGGGAAGCGGGTTACGGTGACTATGTAATGAAGCCGGACCTGTCAACTTTACGTCGGACTCCCTGGCTGGAAGGTACTGCATTGGTCTTATGTGATCTGCTTGATCATCACGACCATCAAGACGTGCCTCACTCGCCCAGAGCAATTCTAAAAAAGCAGGTTGCTCGACTCGATGCGATGGGTATGAAAGCTAATATGGCTTCTGAGCTTGAATACTTTTTGTTCGATGATAGTTTTGAAACGGCCCAGAAAAGAGGTTATAGAAACCTGAAAACTGTCAGTGCCTACAACGAGGATTATCATATTTTGCAGACGACCAAGGAAGAGCATGTAACGCGTGCCATTCGAAACGGGTTGTACGGCGCCGGGATTACAGTTGAATGTTCTAAAGGGGAGGCCTGCTCGGGCCAGGGTGAAATTAATGTTTTATATGCAGACGCTTTGAAAACCGCAGACCAACACGTCATTATAAAGAACGCCTGTAAGGAAATTGCCTGGAGTAAAGGACGGGCCCTGACATTTATGGCCAAGTGGTCTTATGATAGCGCGGGTAACTCGTCGCACGTGCATCAGTCCCTGTGGAGTGAGGATGGCTCAAAGTCATTGTTTCACGATTCTGAAGCACCACATGGCATGTCAAAACTAATGTGTCATTATCTGGCCGGGCTACTCAATCACGCCAGCGAAATTACTTATTTTCTTGCGCCCTATATCAACTCATATAAGCGCTTTGCAGAAGGTACCTTTGCACCGACTAAGGCGATATGGAGCCGCGATAACCGTACTGCGGGATATCGACTATGTGGTGAACAATCTAAAGGGATTCGGATTGAATGCAGAGTCGGTGGTGGTGATCTCAATCCATATCTGGCATTTGCTGCATTATTGGCGGCAGGGCTTGATGGGATTGAAAAGGAGCTCGACCTCGAAGATGAATTCAAAGGCAATGCTTACAATGCCGAATCGGTACGAGAAATTCCAAAAACATTGCGCGATGCAACAGTGGCGCTGGATAACTCGATATTGCTCAGATCAGTAATGGGTGACGATGTGGTTGATCATTATGTTCATGCAGCGAGATATGAGCAATTTGAATATGACCGAAGAGTGACGGATTGGGAAGTTGCCCGAGGCTTCGAGAGGGCATAGAATCCTTTAACACTTTCCTCGAAAGTTCATAATAATAAACCTAAATTTGTAATTTTAAAGAGAAGTTAAAAATGGCCAGTATTCAATGTATTTCACCCGTTGACGGCAGTGTTTATGTCGAACGGCAAACCGCGACAAAAGCTGAAATTGATAGCGCTCTCAATCTCGCAGTAAAAGCGCAGAACGAATGGAAACATACATCGTTAGCAGATCGACAGGCGTTGTGTCTTAAGGCCGTCGAAATTTTTGTTAGCTATCGTGATGAAATTGCTGAAGAACTGTGCTGGCAAATGGGCCGACCCATTTCTCAGGCACCAGGTGAGGTTGCAGGCTTTGAGGAACGTGCCCACTACATGATTGATATCGCAACTGATGCACTGGCTGATATTGATCCGGGTAAAAAAGAAGGCTTTACACGATATATTAAACGCGAACCGTTGGGCGTAGTGTTTGTGATTGCGCCGTGGAATTTCCCCTATCTCACTTCGGTCAACGCGATAATGCCTGCGTTATTGGCCGGAAACTCTGTCCTTTTAAAACATTCGGCCCAAACACCACTGTGTGCTGAACGCTTACACCAGGCCTTTTCTGAAGCCGGTCTTCCAGAAGGTGTTTTTCAAGTTTTGCATCTCAGCCATGATGATACTGAAACTATCATTAAAACTCCTCAGATTGATTTTGTTGCCTTTACCGGATCGGTGCCTGGCGGTGAAATGGTTGAGCGTGCCAGCGTCGGACGTTTTATCGGGGTCGGACTTGAATTGGGAGGGAAAGACCCGGCTTACGTACGTCATGATGCCGATTTGCGGCATGCTATCGAAACGATAACCGATGGCTCGATGTTCAATTCAGGGCAATCCTGTTGTGGGATAGAACGGGTTTACGTTGCCGAGTCTGTTTATCAGGATTTCGTCGACGGTGTTGTTGCATTGTGCCAAGATTATCGCCTCGGGCGGCCTGATAATACTGACACTAATCTGGGGCCGATGGTCAAAACTGCTGCGGCTGATTTTCTACGTGCTCAAATCGCTGAGGCAGTTGCAGCGGGGGCTAAAGCTTTGGTTGACCCAGGTCAGTTTGAAGCGAATGCCGAGGGAACCCCCTATATGGCTCCGCAGGTACTAGTCGATGTTGATCACAGCATGCGCGTCATGAACGAAGAAAGCTTCGGGCCCTTGATCAGTATTATGTCGGTCAAAGATGATGCCGAAGCGATTAAACTCATGAACGACAGTGAGTTTGGACTGACCGCAGCTGTGTTTACGCAGGATGAAGAGGCTGCGATAGAAATTGGTGATCAAGTAGAAACAGGAACCTGGTTTATGAATCGTTGCGATTATCTCGATCCAGCACTGGCCTGGACCGGTGTAAAGAATTCGGGACGGGGATGCACTTTGTCATCGGTCGGGTTTGAATATTTGACTCGTCCCAAATCCTATCATTTGAAAAAATTATAGGCAGTCTTACTAAGGGCAGCGGAAATAAAGTGTTATCCCATCTTGCTTGTTTGTTTACCCAGCTTCTACGTTGAATCAATGATTGCATAATCTGACTATGTGCACATTGATTCGTCTTGAAACCGAGCCAAAACCCTATGCAACCCCAGGATAACACTTTAAGTGATTAGCAGGGATGCTCAATTCAAGCTGAGAATTAAATATCAAAGTATAGAATTCAAATGAGTTGCATTGCCTATTTGCTAAACATTTTTACGCACCCAAATGATGACTGTATTCCATAGAGGGAGTTACTATAAAATGAGGTAGCATTAAGGGTACGAAATCATTGCTCATTATTGTCATGGGTGACTATTAATTGTATCCTGGTGATGATGGAGCCTTATCCAAGTTCGACCTTAATTATATATTGGATTTGTCTGTGTATGCTGCCAAAACAGCCTGCGTGACTTCGGTCGTGCTAGAACTTCCCCCGATATCCGGCGTTATTATCCCGCGTTCGAGAGTTTGTTCAACGGCCGCTTCTATATCTTGTGCTATATCGTCCCGGGCAAAGGCATACTCGAACATCATTGCAACAGAAAGGATCGTCGCCATCGGGTTTGCTATGCCTTTGCCGGATATGTCCGGTGCGCTGCCATGGCTGGGTTCGTAAATTCCGCCTTTAATCAATTCACCCGCTTTTGCTGCGCAGGGAATCGTGGCCGAGGGTAGCATTCCCAGTGAACCGGCAATCATTCCGATCAGGTCGGAAACCAGATCACCAAATAAATTGTCGGCGAGTATGACATCAAAGTTTTTAGGAGTGCTGCCTACAGCATATAATGCGTAGTCCATTAATAAATGGTTTAGTTTAACGTCAGGATATTCATCGCGGCCTATTCGAGAAACTGTCTCACGCCAGAGTTTGCCGCTTTCCATGACATTTGATTTATCGAGCGAGGTGACTTGATTTCGACGCGATCGTGCTGCTTCAAAAGCACAGCGAGCAATTCGTTCAACCTCGCCCGTGAGGTAGTGGCTTATTTCGAAAGCTCGTACCTGGCCATCTTCCTGAATTTCGGTACCACGCGGTTCACCATAATAAATACCACCGGAGTTTTCCCGAACAACCAGAATATCGGCGCCTTCAACAACCTCGGATCGGTAGGGCGTTTTATGATGCAAGGGCTTCCAGGCGCGAGCGGGACGCAGGGCGTTATAGACATCGAGTTCGATTCGAAGCCGAGTTAACCCGTCTGTTTCGGTGATCGGGCCGTCGATAACAATGCTATCCCATTCAGGTCCTCCAACGGATCCAACCAGAATGGCATCGGCGTTTTTTGCTTTGGCCAGTACTTCGTCGGTACAAAATGTGCCGTGAACATCCCAGGAGGCGCCACCCAGCAAATCTTCATCGACCTGAATGACGATACCGGCTTGATCGGCGGCAACATGGAGGATTTCGAGACCTGACGTAACTACTTCGGGGCCTATATGATCGCCGCCAAGTGAAAGAACGCTAAACAATTTTTTCATAGTTTATTTAGTTCCATAGTGGGCACTATTCGGTTGCTTAAAAATTAGTCAGAAAGGTTTTACCCGGCCATACCTTGAGAATAGGCGATCTGCGGTCCTTTGTAGCCCAGTGAAGATTTCAATATTCGAAGTGTAGAATGAAACTCTTCGATGTCGACAGAGCTGGTTAATACCGAGCGTGACGGCTCTTCAGGTTCAAAACTTGTGCGACCATGTAAGATTCGTTGGTTGTTAAAAATCAGTCCGTCACCAGCCTTAAGTTTGAATGTCAGCCGCAGAGCGGGATCGTAGAGTGTTTCGAATATTTTCCTTAGTGCCCTGTAGCACGGACCAATTTTATCGGCCGGTAAATCCAGGGGAGCGATCTGGCGTTCGTTGAAATGAATGCCGCAAACTTCACTGTCGCTATCGAGTCGAATTAATGGAAGTCGCGATATATACCAACGCGGATCCCGATCTCCACTTTGAGCCCGATCAAAACGATGGTTCGTGATGGCCAGCTCGGTCAACAATTTAAAGTCTTCGGGAGAATATTCGCGTAATCGGCGGGCAGCTTCAAAGCCATCGACCAATGTCGAGTCACCACCATTTGAACTGGGGTTCAAAACCTGAAAAACAGTAATACCAACATGTGACAGCCGGTAGGTTTCATCAATGTGAGGATCGAGGGCATTTGTCGTGTCACCGACATTATCAATGGCCTTTTTCTTCGCCAGATTGTATGTCCCATAGTGAGACTGTCGCTGTGAGCCAATGAGTTCAATGAGCTGTTTTGATTGGTTGGCATCGGTAGGTGCGTTAATTATTTTACAAAAGCCAAAATCGCAAACTGCTTCCAACAAAGCCAGTCGAGCTTTCGGGTTGGCACGTGCCTCTTCGAAATTCGCGGTTGGAATTGAGTCCGAAATTGACGCGTCCCATAAGGTTGGCACGTGTTTTCGTGAGTGACGCTCGGAATCGGAATAGCAATGACACCGTAACCATCGGGCAAGGTAGCTTGATTCATGCCCATCGGTTGACCAGACCAGTTTAACTTCAGAATTAGTGTGTGAGACCTCGGACGGATTTATGTTTTCAGGAATATGGTGAATACGGATAGTGCGCACGCCATTAAGCGATGTTCCGCATAAGCTACATTCGCATTGATGGCGTAATAACATGGGATGATATCGACTCTTATGTCCGTCGGCCCAATGAACTACCAGTTCCCCATTCAGGGTAAGCGCGTTATTTATAAAGTAACGTGGATCATTTGCCGTCATCTTTTGTGCCTCCAAACCAGACAAAATTTGAACTGATTTCTTCTAAAAATAGTATTCACAAGTAGCATTGTGAGCAAACGATTTTTTTATTATTTTTTCATGAGCGTATTGCATGGCTTATGTGCCTGGTCTGCAAGGTACGATTACTCGGTGTGTTGAGTTGATTAGACGATTTCTTGTCAGCTTATTTGCTGATTTTGTAAAATTATGAAGGATCTAGTTAAAGATGGAATATCAAGATATCTCACTGCTGCTGCAATCTCATGCGCCGATTTTGGTTCTGCAAACGCATGAAGAGAAGCGCGCGGTTGATTTACTCAAAGATATTGCGCTCAATATGGGGCTGACGGTTTCCAAATGGTCGGTTACAACGGGTTTGCAACGCATCGATTTGATCATGGACCCACAAACCCATCTGAAAGAGCCTGAAAAAGTTTTGGCACATATCATGGCGGCTCAGTTCGAAGGGATATATCTACTATTGGATTTTCACCCTTAATTTACAAGATCCAGTAAGAGTTCGGTTGTTAAAAGAGCTAGCGATGGGTTTCGCCAGCAATAAAAGCAAACTGGTTCTGGTCAGCCATCAAATTGATATTCCACCAGAGATTAAAAAGATGTCAGTGAACTTTGAACTGAATCTTCCTGATGAAAAGCAATTAATGGCGTTAATCGAAGAAGAAGCAACGGTATTCTCAAGGCAGCATTCAAATAAAAAGGTGAGTGCGGATAAAGACATCATTAATCACCTAATCAATAATTTGAAAGGATTGGCTATGAACGATGCCCGCCATCTGGTTCGAGCCGCTATTGTGGATGACGGAGCCCTAACTGAAAGCGATCTGCCCGAGGTCATGCAGGCGAAATACAAGTTAATGAATCGGGATGAAGTTCTTTCATTTGAAATCAAAAACAGTCGTTTTACGGATTTAGCCGTATGGGAATCTAAAAACCTGGTTGAAGCAACGGCAAACGTTTTTTCATAAAAACTCCAAAATACCGGGCATGGAAAGTCCCAAAGGTATATTCAGATAACCTGATCTCGCAGAGATTACGTTGACCCCAGTTTTAAAATCAGACGCAATTCTGTCCCTGGATAGATCGTCTCTGTTTGGTTCAACTCTTCGCACAGCTTTTCAATGGCAGCATCTGA
>JBLIOG010000137.1:0-9923 GCA_047639625.1 Gammaproteobacteria bacterium
CAAGTGATTCAAGTTTGCCGTCCAAACTATAGTTCTTCCACAGTTGTTGGAGGATTATTTCCTCGGTGAATTCAGGCGGCGTAAAACCAAGCCATTGGGGAATCGGAGCGAGCATGAATAAAGTAGCACCAATAAGTTATATCGTGCAGGCACGCTAACTTAAATTTCTAAAAAATGGAATCACCAAACCAAAGTATTGTTCAATTGATCAAGTTCACCCGCAAGCATCAATTTTAAATGGGGATCTCTATTTCTATAATTTTTCAGGGTTTCTCAGTATGCGTTGACCTCCGACATAAGCCCTGAAATACTGCCCCTATCAATAAATCTTTGAGGCCTTATGAGAACAGCGATTACCGAGTTATTTAATATCGAGCACCCCATTATCCAGGGTGGTATGCATTATGTAGGATTTGCCGAACTCGCTTCAGCTGTTTCAAATGCGGGAGGGCTCGGCTTTATAACCGGTTTGACTCAAAAGACACCGGCTGACCTGGCGGGTGAAATAGCACGATGTCATCAAATGACTACAAAACCTTTCGGCGTAAATCTGACGTTCCTGCCTGCGTTTAGCGAACCTCCCTATAACGAATATATTGATGCCATTATTGATGGCGGTATTACAATTGTTGAAACAGCCGGACGTAGTCCGGAGAAATACATGGATCGAATGAAATCTGCCGGAATTCGAGTCATTCATAAATGTACCTCTGTCCGTCATGCCTTAAAAGCCGAAACAATAGGTTGTGATGCTGTCAGTGTTGATGGCTTCGAATGCGGTGGGCATCCCGGTGAAGATGACATACCCAATATGATTCTCCTTCCAAGAGCATTTGAGGAACTATCAGTTCCATTTGTTGCATCCGGTGGATTTGCTAACGGACAACAACTGGTAGCCGCATTGGCTCTGGGTGCGGAAGGCGTCAACATGGGAACACGCTTTATGGTAACCGAGGAAGCGCCCATTCATAAACGCGTGAAGCAAGCCATAATCGAGGCTAGCGAACTCGATACTCGACTCATCATGCGATCACTTAGAAATACTGAGCGTGTTTTAAAAAATAAAGCCGTTGATTATATTCTGAGGCGAGAAAGCGAACTGGGTGATCAGCTTAAGATTGAGGATATTATCAATGAAGTCGCTGGAATCTATCCCGCCGTCATGCAACAGGGAGAGGTTGAAATCGGTGCCTGGAGTTGTGGAATGGTGGCTGGATTGATTCACGGTATACCGACTGTTCAGGCTTTGGTTGATTCGATAATGGCAGAAGCCGAGAATATTATTCGGAATCGGCTGGCCTTGCTATAAATCGGGAGCTAGCCCTGTAATGTAGTTTCAATAAAGTTTGGTAACTCAATTCCATCAGGGTCTCGCCAGACTTTTTCAACCAGGTATAGCCGATAATCGAAACTCATTTTAAATGGGATGGTGGTGGCTACCTGATGATGTTTTTTGACGCCACCGCGCTGGAAATACATTGCAAAACTAAGTCTGGGAATATCTGCTAACTGGCTGCTTCGTCCGCCCCAGTGCAATAAGCTGGTTGACCATCCCAGCACGGAACCTGCTTTAGCGGGTAACGCTCTTACCGACTGAAGGGTTTCACTATCAAAGTTTCGGGGAGTGATGTCATCAGATCCGGGCCTGTAAAAATCCGGGTCGGAGTGAGCGGGGATAACATGCATACAGGAATTGAGTGGGGTCGAATCAGTTAACGGAATCCAGATATTTATAACATCCGGTATGCCGGTGTCATCGTACCTATTGTGGTGTCTTAACGTATCCCTGTGCGGCTCGGTACCACCGTGTTGATTTGAGGTCGGGATAAAATAAACATCGGGCTCGTCGGGAACCATTAAAAAATCAGTGCCCAGTAGTTCAGTTAATAATCTGTTGAGACTGGAAAGGATTTCAAAAAAGTCGTCGTAAAGAAGGGCATAGGCTGGTGCGTGGCCTGCCAACATCACGCGACTAGTGCAAGTAATTAACTTATCCAGTTGGTCTTCGTCAATGCAGGGACGAGTCTGGAAATACCCTTCAGATATAAGCGAACGTTTGTATCTAGCCAATTCTTCTGATTCAAAATTTATATCGTGGCTAGAGGTCGGCCAGGGCTGCGATGTAATTCTCGAATCAGGGTTTATTTTCTTCCAGTAATTAATGTCTTCAATCGAAGCTCGATTTTGCGATTTATTCATGATTTTTGTCCCAAACTGTCATGAAATTTTAACAGGAATTCAATCCGTTAGACCTGTCCCAGTAGAATTTTTCTATTCTTATCGTGCCAACCTTTTTGGGGTTCGACTCGATTTTGGTATTTTTCTTGACAATGGACTTAAAAATGACGCTAAATCCAGAGATTAATAATAAAAATATGCTTTATGGGCTGCTGGGAATTTAGATTGTTAGGTGACTTCGTTGCGATCGCTCCTGATTCAACCAACGTAGTTCTGCCCGGGAAAAAACAACAAGCCATTATTGCTATGGTCCTACTGAGCAAAGAAAAAAGGATATCCCGAGAAAAGTTGTTGGGTGCGCTTTGGGGCTCGCGCTCCGATGATCAGGCCCGTGCTAGTCTGCGTGGTGCATTAAGTGGTATTAAACGGATATGTAATTCTTTTGGTGGATCTCCCCTCGGTGCGAATCGATCTTTTGTGTTTTTGTCCGATAATTTCGAATTCGATGTCGATGTTTCGCTTATCCAACCCAGTATCGTATTGTCAAATGATGCCGAACTACGATCCCTCATTAGTTTATCCGGCGAGGATTTCCTCACTTCTTTAAAAATCAATGAATGTGGATTTGAAGAATGGAAAGACCTTGAGCGCGAGAACTTTAGACGGGATTATCGGCATATATTATTAAATCTCCTAAAGGGTGAGTCTAATTCGAAAAATTCAGAAATTATTGCCAACCGCTTATTGACGATGGACGACGCTGACGAAGACGCCCATAGAGCTTTGATGCAATTTTATGCCAGCGCTGGGAACCGATCTATGGCATTGCGTCAGTTTGAAACCTGTCGAAAGAAAACCCGCGAACACTATGGTTCTGATGTATCGACAGAGACACAGATTCTTTTCGAGCAGATAAAATCTGACTCTGAAAAGACCGAACTGATTAAAGAAATCACGGTTTCTGGCGCTGTGAAATCTATGGGAACAGGTGCTCTTGATGTTTCCTTAGCCATTATGCCTTTTGGATTGTCGTCCGATTCTGATCTTGGGCCTGATTCAGGCTGGTTAATCGGCCGAGATATTGCTGGAGCAGCCAGCAAATTTAAATGGTTCAGAGTGCTGTCGACCCGCGAGTCTTTCAAATTTGATATTAATGAAATCGGATCGTCTGGGGTCAGTGAGAAAACAGGTGCAAAGTATATCCTGGATGGCATGATTACCGGGAGAAACAAACAGTATCAGCTGACGGTCGAGTTGATTGATGGGTTTAGCAACAGCACGGTCTGGACTATTTCGATCGATCTTGATGAAACTGAGATCAAAAATACCTTATGGGTTAACGAGAAAATCGTAGGCCAACTAGACGTTCGTTTACGTTCCAATGAAATTCGATACGCACACGCTTTAAACCGGCAGGCTGCTAGCGGCTATGAATGTACATTACTGGCGTTATCAAACATGTATGAAATGTTACCCAGCAGCTATGATGAGACTGAAAAATTATTTATCAAGGCTGTAAATTATAGTCCGAACAATTCCTGGTTTTATTCATTCTGGGCGCTTTGGAAAATGTTCAGTCTTGGACAAAACTGGGTTGATGATGCGTCGAAAGCCTATGTCGAAACGAGTCGTCTGGCTAAACTGGCCATGAAACGAGATCCTGATGATGCGCTAGCGCTGGTAATTGCCGGTCATTACGAATCCTTTTGGGAAGGAAACCTGGTACAGGGTAGACGGCTTGTCGATGCGTCATTAAAGCTAAATCCCTATTCATCTTTTGCCTGGATGTTAAGTTCAGCAACCTATTCTTATAGTGGTCAGGCCGAAGAAGCACTCAGTAGACTTGAAAAATCATACAGCTTATGTCCAGTTGAGACGCATTTTATGTTTATGTATGACTCTGCGGCCTGTATTGCTCATTTGTTTGCGCGAAACCCGGAACGTGCAGAAAAGTTCGGTCGCCAAACTGTCAGTGATACACCTGATTTTTCCAACGGTTACAAACAATTACTGGTTGCACTCGGGCATCAGAAAAAGAAAAAAGAATGTAGAAGATATCTTGCTCGACTATTGGAACTCGAACCTGATTTTAATATAACCAGGTTTCTGGAAACCTATCCATTTGGAAAAGAAGATGATCGCCAGTATTTTGGCGAAGGTCTTGTTGAAGCCGGTGCACCCCTGGTATCCGATGATAGCAAAAGTCGATTGTCGATTGTTGAGTAAAACTATATAGAGCAATGGGTACCCGAAAAATACTAATCATGGATGGAGGTGTTGGCACCGAAATTAGCCGTCGAGGCATTCCGTTACATCCCTGTTTCTGGAGTGCCATGGCGCATATGACGCATCCAGAAATTGTCTATCAAATACATTCCGATTTTATAGAAGCCGGGGCCGATATAATATCCTCCAACACTTTTATGGCCGGGCGCCATATTTTAGAAGCGGGTGGAGTTCACGAATTTGAAAAGGTAAATCGACAGGCTGTAGAAATTGCCTGTAACGCTAGAAAAAACAGTGATAGATCTGGTTTGCTGGTCGCTGGTACCTTGTCAACATCAGCCCGACTCGATGATGCCCAGAAAATTCCCCGAGGATCAACGGTTGTTCAAAATTTTAGAGACCAGGCGGATATCTTGGCTGACAGCGGTGTCGATATTCTAATGTGTGAATTATTGTTTGATAGTGAATCAGCAATGAGTATTCTCGATGCCTGTTGCCAGACTGGTCTACCTGTTTGGGCAGGCTTAAGTGCGACTAAGGTGCCGGGCGATGAAAGGTTAATGGCATTCCGGCAACCGGGAAAATTTAAGGAAATCCCGCACGAATTGTTTAAAGATCTAGTAGAGAATGTTGTAACTTTGCCTGTCAATATGATCGGTGTAATGCACACCGACGTGAGTTTGATGGACGAAGCTTTGCGACAACTATCGGATTGTTGGAAAGGTTCGATGCTTGCTTACGCTAAAACCGGTTTAGCTTCAGATCATGACTGGGCTTTTGATTCGATAATTGGGGTCGAAGACTATTGCAACCTGGTGTCTCATTGGGTTGAGCGATTTGACCTTGACATGATTGGCGGGTGTTGTGGCATTACACCTTCACATATAGACCGTTTGTCGGACGAATTTCATTCTATTTGAGTCGACCAAGTTTAAAGAGCCTCATTATATGGCTATATTATCCACGATACATCGGCCGATAATTGCCATGAGGGTTACGTTCCCTACTGCGCTCTTCGCGAGTTTTTAATCTTGCTCGGCGCTCCTCAAGACTTTCCATGCTCTTTTTTGGAAAAACCAGGTTAGCGTAAAGGGTAATAGAATTGAGAATGTCGTAACTAAAGCCCGATGAAAACAGGACTCGAATTTCAATAGAATCTTTGAGTCGATCACGAAGTGGGCGTTTGTCTTCGTCCATCATTAAATCGTTCAAAGCACTGTTTATAAATCTCGGAGTATCTTTTCTGCTTTCACGATAGACGAATTTTGGACTTACCCAGACTTTTCCTTTCTGGCGAGTCGTAATCAGAACGGTTTCCCAACATTCCTTGCTTGTATCATTCTTAGTATTGGGTCTATCAGTCGTTACATTTCTGCATTGAAAAACGGTAATGAGTTTATTATCAATCTTATCAGTTTTGCGCCCACCCAAAGCTTTGGAAGAAGTCGGGGTTTGCTGGTTTGCCCAATTATATCGGATGGCGTATTCGTCCCTGATGACGTTGTAAACGAACGCTATCTTTTTTCGGTTATTTTTTGGGCCTTGTGCCTCGATACCATTCTCGACAATATTTGTGTTTTTATTCTTATTCAGGACCTCCCATTCATTTTCGGTTTTGGCGACAATATCCAGATATCGACTCATATATTCCGGTTTTAATCCATTGTATGTATCAACGATATTATCCAGAATTTTCAGATCAACTTTATTGATAAAAGCTCTTTTACGAATATCTTCAGGGTTATTTTCAATTTTGATGATGGCCTGAAAAATACCGAATGCGGGCATATCAGTTCTTTGTGGTTCTTGATCATCGGGATCATTTGAATCCCTATAAAGTACAAGGGACTTGATATTGATATTTCCCTCTTCATTCATCGGAGCACCGTCTTTATCAACCAATGTAAGGTCTATGCTGATATGCGGGTTTGATTCAGGATTTCCCGCATCCTTGATAAAATAAGACGAAGGTAAAACGTACAAAATATTTCCAGTTTTTCTGTCCAGATCATACTCCCCAAATACAACCCAGCAGGAATGCTTTAATCTTTCAAATTTACTGGAATCTGCTAAATCGTTGATTCTTTGGAGAAGTTGGCAATAGGTGTGTTTTGAAACCCACTGTGGATCACGGTAAGTCATTAGGTCGAACCAGCGATTGTCTTCATAAATTTTGGGCTCGCCGAATTGGTTTTCGACATGTAATCCTATGTATTTTTTCTGGTCGGCATTGAAGGATAAAAAACCTTGTTCATTCGTTTTATGGTGGAATTTCGGATCGATTTGACTTTGACCAATATAGCGGCCATGACGTTTTCGGTCAGGAATGCCGGGGTGCGTCCGACCCAGCAAATGCGCCAGTTCATGGGCGCCTAGTTGACCATTTAAATCAACCGCAGCGGCAGCAACAACATTGTGTAGTGGCTGTTTAGGTGAATCGACCGCTGCACCACCGAGTCGATCACTCGGGTCAGCAAAGACGGCGAGATAAAGACTAAGATGATTGTTCGTATTTTCCCAACTTACTTCTCTTTCATTGCTTTCAAGCTTGTACTTACCTCGATACAAGGTATCCAGGTTTCGATGAATCATGGTCTGTAATAGCAATTCTCGCAGTTCACGAGACGCGACTTCCTGTCTTTTGTCTTGACGGTTACTGGTTTTATTTAGCGAACGAAATTCATCGGTTGCTCGAACAAAAATTGTTTTCCATTCAAGTTTAACGACTGGAAAGGCCGCTTCAACGAATCGCCGAATTGAATCGACTTCGACGGCTTCCGGGCGGATATAGCTTTCAGAGTCGGCATCCCAATATTCAAGTATCAGTGCAGTGACGGCCAAATTAGACGGCTCCTCAATGGAGATACCTTTGTCGTCGTCGGTTACGGGAAATGTTAGGAGGGGGGTAGAATTTCCTATCTTAATTCCGAGATTTTTTATTGACGACACTTTTTGTAGGTTGTTCAAGAATTCGGTCAAATCGAAATTAAGCGAGGCATTCCAGTTGTGTCGTTGATATGTGATGTCAGCGGCGACATTGGTATCGAATATTACTGGTTTAATTAAAGGGATGGGCGAAGACAAGAGCTGACCATTGATTTCAGTAATTGTCGCGAGTATTTGTTGAGGTGATGGCTGATTCGTTTTTTTGTAATCGAGATACACCCGGGCATAAGTTTTTTTGCCTCGAATCAACGGAACCTCATTATTCAGATTTTGAATTACCTGAATTATTTCAACCACTGATGAGATTAATATTAAGTCCACTATGTTTCTCCTCAACACATGTTATTTTTGGATTGCCTTATTTTCTTTTGCCAATCGCATTTCTGCGCAAAATGAATGGTTCTGGATCTTTTTTACTTGATCATTCAAATGCTCATCCGTTTTGACAAGTGTAGAAAAACAATCGCTTAAAACTTCCTCGATATCCCAGTTAATACATTCCTGTTGGGTTACGGTTAGTTCGGCCTCGTTGGCAAGTGATTGCAAAACATCCGCGCTCATCGAAATGTCGCGGTAAGCAGCAAGCAATTTCAGTGACGGATTATTATTAGATTGGTTTTCACTGCAATAGGCAGCTGCATTGGAATGATGGATAAATGCGGTACCTTTAGACGTTAATACACGGTTGATCTCATGACAGTAAGATTGCATAGTTTCACAATCAGAATCGACCAGGGAATAAAAACTGAGAATAAAGTCGACACTGTTGTCATCAACTCCGTGCAAATTTGACCCGTCGGACATGAGGCTGACCACCGAATAGTCATCGTGGAACAGCATCCGACAAGTATTGACGCAATGTGGGATGATATCAGTCAAAATCATTTTTTCGGTTGCATGTTGTCGTAGTTTGCTCGAGATTCGACCGCATCCTGCGCCAACTTCGAGCACGGTTCCTGCCGGTAGATAAGCCTTGATGCGTGGATGCAAACTGTGCTCCCACAAAGCATCTAAACTACCCCAATAGTGAGACCATTCCGCCCCTCCTTTCGACCAGTCGTATTTCAAATAATAATCTTTGTTGTCTTTAATACTCGACATGACGCTTGACTAATGAAATAAATAGATTAGTTTTAGCTTTTCCATTCATCTCGAGCTTTGGCTAATAAAGTCCTGCCTTTCTTTTCTCCTTCTAATACCGTTGCCATGTTTTTAAACTTGATCCAAATCTGTTTTCCGAGATATTCACCGGCTTTGGTATCCGATGAATAATGTAAGCCTGCCCACTCTCGATTTTCGGCGATTTCGGTTGAATCGTGGTCTATACGTTGATTCATGAATCTGTAATTCTTTTTACCCTGAAAAACTGCTTTCAAACCTTCGCTAATGCAGTTGGCTTCAGTTGCATGCCCACTCGGAAACGAATAGTGCGCAGGAACCAACAGGGCTGGCTCAATTAATCGTTCTAACTGAGACGGCCGTTGCCGTTTGTATTTGTTTTTCCAAACCATGACGACCAGAGAACAGATATAACCCAGCGTGACGATTAACCTGACTGTATGCGGGTGTTCATGCGGGTCAGCGCCGAGGGAATACATGTAACGCAAGCTGTGGTCATCAGCTTCTTCGTAGATGGCATTCATGCGTTCTTCGCGTTCAGGGTGAAATTGTTTCCAGAGCAATTCTTCAATTTGTTGATCTTTTTCTCCGCTAACGTTCCAGAAATCATTTTCAAGTTTTTCGATTTCATCAAAGAATTTATCAGTCTTAGTTCGAGTCGAGTCTGGAAATACAATGGGTGCTTTACGTAAAAACTCGCAAATATAAATATTGTCCTGCCAGCCATGGGCGGAACGGGTTACTTCCATATAACTGGCCTCCCAATGTTTATCGTCCTCCTCATCGGCGTCATAGTCTCCCTGTGACATCGACATGGACATGGACATCGACATCGACATCGACATCGACATGGACATGGACATCGGGAAAGAATGATCGAACGCGCTGCGATCTTCGTGCGACATAACGCCATTTTTCTCTAGCTGATTTGCCATGGTCTCAAAATCTGGCAATTCCAGGATTTTATTTTCACTATCGATAGTGTTGTTATTAGCTATTTCTGATGCGTTTAATTTTGCCAGTGTTTCTTTCAGTTCTTCCTTCATCGTGCGTCCCCTGGAGATACTTTGCTTTATAAAGTTGGCGTTCGGCCATTGTTCAATCGGTTAAATATGAATTGAGTTTAAATTTTTTTTAAGAGTCTTCAACCAATCAGGCCATAATTATCGAAAAAATCATGATGAATTTACGATAGCAGCGCCTGTGACTCATGGTAAGCCTGTATTCTGTTCCCATCGCTTAGGATTAGCGGCAGATAATCAATCATGGTAGATCGACTTTCATGGACGAAACTGCAGTCAGGGTGACAAAGCTCAGGATGAGTTAGTTTTCAGTAGGTGGGCAGGATGCTGGTTTTAATAGAGAATGGATTTTCTAGTCAACATCTACGCCAGGGAGCGGTGTAGTTGATCAAGGATGAGGCTGTCAGGGATGTAACAAATGTCAGGATTGAC
>JBLIOG010000138.1:0-9849 GCA_047639625.1 Gammaproteobacteria bacterium
AATATCAGCATCGTGAGGTTGGCAGTAATGAGGGTGATTTGGATCAAGCGCATTTTGTCGAACTCAATCCGCATCGGCGTATTCCTGTATTGATCGACAATGATCAGATCCTCTGGGAATCAAATTCGATCTCACGCTATCTCGCACGACAATATGGAGACCGACTGCTGCCCGGTGATGCCTTTGATCAATCACGGGTAGAGCGCTGGATGGACTGGGAACTAACGAAATTACAACCGGCTTTCATTGCTTTGTTCTGGGGGTACTATCGTAAGACTGAATCAGAACGCGATCAAAAAGTCATCAATCAGGCCATGGCTGTCTGCCAGCACACCTTCAACCTGCTGAATAACGAGTTATCTAATAGCGCTTATCTCGTGGGAGATCATTTCAGTCTTGCCGATATTACCTGCGGCACCTGCCTGTATCGATATTTCAATATGGGGCTGACGGTTGAACAACCGCCTGCTGTAATGGACTGGTATCATCGCTTACTAACGCGTCCGGTGATGCAGAAACATATCGCCGTTGCATTCGATGAACTGGCCGGTCGGTCAAACTATTAACTGATTACCATGGAAACTCTTAATCCAACCATTGAACTCTGGATTCGGCTTGGCCTTTTCCTGGCTATTTTTATTTCAGTTGCGGTCTGGGAAATCATGGCACCAAGACGAAAACTTTTAATTCCTAAAGCACGACGTTGGGCTTCAAACCTCGGATTACTTATTTTAAACAGCCTGGTGGTTCGTTTTTTATTTCCATTTGCCGCTGTTGGGTTTGCGGTCATTGCCCGCGATAATCAATGGGGATTGTTTAATCAGATCGAATTGCCGCTGATCATATCGATTGTCGCTTGCGTCATTATTTTCGATTGCCTGATTTACTGGCAACACCGGATCATGCATATGATGCCGATACTCTGGCGTTTACACCGCGTCCATCACGCCGACCTTGATTATGACCTGACCACTGGGTCACGCTTTCATCCGATCGAAATTATCCTCTCGATGCTGATTAAAGGTCTGGCAATATTTCTGCTTGGGCCACCTGTTCTAGCCGTGCTTATTTTTGAAGTTTTGCTCAACGGTATGGCGATGTTCAATCACGCCAATGCAAGCCTGCCTTCCCGGGTTGACAGGATTGTGCGTCGGTGGCTGGTAACACCCGATATGCATCGGGTCCATCATTCAATTAACACCCATGAAACCAATAGCAATTATGGTTTCAATTTATCTATCTGGGATCGCATTTTTTCCAGTTATATCAAACAACCCGAAGCCGGACACGATGACATGACTATAGGAGTTGGCGATTATCGCGATCCTGGTCAGGTTAATCGATTGCCCGGAATGCTAATGATTCCCTTCACCCGAGCCCGCACTAAATGATTCAATCTGAACCGAGCAAAACCGTCGCCGCATTCGCCCAGGGTGACCTGCAACTGGTTCGCGTGCCTGATAATCCCAAGCTTCAGGCCTGGGATGCTGCAGATGAATATTTGCTCAGCCATTTGACCGAAATCAATTTACCGATTAGCGACCAAAGCCTGTTAATCATCAATGATGCATTCGGCGCATTATCGATTGCCTGTCATGAATTTGGCCCATTTCAATGGCAGGATTCAGTTCTGGCGCAGATGGCAACGCGAAAAAACCTTGCATTGAATGATCATACGGAAGGAAAAGTTAGATTCAACGAGACGATTGATTTCCCAACCGAGAAGTTTGATCTGGTATTAATGAGAATTCCAAAATCTACCGCCATGCTCGAACATCAACTCTATCAATTACGGCAGAATCTGCACCCGAAAACGCAGATTATCGCCGCCGGTATGAGTCGACAGATTCACAGCTCAACGCTTAAATCATTTGAAAAAATTCTGGGGTCAACACGTACCAGTTTGGCAATAAAAAAAGCGCGGCTAATTTTTGTCGAACACAACCCAGCGCTTACTGATGAACAGCCCGCTTCAATAGACAGCTATGACATTGAAATTGATCGTGACTATCTCATTCAGAGTTATCCTGGCGTTTTTAGTCGTGATGGTCTCGACAAGGGTAGTCAGTTTTTACTCGAAAACCTACCGGCCACTGACACGTTCAAATCTATCGCCGATCTTGGCTGCGGCTCAGGCGTACTCGGTATTGTTGCTGCGGTAATGAACCCGGAAGCCTTTATCACTTTTGTTGACGAATCGATGATGGCGATTGAATCGGCCCGATTGAATTTTAAGACGGCGTTTGAAGATTCACGCCATGCCGAATTTGAATTGGGTAACGCGCTGGAAAACGCCAACAAGGATCAATTCGATCTTATTCTTAACAACCCGCCCTTTCATCAAAATCAGGCGGTTGGTGATTCATTGGCCTGGCAAATGTTTAAAGATTCCCGTCGTTGCCTTAAACCCGAAGGCCAGCTTTGGGTGGTCGGTAACCGCCATTTAGGTTATCACATCAAACTGAAAAAAATATTTGGTAACTGTACCATTCAGGCAAGTAATAATAAGTTTGTTATATTGAGTAGCACCAAAACTAGCAAGGCGAATTAACTTCGCTTCACTATTGTATATGAGTAACGAACCAGTATTTTCAGCCTGGAACCCTGGAATTGAGGCCGATATTCCACAGCAATATCGGCATCTCGAAACTATTTACCAATCTGGTACGACCAATAATCGGTTTGAAGACATCAGCGAACTGTCACGCCAAACTGGTTTAAGCCCTGAAGAACTGGTTGAGTTCCCTCCGTCTCGACTGGCTTTGCATGAAGTCATGATTCGGGTTACGGCTGATATTTTTGTCCGCGAGGGTGATACCGAAGAAAACCTTGGGATAAATTTTCGCAAAATTGCCAATACCATGATGTCTGATTATGTCGAACCGATCATGGGCGAACTTGAAGTTACCCATGTCGAGATGGTCCAGAAAATTACCGATTTTACGCGCCAATCTCTCAAGGCACAATTTTCGCCTGATCAAAAGAAACCTCAAGCACCCACTTTCCTGCAAAAAATATTCGGTAAAGCAAAACCTGAAAAACAAGTTGTCTCAGTTATTGCGCGCGAAGAACGCGAGCTAAATGCGATTACGACCTTTAAAAACCGGGGACTGGAGAAAAAGGACCCACTTGAAGCTGCAGTCTACCGAAGTCTTTATCGTGTGCTGAGTGCAGTCTCGGCCACTCGCGGATATCTCGGTCACGATATTGAATTTCTGGTTAAAATTGCCACTCGACACGCGGCGAATTTTCATGGAAGCCGACTCATAGGTAAACGTGTCGAGTCACAACTACGCAGGGCCATAGAGGAAGGTGATTACCAGTATATTCCCGATGCGAAAAAACCAATTCTAATTAGCTTAAAAGGGGCTTCCGCCGCCGGCAAAAGCTCACTCCGACCCCGTTTACAGGAAATGATCAAATCAGAGGGGATCGAACAGGATGGTTATGGCACTATCAGTCCAGACATCTGGCGGCGGATGCTGCTTGATTACGATTCTCTCGGCAATGCCTTTAAATATGCCGGACGACTCACCAGTCTTGAAGTCAATATTATCGATGCAAAACTCGATCGCTATATTCGCGGCAAAGCTCAACACCGTCATTCAATTCCACATTTAATGGTCGACCGATTCCGCTTTGATAGTTTTGCGAGTGAAAAGGTTAGTAACGTTTTACATAACACCTATGTTAGTTACATCGATACGATGTATATGTTTTTTGTCATCACACCGCCTGAGGCGACTGTAGAACGTGGCTGGATTCGAGGTGAAGATCGCGGCCGATACAAATCAGTCGAAGATTTTCTCGGCCACTGTGTCGAAGCCTATAGTGGAATTCCTCGGCTACTGTTTCGGTATCTTGATAATCCTGCACCGCATTTTAAATTCGAGTTTCTCGATAATAGTGTAGCGTTGGGTGAGTACCCGTTGATGATTGCGCGCGGCACCCAGGGATGTATGGAAATACATGATCCGATTGCATTCATTAATATCGAGCGCTATCAAAAAATAAATATTCTTGCTAAATCTCCCGACCAGGTTTATCCCGATAGCGAGCGACTGGCGATAGATAAAAACATCAGCGTTCTTAAAAAGTGTCTGAAAAAAATTAGATCGGTCACTTTCATTGATCCTGGTTCAGAAAAAATTTACGTTGAATCTCAGCGTGGAAAATTGAGCGTGGTTGACCCATCGTTGCTTGAGTCAAAATTACGTGACGAACAAGTACGTCAAATTTTTCAGAACCTGGGTCTTACCGAAGCAAAAAAGGAGCCAAAAAATGACACCACCCATTAAAGGCAGTTGCCTCTGCCAAACCGTTAAATATCAATACACCGGTACTCCAGGTGTGTTCCAGCATTGTCATTGCTCAAGATGTCGAAAATTCACGGGAAGTGCACATGGATCAAATATCATTGTCGGGTCCGATCAATTTGATTGGCTGAGTGGTGAAGAAAGTCTCGGCCGATATGAATTGCCTGACGCCAGACATTTCGCGACCGTTTTTTGTCAGAAATGTGGATCCTCATTACCCTGGTTAACCCAAAGTAAAAAAGCCGTCGTAATTCCCGCCGGCACGCTCGATGATGACCCGGGCCTAAAACCCAAGCATAATATTTACTGGAAAAGCCGAGTGCACTGGCGTGATCCGATTGAAGATTTACCATGCTACGATGAGTTACCGACAGCCTGAACAAACATAAATCGATCGATCGATCACGGCTTTCGTTGAAATTTCAAGTTTTGGGTTTCAAAATAATTCCTGCTGCTGTTGTAATATCGATTCAACAGAACTGCCAATTACATTCAAAATTGTATCTGCAATAGGGGTCAACTGCTTTTCGATATAGTGATCATAATCGAGCGCACTCGATTGGCATTCAACCGCTTCGGCACCTGACTGCGTGATGACATATTCAATCCAGCTCTTATTTTGATAGCGAGAAGGCAATCCCCGTTCACGGAACACTGCCTCAGCTTTAATCGCTGCCTGAGCATGCGGGGGTACATTTTTTTGATATTCCGACAGTTTTTTACGGAGCCGCTTGCGATAGATTAATTTGTCATCGAGTTGACCCAACCGCAATGCCAGCGCAGTATCCTTCACAATCGCATCGCAGTTCTCGTGATTGAACAACTTTTGAAATAGAACCTTCTGGAATTCACGGGCCAGCTCAGTCCAGTCGGTTCGTACTGTCTCTAAACCTTTGTATCGAATATCCGCAACACCATTATCATCGCGCACCAGACCGGCGTAGCGTTTTTTACTGCCAAGCTCAGAACCACGCATGGTGGGCATAAAAAACTGACTGAAATGAGTTTCGAATTCCATTTCCAGACAGGATTCAATGCCAAATTCAGCCTGCAACGTTTTATCCCAATATTGATTAATCATCATAGACAGTCGCTTACCCTGCTGACGGGCATAGTCATTATCAAATTGGCCTCCGAGTGATACAAACACCGAGTCGGTGTCGCCGTAGATTACTTTAAACGCTTCTGCCTCAATCAACTCTACCGTTTTTAAAATGATGTCATGACCACGTTTGGTAATTGAACTGGTGAGTCTTGAATCGTGCAGTCGACATCCGCTGGTTCCAAGCACACCGTAAAACGAATTCATGATAATTTTAATGGCCTGTGACAACGCCGCATTGTTGTCACGCTTGGCCCGATCACGTGCCTGCCATAATCCTGCGATCAGGCCTGGTAAAATATGCTCCTTCTTACTGAAACTCGCACCGTCATAGCCTTCGACAATATTGTCTTCTGATTCACTTTTTGCGGCAATTCGCCCGTAGGGATCAATCAGGAAGGTACGAATAATACTCGGATAGAGACTTTTATAATCGAGTACCAGAACTGAATCATGCAATCCTGGTTCGGAGTCCATGACGTAACCCCCGGGTGCATTCAATTCACCCTGATAATCTCCGATATTGGGTGCAATAAAACCTTTGCGATGGAGACGGGGTAAATAGAGATTTTCAAATGCTGCGACCGAACCCCCAGCACGATCCATTTCCAGACCTGTAAGGTGGGCACGTTCAATTGCAAAATTAATGAGATCGGCCTTTTCGAAAATCTCCCATACCAACTGGCAGTCTTCCAGGTTGTAAGCGGCTAATGACGGTTTATCCTGAGCAAATTGTCGCTGAATTTCTTTCGCTTTATAAAGTGGATCATGGCGGGATTTGTCATCGATTAATTTACCTCGCCCCAATAGATCATTCGCGACCGCATCGAGTGCAAAGCTAGGGAAATTGAAAGTGGCCGATTTAAGGGTATCGATACCATCAAGCGCCACTCGACCGGTTATGGCTATGAAATTAATATTGGGGTCAGCCTGAGATTTCCGCCATCGTGGAATCGAACCATCTCTCCCCAAAGCCAGTGGTACCGAATAACGAGCCGAACGTTTTTGTAATATCATAAAATCAAAATTAACAACGTTCCATCCTATGAAGACATCCGGATCCAGCGATATGACTCTTTCGACCCAACGCCTAATTAACATCGACTCATCAGTCACATATTCAATATTCCTATCATCGGCACCCGTCCCAATCATCAAAATTCTGGATTCAGTGTGAGAAACATAGGCAATCGAGAATAATGCATCGGTTTGATAATCTGTTTCTATATCAACCGACATGAGCTTTAGATCGGGTCGATAGTCCGATGGCTGCAACCGTGGGTTTTCGATGACTTCGTTTTGAACGGGATACTCAGCATCGATTGTCGCGCCAGCCATTATAAAACGTTCGAAGAGAAATCGTTCGGCAGGCCGAATATCAGATTCATAACAGGGGATTTGTTCAATCTGAAGTTTTTCTCTAACCCGATACAGGGTTTGCTGGGCATCAAAATACAACCCACAAACTGATTGCCCTTCAAATGTCTTTAACGTCAGGGCTTTGAGTTCGACACCTTTAAAGCGTGCAATCAATGGCCGGATTCGGCCAGCATCGATTTCCCTGACAAAAAAGATCGCTTTTTGATGGCTGACGGTAAGCTGTATTGGCCCTTGATCAGTTACCATCCAGAAGTTGAGTTGAACTCCCGAGGGTCCATCCAGCCATTGGCGCGTTAACAAAAATCCATTAAGCATTAGCTGTCCCTCAATCCACCATAACTGAGCCAGTCGAATATCTGCAAACCGGCAGTCGTTGCGTGACTGGAGCGAAAATAAAGCACCAGCTCCAAAGCAGCCGACCCAAGGCTCTTTTCGAGCGAAAGCAAGCGACCAGCGCTCAGTTCTTTTTCAATCATATTCCCGGCCAACCAGGCAATGCCCATACTGGCCAGACACATTTCTTTCAAACTAGCCGAAAAAGCCGATTCACAAATCACTTCAATCCGATAGTCGCGCATGGTCGGCGGGAGACAGGATGTAGCCAGTAATTCCCCAAAAAACCCTTGCTGCTGATACAACAATAACGGTATGAGGTCGCCATTTTTTGGCTGTCCGTTGGACCAGCGCTGCGCCAGTTCCGCAGTACAAACTGGAATCAACCGGTCCTTATTGAGCTCCAGCTTCTCAACACTATAACGACTAAAGTCGAATCTTCGTTGAGTCGTTTCATAACAGAGTAGAAATTCGGCACCTTTTAAAAATAACGCTTCGCATTCGTTATTATCAGCGGGTAATACTCGATAACTGGTGTTCGGAAATTGGCGCTTGATGCGAGAGATTAAAGCGGGAAAGGTTGTGATCGCGAGCGTATGTTGTGCAATAAAAGTGACCGGATTACGCAGCTCAGTTTCTGCCAGCGCCAGGTGCCGTAATCCATAAACCCGATTGAGTAAATCAACAATGCCATCTTCAAGCGCGAAGGCTGCCGGCAATAATCCAATGGGTTTGGTACTGCGATCAACAATCGGAACACCCAACCATTCTTCCAGTAAACGAATACGTCGAGAAAACGCAGGCTGGGTAACGTGCTGGCGAACCGCCGCGCGGGTAAAAGACTTTTCCTCAAGCAGAACGATGAGGTCTTCGAGCCACTTCAATTCCATAATTGCTCGCTATTATTAAAAAATTTAACTTTATTCTAAATTATTGGCATTTTTTATGCGATTAAATCTGTGAGATTATGTCTTTAATTAACAATGGAGACTACCATGCATCTTGCTCGCTACCCTCGTTTACACTTCGCACACCTACCTACTGCCCTCGAACCGATGACACGGATCTCAGAAGCACTGGGCGGTCCAAATTTATGGATCAAACGTGATGACTGTACCGGCCTGTCATCTGGCGGTAACAAAACCCGCAAACTTGAATTCCTGATGGCCGATGCGGTAGAAAAAAAGGCCAACACGATTATTACTCAGGGTGCTACACAGTCAAACCACGCCCGTCAAACCACGGCCATTGCCGCTAAACTGGGAATGGAATGCCATATCCTTCTCGAAGACCGAACGGGCTATATCGATGATGCCTACGTATTTAACGGTAATGTCCTACTCGACCAGTTACATGGCGCGTCTATTTCAAAACGGCCTGCTAACACCGATATGAATGCGGCCATGGATGAACTCGCACAATCACTAAAAGATGATGGCAAAAATCCTTATATTATCCCGGGTGGTGGCTCCAATGAAATTGGCGCACTGGGCTATGTTAATGCAGCTATCGAATTGATGACTCAGGCGAATGACCGTTCGCTGAAAATCGATCACCTTGTACACGCGACGGGAAGCTCGGGCACACAGGCCGGACTGGTACTGGGTATGGAAGGTATGAACAGCGGTATTCCGGTCTACGGCGTTGGCGTTCGAGCCCCTAAACAAAAACAGGAAGAAATGGTCTATAACCTGGCGCAACGAACCGCCGACTTCATGGGTCTAAACCCCGATATAGTTGCCCGTGACAAAGTGGTCGCGAATAGCGATTACGTGGGTGACGGATATGGCTTACCGACTGATGCCATGTCAGAAGCAGTCAAAATGCTCGCACAATACGAAGGCATTCTGCTTGATCCGGTTTATTCGGGTAAAGGTTTCGCAGGGCTGATTGATTTAATTCGAAAAGGCCATTTCAAGAAAGGCGAAAACGTCGTATTCCTGCACACCGGCGGCAGTATTTCTTTGTTTGGATATCCGCAGGTTTTTGGCCTGCCCGGTTATATTTAGGAGTCGAGACGTGCAGCATTTTAAAAAACCTCAACTATCTCCTGAAGACTCGGATCGCGAAGTCCGCGCCAGTGTTGAATCGATGCTGGAAGATATTCGCGCACGCGGTGAAGACACCATACGCGACCTCGCTGCTCGTTTTGATAACTGGCAAGGTGACTTTATCTTAACCGAAGAAAAAAAACAGCGCTTAATCGCTTCGGTCCCCGATTCGGTGAAAGCCGACATCCAGTTTGCGCATGAACAGGTTTCTCGATTCGCGGTTGCACAACGTCAAAGCATCCAGTCTTTTGAAGTAGAAACACATCCTGGGGTTAAACTCGGACAACGCATATTACCGGTTCAAAGCGCGGGTTGTTATGTACCGGGTGGAAGATACGCACATGCGGCTTCGGCCATTATGAGCGTTGCTACCGCTAAAGCCGCTGGAGTTCCTTTTGTGGTCGCGGCCTCACCACCCCGCGGTGATTCAATCGATGCCGCCGTTTGTTATGCGATGGATCTCTCTGGTGCCGATATGATTCTTGAAATGGGCGGCGTGCATGCGGTTGCATCTATGGCAATGGGGATTTTTACCAACCATCCTGCTGACATTATTGTTGGACCCGGTAATGCCTATGTTGCTGAAGCCAAACGAATTCTGTTTGGGCAGGTTGGAATCGACGTATTTGCCGGCCCGACTGAATCAGCTATTATTGCCGATGAAAAT
>JBLIOG010000139.1:0-9714 GCA_047639625.1 Gammaproteobacteria bacterium
TGAGGTAGTTTCGTTTAACTTGCTGCGCTGTCGTTATGTTCGAATCGAAGAAACAGAGAAAGGTATCTTTGAAAAGATGTCGAGAATGGAGATCATAGCTGTTCGTGGGGATTAGCGGTGTTACTACTACATCACACTCACGTGATCTGAGACTATCCACAACGCTCCCTTTGGTATCTATCAGTTTCAGGCTCGAACCAGGGGCCAGTTCCAACAGCTGTGCAGCAAGATTGCTATGGTGGCCATGTCGATTGACGCGGTACTTCCTGCTCTGGCTACGATTGGTACTGACCTTGGCGTCAAACATGACAATGATCGGCAGATGGTTATTTCGATTTTTTTCTTGGGACTTGCCATTAGCCAAATTTTGTACGGCGCATTATCCGACGCGTTTGGACGCAAGTCTGCAATCTATGTCGGATTTGCCATTTTTATTGTTGATAGCGTGTTTTCCATGTGCGCTATCAGTTTCACAATGATGTTGGTTGGTCGTTTTCTTCGGGGGTTTGGTGCCGCCGGCCCAAGAACCGTCGTAATCGCAATGGTCAGAGACCGATACGAAGGTCCTGCCATGGCGAGAATTATGTCGTTTATCATGACTGTTTTCATTTTAGTACCCGCGTTGGCGCCGGCAATCGGTCAAGGCGTTCTGGTGGTGTCACATTGGCGGGCTATTTTCGGATTGCTCTTTGGTTTGGGGGTAGGCGCTTTGCTTTGGTTCGCACTTAGGCAACCGGAAACCCTGGCTCTTAATCGACGTATTTCGTTTGAATTGGGGAGTATTTGGCAAGCTGTACGAGAAACTTGTCTAGATCGCGTCGCACTTGGTTATGCTATCGCAGCAGGGTTGGTTTTTGGTGCATTTGTCGGTTACTTAACCTCAGCCCAGCAGATATTTCAGGAACTCTACGATACCTGCAAATTATTTCCGCTGTATTTTGTGATCTTGTCGCTGTCTGTCGGAGCCGCCTCGTCGGTGATCGGGTCGATCACTACAGCCATCTCAGTCATACTTGGAGCTATTATTGGATTCAGTTATGACGGAACGGTCTTACCACTAATAAGTGGGTTTGCAGGGCTCGCGTTGATGTCGCTTCTAGTGACTCGCTGGGCGGAAATGAAGTCATAGTGGGTGATGACCTGTCATGCCTGCAATAGTAACCGTATCATCGGGACAGTAGCAGGATTCGAGCGTTCGTAGAAACACTCTGATTAGCGTTTAAATAATTGGCTGCCCATCTGCGACTCTTTAAATTGGGCCAGATGGGCAAAGGTTTTTCCAGCGTACCATTTTTCCGAGTTCTGCCGTCGTCCCTTAAATGTCATGTAGGCAGGGTTTATTTTACGGGTTATATCGCAGGGCCGAGTATCATGGGGCTGCCGTCAGAAAAGCGCGACAGGCGAAATCGATTTAAATCATAACCCGGCATATTATTCTGCATTAGATTCGCCATGATCTTTCCGGCAGCGGGTCCAATACCAAATCCATGACCACTAAAACCGGTGGCAATCCACAGGCCCTCTATCGTATCGGCTTTGTCGAGTACTGGAACCACATCGGGTAGCGCATCAATCATGCCCGACCAGCACTCCACCAGTTCAGTATTTCTTAACTCGGGTAAGCGGCTATCGAGTAATTTTCTCAATTGCGACACTGTATTTGCCGATGGTTTTGGGTCTAGAACCCTATGGCGATAAATATCACCATTAACTTTTAATTCGGGGTAACGGAACTTTAATTTCTTTAGTGAATTTTTCAGCAATGGAAAAAACGGTTTTGCCAGGCTCAAGTGATGAAATGAGGGGAAGACTTCCAGATACTGGGTCATTGCGACATTGTAACCACCATCCAGTCGGCGTCGGAATGCAATCTGACTACCAGATGCATTGCCGTCGTATATATCGGGTCCTGGAGCGGTTCGGCCCACACTGGCTTTCACCGTCAATTGGGGCAGATTGATCCCTTGTTGCTTTAGAAAGAAAGTCGACCAGGCGCCAGCGCTGCAAAGTACTTGACTGCATTTGATTAGGCCGTGTTCGGTCTGTACACCTTTGATTATCCCATTTGTTGTTTCGAGACCGATAACAGCGCAGTCCTCAGCGATAATTACACCTCTTTCGGCTAGTTTTCTCGACATGGCAGGTACCGCCAACGAAGGTTCAGCCCGGCCATCATCGGGTGTGTAGAGGCCGGATTGCCACAGATCTGGACAATTCTTAATCAGAGACTTCAATTCTTCGCGATTGATGAATCGAGTTTCTAAACCGTATTGGGGTGCTAGTTTATTGAAGGGTTCGTGGCGTTGTTCATCCTCCTGGTTTTCGCAAAGGTAAATCGCGCCGCTCCGTCTATAGCCAATGTCACTATCAACCTGATCGGCGATTTGCTGCCAGAGAGACATACTTTCCATCACTATAGGGAGCTCGGCCTCATCGCGACCCTGTTGCCTTATCCAGCCCCAGTTTCGACTTGATTGTTCACAGGCGACTTTTGATTTCTCACAAACCACGACTCTTAATCCAGCCTGATTCAAAAACCATGCGGTCGACATACCCGCTATGCCTGCGCCAATAATAACGACGTCGGTTTCGTCGGGTAGGCTAATTGATTCGGAAGGTTTCATTAGTCAGTGTAGTGCTGATGCCATACTGATTGAACCGCTGGACGTTGTTGAACGGTTTCACACAAAACTTTTAACTTCGGTAGTCGCTCAAAGAGCTGGTCAACCTGTTCATGCCAATAGGCGAGCATTAACAAATAGGGATCGATAATGGAGTACCGTTCATCCATAAAATAAGGACCGTCGCCAATGGCCTGTTCGATCAAATCCCAGGCGGCATTCAAATCCTGTCGACCTTTCTGGATGATCGATTCATGGCAATTCGAATCATCGCTGTAAGCATCGCTGTAAAATATACGAAGATCGGCCTCGTAAATGTTAGCGACTGCGAAAAACATCCAGCGATATATATGCGCTCGTTGAGGCGTACCGGGCAGCGGAATTAAATCAAGCTCGATGTGGCTGTCGGCAATATGCATCATGATTGCGGCCGATTCCGTTAGTATTGAGCCATCTTCCAGCTCTAAAGCGGGGATCTGTCCCATTGGATTAATGGCTAGAAACTTTGCCGTCTTCTGATCTTCTTTTTCAAGATCTAGAACAACTCGATCATAATCAGCCTCGATCTCTTCAAGCAAAATTTGTGGTGCCAGGGCGCCCGTTTCCTTCGCCCAGTAAAGTTGATAAGTCATATGAATTTGTATAGGGAATAATATGAAGTGCTATATTAGCCTTTTCTGTAGGCATTCGAAACCGTCCTTAATGTTGATGAAAATCTTAACCCGCCTAACGTTGGAGCGTTGAAGCCATGCAAATAAATTATCCTGTAAATCCGAAGCTGGAAGCCGCCTATAACGTTCGATTATTAAGAGATGATTTTGAAGATCTGGCAGCCAACTGGGTCGAGCGCAGTAAACAAACACGTAATAATGCCAGTGTTCGTCTGGATTGCGCTTATGGGCAGAAAGAGTGCAATAAACTCGATATATTTTATAGCGGCGAGTTAGATGCACCTCTGTATGTTTTTATACATGGCGGATACTGGCAGCGCGGGGATAAATCCATTTACAGTTTGATCAGTGAGCCCTTTCTTGAGAACGGCATTGATGTTGCCATTATCGGTTATCCACTCTGTCCAACCGTCTCAATGACCGAACTTGTCGATGATGTTCATCAAGCGGTTATCTGGTTGTATCGCAATGCTCCAGAACTTGGAATTAGTCGTTATCGCATAAACGTATCAGGACACTCAGCAGGTGGTCATTTAACTGCGATGTTGCTCGCGCGCACGCAGTTTCAAGCTCAAAATAAGTTTCCCGACAATTTAATAAAATCAGGGATACCGTTCAGCGGTCTCTATGATTTGGCTCCACTCCTACAAACAACGATTAGTCACGCACTTCATTTATCGGAAGAAGAGGTCGTGAATCTAAGTCCGGATCAATTGGAACCGAGCGGAAGGGCACCCGTACTCGCAATTGTCGGAGGCGCTGAAACTGATGCGTTTCATCAACAAACCGATGACTTTTTGCTGCATTGGGGACAGCGGGGTATTGTTGTCGACAAGTACGTTGAACCAGAAGCTGATCATTTTGATCTGATCAATCGGTTAGCTGATTCTGACAGCGAAATGTTTATTGGCATTAAGCATTGGTTGCGTTAAAAAAAGATTCAATCTGAAAAAACTAAAGTGAGGAAAAAAATGGCAGGTTATTGGGTAGTACGAGGCGGTGCAATTAAGGATCAGGATGCATTAGAGGCTTACGGTAAATTATGGCCGCTAATCGCAGAACGGTTTGGTGCTGAAATCATCGCCGGTAAATCAACTGTCGAGACGCGTGAAGGTCCTGAATATCCCCGGCAATTAGTTATTCGATTTGCTAGTTATGATCAGGCAGTTGCCTGTTATGAAGATCCCGATTACAAAGAAGCGATGAAATTAGCTCATCAGGCTTACGATCGTGAATTGAGTATTCTTGAAGGGTAAATGATAAGTTTTTATCAGGAAGGATTCGACTCTAATTGAGCCTTAGGCAGTTGGTCGCTGGTAACGAAAACAGCCACTTGAAAGAAGCTGTTTTCGTTTTGCCAGTGGTTCTCCTTGCTTACAAGCCCAAAGTTTTAGAGCGCTGAAGAAATAGCAATATCCATCTTCTTGAACCCTCTATCCCGTTTCGGAATAATCGCTTTATACTCCGCCGATTCAAACAACTTCTCTATTGTTTCTGTTGAATCAAAATCCATCACAAGCAGCATTCCAAAAGTAATTTCACCAAGGATAGCTTTGTTAGTTTTCCCCCTAAAGACCAGTGATCCGCCATGAGCCACTAATATTGGGAGGACGCCTTTCAGGTAGGTTTGCATGCCTGTCGTCTTGCAGATTTCGTCAACACCCAGATTGCTATAACTGTTGGCACAAAATAATACGATGCCATCGCGGATTACTTTTTTTTGTCGTGCTTAATTACCATTTAACCAAATTAACATTACAGACCGGTCGGTACAATGAAATAGTTTGAAGGTCAGGTTAGATTTTGTAGAAAGGGACCAGGGCTAAAATTTGTTTGTTTCAAACTTAAACCACTCCTAACCATATGGATTCCGCCTTGGCTTTGGCGTTTTACATAAATTTGGTTTCTGAAGTGAATTTTCCGAACGTGTATTATCGGGTTGTATTTAAGGTTATATCTGAACTTAGACGTGGCAAACTGGTAGATAATCTCTACGATCCGTGCAAACATCATCTCTAATTCGTGCCCAGTCACCAATTAGAGCTAGTCGCTAATTAATACAAATAGAATTCCTGATGAATGATTCCTATCTGAACCGAAAGTTGACAGCGATACTTTACGCCGATGTTGCAGGTTATTCGCGACTAATGGGCAGTGATGAAGAGGGAACGCATCATAAAGTCATGGAAATGCTCGATTATGCCAGTTCAACCATTAAGAACTCTGGCGGAGTTGTACTTCGATATGCGGGTGACGCCATTTTAGCCGAGTTTTCCAGTGCGGTTGTGGCCGTTAATACATCGATCGAAATTCAAACAGAATTGGCGATTAAGAACAGTGTATTCGACCTAGATAAAAAAGTTTTAATTCGGGTCGGTATCAATATAGGCGATGTAATCGAAGATCGTGGTGAAGTGTTTGGCGATGGAGTCAATCTGGCAGCTCGACTTGAAGCCGCAGCGCCTGAAGGGGGTGTTTGTATTTCATCGAGTGTTCATGATCAGATAGTAGGAAAGGTTGATATTCTATTCAAAGATTGTGGGAACGAGTCATTTAAAAATATAAACAGGCCGACCCACATATTTCAGTGGACCCCACCTGTCGATACTAAAATCAATAGGGCTCCAGATAGTGCAGTTGGCAAGATTTCAGAGAAACCGTCGATCGCGGTGTTGGCTTTACGAAATATGAATAATAACTCTGACCTGGATTATATTGGGGACGGTATTACTGAGGACTTAATAACTGCATTGTCTAAGGTTCGTTCCTTTAAAGTTATTTCCCGCGAAAGTACCTTTACCTATAAAAATACCGCCAAAGATGTACGAGATATTGCGTCTGAACTTGGAGTTCAATATATCCTTGAAGGCAGTGTCCGAAAATCTGGATCTCGGGTACGAGCAACCGCACAGCTTATTGACGCAGTTACAGGTCACCATGTTTGGGCCGAACGATACGATCGTGAAATGGAGGATATTTTCGACTTACAAGATGAGATGGTCCAAATTATTGCCGCAGCGCTGGAACCTGAAATCTATGAGGCTGAACGCGTGCGAATAGAGCATAAAACGCCTAATAATCTCGATGCCTGGGAGCTTTATCAGCGCGGGTTGTCATTTATGTGGAATTACGAAAACGACGCTGTTTCTACCGCGATCGACTTGTTTAAACAGGCCAACGAGGCCGACCCAACTTTTGCACCGGCCTATTCGTATCTAACATATAGTTATTACATCAAACTTATTCTTGGCTATGCAGATGATCCGGAAGACTTGATCAAGAAAGGAATGGAAGCGGCTAAAAAGGCCATCAAATACGATAGCAAAGATTCTATGTCATATTTTTCAATTGGCCGCATTCTAATGATGCAGGGGAATCAAGATCAAGCAATCGATGCGCTTAGAAAGTCGATCGAACTAAACCCTTGTTTCGCACAGGCGTATCACGGTCTCGGCATGGCTCTAGCATTGGCGGGTCAACTCGATGAGTCAAAACAAACTACCGCGAAGGCAGTAGAACTTAGTCCCCGTGATCCAATGCTTTGGGCCTTTACTGCCGTACATGCATTCACCTGTATTCTCAATAATGAAAATGAAGAGAGTCTCGTTTGGTATCGAAAAACTATGCAGCTTCCCAATGTGGCGGGATATTGGCCACATGCAGTTAATGCTGCAGCACTGGCGAACCTTGATCGCCTTGATGAAGCCAAACAGGCAATAGCAATGGCTGTCGAAGCTAAGCCAGATCTATCAATCAAGTTTGTAAAAACGAATTTACCCACTAAAGCAAAAAATGGGCTCGACCCTTATATCGACGGGCTAAGAATGGCTGGTTTAGTTGAAGGTTAAAATCCCCGTCTTGATGTTGTAAGCATTCCTTTGGAGCCTCGATTTATTGGGAGAAGTTCAATTTCCTTTTTGTTCCGACCAGGAAAGAGCCAGTTGAATAGTTGCATACAAAAATCTCGAAGATGGCTGCCCGAAACAGTTTGGCAGCTAGGGAACTCTATCGATACTGGTTAAACGCTGAATAAATTTGATGTTCTTTTTATTTCTAATTCAATAAAGCAATGACTTAATGGCATCCGATACCGTTAAAAAATGAATTTTAGTAAGACAAAGCTCTGCCTTTTTGAACTCGTTAGCGCGAATTAAATGCGTTACTTCGTCAACAACTAATACCCGGTCCGTTTTGATTAACGCTAGTTTCGCTGAGATTAATTTAATTGAATAGCAAAAACCATCAGAGTCTATGACGTAGTCATCATGACTAAGGATTAATTCTCGACACTCCGAAATAAACTCTGGTTCAGAGCCTAAGTAAATAAGTTCGTCATCACCATCTAGCTTTAAAATACAGGGCCAGAAAACCATAAGAATCACCTCGATAAAAATAACGCCAGGCTCCAGACAGTCAATGACTTCAGCAGAAAAATTTCGACCCGAAAATTGCTGCTGTGCTTATCATAATGTCTAAATATGAAAGTTATAAATTAACCCGGTCGACTGCAGGATTAGTCAATCGATTAAACTTAATCAGTATGGTTAACAAAAGATAAACTCCAGCCAGGCTGAATGGTAATGCGTGTAAACCAATGCCATGCATTGACCAACCGCCCAAAATCGTTCCAAATAGCGCACCAATTCCCCACATGACCGCAAATGAAGCAGAACCGTTGACCAGATCATTACCTTTAAATCGACTGCCGAGTGCGGCTAATGAAATGGTGTATACGCCATATCCGCAGGTGCCCATTAAAATCAAAACCGGCCAACGCAGAGGGGATTGAATCACGAAGGGGAAAAGTATTAGCATCACACCGGTAACCATGGCGCAGCCGATTAGAACAATACGATACGAAAATTTATCGGCCATCCATCCGAGTGGAAATTGTAATATTACGTTGCCAAATACCAGTGCGGATACGAGGTTGGCTGAGGTCGTTATATCCAGTCCATTACGTATGCCGTAAACCGGAAATAGCGATAGGGTTGCCCCGTCGAATATTGCAAAGGCACCGACTGCTGCTAGTAAAATTGGTGCTTGCGAGGCAAAACTAAATATTCCACTCGCCCCCGTTTCTTCGGTAGCATCGTTTACGGTTTCATCGATATACAGAAAAGGAATAATTCCTGCGAAAATGACAACTGAGCCAATAATGAATGGCGTCCATCCTTCGATACCGATGATGCTGATTAATAAGGGGCCACTTCCGAAACTGGCTGACAGTATGCTGGCATAGATTGCGATAATCTTGCCTCGGTTTTTTTCGCCAGCCGAACCGACAATCCAGGACTCTGACAATACAAACAAGGTTGAAATGGCCATGCCCTGGACGAGTCTAATTAGAAACCAGGCTGCGAGTGTGTCGAACACTTTGTAAGACAACATGACCGTTGCGGCAACCAATGCCGCAATGATCGCGATACGTTTTGCACCGTAGCGTTTGGTCAGGGTTGGAATCACAGACGAAAACAGCAAAATCCCAATCGGCATCATCGCTGAGTTCATGCCGATCATGTCCGTCTCGACCCCACGTGATTCTAAAATGAGTGATAAAAGCGGAAAAGTCATACCAAAAGCGAAACCAAAAACAGATATAGCAGCACAGGCTGCAATGACATTTCGGGTATTCTGAGTGGGATCGGACATGGCGGCAGTTTATCTCAGCCCATCCGGCCTACCTATTAAATAATGGGCTACGGACAACTTATTAAATTGCTCTCGGCTGGGAAATTATGCATTATTGGGAAATTATGCAGTATAAACCCTAAATATGCAGGATTTTTCCGCGTCATTTGCTTTAGCTTTCGGGTTAATGACTGACCTTAATGCAGATCTGGTAGAAATTATCAGCTTGTCGTTAATCGTTAGTCTGACCGCTGTGGGCCTGGCTGCATTGATTGGGTTTCCATTAGGATCCGCGGTTGCCACCCTGCGATTTCCGGGCAGGCAGATTGTCGATGTGCTTTTGAATGCACTAATGGGGCTTCCTCCTGTGGTGATTGGGTTGATGGTATATATGGCATTGTCGAGGGCTGGCCCGCTTGGCAGTTTTCAGCTGCTTTATACACCAACCGCGATGATCATCGCGCAGTTAATCCTCATCCTACCGATTATTGCGGCGCTTACTCGGCAGGTTATTGCCGATTTACAGGTAGAGTACGACGAACAGTTTCGCTCCCTTTGTCTATCGAAGTTTACGATTGTGAAAACCTTAATCTGGGAGGCCAGATTTAGTTTGTTAACGGTGTTATTGGCTGGTTTTGGGCGGGCTATTGCCGAAGTCGGTGCAGTTATTCTGGTGGGTGGCAATATTGATCATTTGACGCGGGTTATGACTACGGCCATTGCCCTCGAAACGTCTAAAGGCAATCTAGCTTTAGCACTCGCGCTTGGCCTGGTGTTATTGATCCTTTCCT
>JBLIOG010000140.1:0-9705 GCA_047639625.1 Gammaproteobacteria bacterium
GTGCCGTCGCTGATCGCTTCTTTTGGCCTGTTCGCGCGCGAGATCTTCAGTCAGTGTTACAACTGCATTCAAATACTGATTATGCTGACTGATCTGGGTTAGATGCAATTCGAGCAGCTCGATTGCGCTAATTTCACCACGCTGAAGAAGCCCAGACAATGATCTTGCGCTTTCGAGACAGAGGTTATTCACGGTTTAAAAAGGCGATCTGGAATTGAAACTGTCATACTTACCAACCCTGCTTTCCACCAATCAATTCGGTTACCTGCCTGGCTACCGCGTTCACCCTGGGACCAATCATCTGCAAGGAATGATTGGGGAAACGAACCGTGGGGCCGGAAACGGAAATTCCCGCTACTGCTTCTCCAAAAGCATTATAAATGCACGATGCAATACATCGCATTCCATCGTATCTTTCTTCGTCATCGAAAGCCCAGCCCCTTTCACGCGTTATCTCGAGGTCTCGAAAAAGTTCGGCAGGACTGGTGAGTGTTTTTGCAGTGAATTCAGGACAACCTTTACTATGCAGTATTTTTTCGACATCTCTTCTCAACATACTGGCGAGCAGCGCTTTGCCGATCCCGGACGAATGCATATGCCCTCGAGTACCTGCGCGGAAAAATGCGCGGATCGGGTTATGAGATTCGACCTGACTGATAAAAACAACATCACCACTATCAGCAATCGCCAGGTTTGCTGTTTCGCCGGTAGCTTCCATTAATTCTCGCATGGCTTTACGCGACGCTTCGATCAGATTGGTTCGGTCAAGGTAGGCGTTACCAACCCGAAAAGATTCGATTCCGATCGACCATTCATTGCTATCTTCACTCATGACGACAAATCCATGCTTTTCCAATGTGATCAAAATTCTATGAACGGTGGAAGTCGGCACACCCACTTTTAGCGATAAATCGGTGAGTGACATAAAACCTTCGAGCGCCAGCGCCTGCAATACCACCAAACCTCTTTCCAGTGCCAACACGGTGCTGGATCCGGTTTCATTAACAGGATTACGAGGGCGACCCCGCTGTTTTTTTGGCGTTATCTGGTTTTGCATAGTTTCTCGAAATATTCCATTGTTGTTTTATAAGAACCCTAAAACGTATTACACCTGTTATTTTTAATACTGTATTTTCCCACATTTCAAAAATATTTATGTTTCAGATTTTCGCGGTTGTGAAAACCAACAGATGTTGTTGTCATGACTCCCATCCAACCCTGAAAAATTGACTAAAAAGGCCCGCTAAGCATTAAAATCTTTAATTACCATTGAGGCATTTACTTTTCATAGCAATGGTTCCGCAGCCGTTAAACGGCCCATAACCCCACCATTGTTGCCCGGATTCGGCATCAAATGTAAAAAACTCGACCTTTCATCGCTGTCGCGTATATTGAAAAACAACCCTACAGGATCCATCGCTATCCAGACTGGATAGCCGCTTATCCGTATACGTGACATGAATTCGAAGGTAAAACCCAGAGTTGGAACTATTGACTGAACGGTCTAGTTAGAGAATTAGCAGGCATAACTATTGAATAGTGGTCCGGCCATATATAGTATTTTCTGAGGGTTCGTATTAGGATAGATCCAGGCGCCAGGGTCATAATTCAAAGTAGTCAGGTCAGGTCAACTTCTTATAGAATATGAATCAACAGGCCAACGATAAAAATTACAACGGGCACAAAATTGAGGTTAAATAAATATAACAAAGCATCTATGGTCGCCATCGTGCTTGTGGCTGTCCTGACAACCATGGCCTTTCAGGCGCTGCATGTTTTTACGCGTCTGGAATCAGCCAGTTTCGATCATCGAGTGAGTTTTACGCGCTCCAGCGCCACTATTCATGACGACGTTGTCATCGTGCTAATTGATGACTCCTCGCTTCAAAAAATGTCTGGCCAATTGGGTCGCTTCCCCTGGCCTCGTTCTGCCTATCGCGAAATCATTGATTTTTTTGCGCTCGCTGGCGCCCAGACACTGGCATTCGATATACTATTTACCGAACAACAGGACGCCGGCAAGAGCAATGAAAATGATAACGTATTGATTGAAGCCACACGCCGGGCGGGTAATGTCGTCCACGCCATGCAGGTTCTGTATACCCCTGCTCTGCAAACCAGTAAAACCCTGCCCGCTGACTTTTTGTCAATTCAGCCATTTGAAGCTACAAAGATGGAAGGAGAAGTCTATAACGACTTTCTATTACCCATCGATGGACTTTATCAGGTAAGCCGGGGAGTCGGATTTCTCGAAATAAGCCCTGATCGAGATGGCGTTTATCGGCGCGTACGTCTGTTCAATCAGTTTCATGATGGGACTATTTTACCTTCTCTGGCAAGCACGATTGCGACGCCCCTTGTTGCTGGTGGAGGTGCAATTTCTTATAGCGCCGATTTGGCCGATCTAAACGGTTTTGAGATCCCGCTGGATGGAAAAGGCAATCATTTGATAAACCCATACGGCAACATTCAAAAGTACTCGATCTCACAAGTTTTCGAAGCCATGGCCGAAATTAAATCTGGTCAACAAACCAACCTGACACTCGACCCCAAGATTTTTGAAGGAAAAATAGTGCTTCTGGGCGCTAGCGCGATAGGATTACTTGATGTTAAGGCCACTTCTCTCAGCCGCCAGGCACCTGGGATTCTTCTGCACGCCTATACTATTTCAAATATTCTTCAGCAGGACTTTTTGCTGAATCAAAGCCCATATTTAATCTTACTGATCATGCTTTTTCTTAGTACTGTGACGGTAGTTCCAATCATTCTCGCACCGAGATTAATATTGGCTGCCCTTCCTCCATTGCTTGCATCGGCGGGTTATTACATTTTTGCTTACATAGCATTTTCTGCTAACGCTGTTTTTGTCATTACGCCGATTATATTCACTATTTTGTTTTCGACTCTGCTGGCTTATTCGTATCGCACTTACCTTGAAAATTCTTCCCGCCTCAAAGTACGCAAAATGCTTGGCCAATACGTATCTCCTCGGGTTCTAACCGAAGTTATAGACAGTAAAGATGATCTCCATGCCGAAATTGGCAGTAAGGAAGAGTTATCAATTCTATTTTCTGATATACGCGGTTTCACCAATATTTCTGAAACCCTTGAAGCGCCTCAAGTAGTCGAGTTGCTGAACATTTACTTTTCAGACATGACTGATCTCATTTTTCACTACGATGGAACACTCGACAAATTTATCGGCGATGCCATTATGGCTTTCTGGGGAGCACCCATAAAATCAACCGACCATGCACTTCAGGCGGTTCATTGTGCGATTGATATGAGTAAACAGCTAGAAAACGTTAATAGCCAGCTGGTTGAGAAAGGGTACCCCGCAATCAATATAGGCATTGGCATCCACACCGGGAATGTAGTGCTTGGCAATATAGGTTCTGATAAGAAACTCGATTACACCATCATTGGCGATGGTGTCAACCTGGCCTCAAGACTGGAGGGATCAACAAAAACCTATGGCTGCGTCCTGATTATCTCAGAAGACACCTATCGAGCAGTTCGTGACATCGTGCCCTGCATTTTAATCGACAGGGTCAGAGTAAAAGGTAAGCAGCTTCCCATCGACCTATATACCCCGGCAGAAATCTTTCCATCCGGAAAAGATTGTACTTTGTCTGTACAACAACTTACAGATAAAGTACAACAGGGTTTCCAGTTGTATCTAGACAAAAAATGGACGGAAGCCAGCGAAAACTATGCTGAGCTCGGAAGCTGTGCATTATCTGAACTGATGCAAACCCGCTGCCGAGAATTTCGGACAAACGATCCTGGCGAAGTCTGGGACGGTGTTTACACCTTTACGACTAAATGATTGAAACTTTCGTTCAGAACGGAAATTAGCTATGAAAAGAATTATGTTATTGATTGTATTAATGGGGTTTCACGGCCAACTCCTGGCACTCGAAACTATGTACGTCAGTAGTCGAACTGCACGAGTCTATCAATCGGATAATTTCCAGTCGCAGCTACTCACGAAATTTGATCGAAATGAATCCCTCAATGTTCTCGAACAAAAGGGTATTTGGGTTCGAGTTCGTAATTCAAATGTGACCGGCTGGATATCAAGGTACTCATTAACACCGGATAAACCATTCGAAGAGAAAGTGTCGATTTTTGCTCGTTTGAAAAGTTTTTTTAATACAGGCAATAGCCGAGAACGTCTAACCCTTGTCAGTACTGCTGGTGGCATACGCGGTCTATCTGACGATAATTCAGATTCCCCAACGACTAAAAATTTCGGCTCGGTGGCAACAATGGAAAAACTCTTTATTACAGATACGGAACTTGAAGCTTTCCTGGCAGGTAACGACAATTGATTAACAGGTTCATCATACTATCTACCATCTACTTTCTGGTGTTTTCGACGGTTGGCCTGGCTGAACGCCCGCGTATTTCACTAGCACCGAAGGCTGGGATTTATTCGGTAGAAGATGTTGAAAAGGAGATTCTTTTTGGCCGTGAAATGGCAGCTATTCTTCTGTCGGATAAAACTATTATTGCAGATCAGGCATTGTCTCGTTATGTCAGCCTGGTGGGTAATTCAGTATTACAACACGCAAATCGATCTGATTTAAATTTTTATTTCGCTGTCATTAAATCACCTGAAATAAATGCCTATGCAGCACCGGGTGGTTATATATTCATCACCACGGCAGCCTTACAACTCATGCAAAATGAAGCTGAACTAGCCGGAGTGCTCGCCCACGAGATCGCACATATTGCCGATCGACATATTGTCAAAGTCTTAAAAATCCGAGCTGACGATAAATCGATGACGGCTCTAGCTGGAAAACTGACGGGTAACAATACCCAATCAGCCAAAATTGTTTTTGATCAGGCGGTGGGACAGGCACTTGAAATTTTATTTAGTAAGGGTCTCAACCATGAAGACGAATACAATGCCGATCAACAGGGCTTGTTATTAGCAACTTTAAGTGGCTATGATCCCTCGCAATATCTGAACTTCCTCGATCGAATTCGCCCTCGAATCGAAAAGGACAATGGTGAATTAAGTAAAACGCACCCTGGGTTTAACGAAAGAATCGATCGGCTCAAATCCATGATTAGCGATGAAGGTTTGTTAGCCCTGGGCCGTATGATTAATAAAGAGAGATTTATGAAATATCGTAAAAATGGAGAAATAGAATGAAGCCTGCAATGTCCCGGCCCGTATTATTTCTTCTATTGTGCTCACTATTCGTATTCGAGTCCTCAGCCGACCAGCTGCATTACAACAATATACTGATTGGCAATCGCGCTGCGGGTCTAGGTGGTGCTTATTCAGCTATCTCGGACGACGCTTCGGGGCTCTATTACAACCCTGCCGGTATCGTGTTTTCTAATACATTACAGTTATCTGCCAGTGCCAACGCAGTTCACTCGTCTACATTAACCTATAAAAATGTGCTTAATGGTGAAGACTGGACTCGTGAGACCTCCTCAATTGTCCCTAACTTTTTTGGCATGACATCAAGATTAGGTAAGGGATATTTTGGTTTTTCTTACGCGGTTACTGATTTTGAAGTAGAAGATCAGGACACTCGATTGACCAACGTTTCTGGGTTATCGTTATTCATTATAAATATAAAAAATACCGATAAAGTCACCAAATTGGGACCATCCTACGCCATTAAAATCAACGACCAATGGAATGTTGGCGCAACACTCTATATGCATGATCGAGAAAAAGATTTAGTGCAAAACCAGTTTATTCGTCTAGTTGGTAGCAATCAGTATGAATCCAGCAATCTGTTTTTCGAAACTGTTGAAACGGGTATTGAACCCATCCTTGGATTTATCTGGACACCTCACAAGGACTGGTCGATCGGTGGTTCGCTCAGGCAGGTAACGATCGTTTCATCAACAACTCGGGTACAAAATTTTTGTGCCTCAGATGTAAGCCAGTCAGAACAATGTTTACCCGTTGCTGCTTCGGTCAGAGATCCTACAATTGAAAGCAGCACCGGTAAACGAAAGCTGCCAGTCAATATTCGTCTTGGAGTCGCCTATTTCCCGAGCCCACAATTCCTCGTATCCGCCGATATTTCCCATTTCGGGTCGGTCAGAAGTGATAGCTTTAACGCTGAAGAAGTTCTCAATTTCGCGGTCGGTCTTGAATATTATATTAATGCTACCTGGGCGATTAGAGGTGGATATTTTACGAACTTGTCGAACACTCCCGAGATTGACTCAAACAGCATTAATCAAACCGATCACGTTGATTTAACTGGAATCAGTTTTAGTGCGACTAAATTTTCTAAAACGTCATCAATAACAGTCGGTTATTCGGGCTCTTCGGGAAGTGGTGAGGCACAGGTCATTGCCGGCAGCAATGCTATTCAGGATCTAGACCAATCTGTAAATACGCTATACTTATCAACTTCGTACAGCTTTTAACTGGGTTTTTGGCAGTACGCGTACGCCTGCACAGATTTCTTAAACGCCCCAAGATTAGCTGTCATTGATTCTTTTGAATTGATGACGGCTACTTTATTCGAGGGCTTCCAAAACATTTGCATTCAACACCCGTTCAAAAATAATCCCGCTTAACACAAAATCTATCTACTTTATTTAGGGGCTATACAGCTGACTTGTCCAACACTGAGATATATCACGACTATGCGGTTATATATCTTCTGATATTATGCTTTTTTGATCATTTTTCTGAGCTTGAAAATAACATTTAAATTACGCCCTGCCGCTGAAACACCAAAACAAGCCTCTATCTTTGCCAACCAGTAAGAACGTTCAATTCCTTTTTGCGTGTGCAGGTAAATCATTATGCCTACTAGCTTATAATGTTCTTTACCTGATAAAAGCGCTTATAGCTTTTCAAAGTTTTGTTTCGGTTCTCCTTTACAGAAATAGAAATGCACGTACATTCAGGAATGTGAATATCAACGGTGATGGGCGATTGCTTTAAAACCCAGGAAAATACTTTCGCGCCTTCGTTTGAATTTTTTACATATTGGGCCGATCCCACTTTATTTTACGCGAGCGCCAGCTAACCCATAGCGGAAGACATACCATTGTTATATCGTTCTATTTTGGCCTTCCCATCTTTTTACATTTACCCCCTTAATTAAAAGCCAAAAAGCCAACGATAACTCTGCAGGTATGGTTGCCAGAATAATAACCGTGTAAATCTCCTGATACTGAGGCAATACAAACCCCCCAAGACTATCGATTAAATAACCGAATGACGCAAATAAAAATAAAGCACCCAGTAGGCCAGGAAGAAAGTCTGATTTAAAAATTAAATATCCAATTATGAACAAATGAAGTCCAAAAAATACACCCCAAATTTCGGTACCATAACCATATGCCGTTAGAAATATCATTGCCAAAGCTTGTATTTGATCATCGTTAAATACCTTGAGGTACTGAGCGCCACTCAATAACTGCAAAACAATTAATTTATTAAGTATATTCATTCCGATCATCGCAGTCATTGCAAGCCTGGCTAGTCCAGCTATCATAGATAGTGTCTTACTAACCGGCTTGAAAAGCAGATACAAAAGCACAGTCATCACTATCTCCGCTAAAATAAGGAGTGAATCACCCACTATGCTCATACGAAATATTGACTCAGAAGCCATTATATTATTAGCTGTTTTGATAGCATCTGTAGCAACAAATAGACTTTCATATCCGACAAAATAGGCGAACCCACCGCAGACCGCTACGAAGAGATATAGTGCTCCAGCTATTCTTGCAGTTCCATTGATTGAATCGACTTTTATCATTTAATTTTCCTTCCTAATATTTTGTATATTTAACGTTTTAAAATAAACGGACTCAAAAAATAAAAGTGACAATGTTTACCCCATTTATTGATGATCAGCTAGAGCGCCTTTTTATCCGCAAAAAAATTGGATGAGACGAAAGCTTATGCAGTCCTGGGGGCTATTGAACATGGTTTGAATCCCTTGATCATTAGCCAAATGCTTAAAGTGATTTCAAACAAACCCCCTGGAATTACGCTAACAATTTCAAAAATATTGTTATTTTCGAACAGTGCGATAGCAAAACCTGACACAAGAAATAAATAGCCAATAAAACCCCAGTTAGATAATAAACGCGGAATAAGGTTTGATTTGTAGAGTAGTGAAACAAACATCAATCCACCTATACTCCACATAGCCATCCCCATATGGTATGAATAATATCCGGCTTTTTTAAGCAGAATACCCATTGTCTCAATATTTGGATTCATGGCTGTTCCGGCTTTCACATACGCTTCACTTAGAGGCAAAAGTAATAGTAAAAAATTGCTCCAACAGCAAGTATGGTAGTCGCAAGTATTGCGGTACTAAGATATCCATAAGCTCGATACGGGTTGTATGGTTTTAATATTGGAAGCATGATTACTGGCAAACCAATATTTAGAAAAGAATGTATTAAGGCCACCAGAATTACTCCAATCACAATCATCGTTTTGTTAGCATAAACATGAGATAGAAAATCAGGAGTATTTATAATCGATTCTATTAAACCACTTCCTATTCCATAGGAAAGAAATGCAAGAATAAAAAATATTCCAAACGTTCTAGCCTCAGTTTTATATGAATTCATTGTTTTCTCTCATTTAAGTTAATGGCTTTTAGCCAGGTAATCGATTTACTTAGAGTCTTTGGTCTAAATTCATCACAATGAGTAATTAACCAACAAGCCCGCTATTGCCTGGTTTTCTGCCCCTCTGGATTGAATCAATGGCGACTCTGCAACATCATTAGTAATTCGATCAATACCCGCAAAACCTGCCACTGATACTGAGTTTTTCAAAGCAACCACTAACGTTCCGTGAAATCCATAGGTTAATAGTGAAATATTTAAACCCGAGGAAAATCCCTGTTCTTTATTTTCGTATTCATATTCATTCAGGCCTGACGCAATCGATTGTTCCTGATTAATCGAAAAATAGGCATTGATATAATCACGGTCAGCAAAAGTGATTTTTGGACCTATTGAGTACATAATATTTTGCTCAAATAGTCTGGCTGAGCCGTTGAATTTAAACCCGGCTTGACCTGTCATACCTTCATGAACATCCATATATTGTCGAAGTTCAACTCTACTCAGAAAACCACCAAACTCTGCATGACCCTTAACATCACCAGGACCCTTCAGATCTTTTGTCGATTTATTGCCAATATAAAGCAGGCTCTCACCATCTTCTCGACGTCCTGAGTTGTATTTGGCAATCACCCCTACTTTCCATCTTTGATACCTCACAAAGTTAGACCCTGTCCCGTCGACGATGGATGCAAAAGGGCGGTCTCCGTAGTGGGCACTTAATAAAGGCACAAGGGGAACACGGTTTTGATCAATTCCAGAATACGCAGGTGCAGAAAAAGTACCTGGACCCAGAGTAGACGCCCAGGTATCAGTAGCAGCTTCCTCTGCAGCAAACGATTGAAGAGGATTTAGCGCTAACACCAGAGTCACGAACACCCACTTTTCAAATAACATTTTTATCGCCAGAAAATAAACTTTACCGGAATGTCTGGCCTCGTTTTCTCTATAGTCTTAAAGCTGCACTGCAACTATTAATTCAATAGGCCGCACTATACTTATGCGATAACAGAGGGTAAATTGGCCAATACTGCATTATTGATATACGTATCTGTATGAACTGGGCATCTGTTAGATTTGACTGGAACAACACTCGGGCATTTTTGGTTACAG
>JBLIOG010000141.1:0-9640 GCA_047639625.1 Gammaproteobacteria bacterium
GGGCGACATCGGTAATGACACCTAAATCAGGGAGTTGACTCTTTAACGCCCGGATTGACCGTTGCACCAGACCATCGGGATTCCAGGCTGCAGCTGCATCATCAGACTTTGCATCAGTACCTACAACCGGGAATAGTGTGATCGCGGGAATACCTAGCTCAAAAGCCATCGCGGCTTCTTCAAGTAATAGGTCAATACTGAGTCGATTGATGCCTGGCATTGATTGTATAGCTTCGCGTTGATTATCACCGTCAAGCACAAACACAGGATAAATAAGGTCGTTCGATGACAAGGTATTTTCTCTCATCATACGACGGGAAAAATCGTCACAACGCATACGGCGTTTTCGGGTCGACGGAAAAGCAGGCACTTTGTTACTCGGTTAATGGTTTAGAAGTGAGGCTGATTGTACTCGACGATAGTAAATTTCGGCGAATTTTTCTGTAGCGTTCTTCTAGCTTTTGCTTTTCATCAAAGATTACGAATTAGCCAACGAACAAGGTCGGTCCATAACCGGCTGATTTGATGGTTAGTAGGCATTATGCCGGAATGCGGTAATTCCAGCGTGATGACAGGAATGCCGAGGTAAATTCCCGCATAGTTGCCGAGAGATCCGGGATAGGTGCCCATTAAATTTTTATGCAGATATCCGATTTTCTTAGGTGCTGAAGCCCGATCCGGTGCGTCGTAATCAACTAGTGAATAGGGCGCGTGGACGGAAATTATGACGTCAGGTTTAAATTGTTCAATTTCCTTGAATAACCAGTAAGTTTCAGGCTCGCTTAGAGGGTATGGCCCCGGATAACGACGTTGATTTTTTTTTGTTTTATTGATCCAGTAATCAAGTGCAGCGCTTATATGGGTATCTGGAAGCACAAAATTTCGATTAAGGTCTACGCCGGCTGCATTGAGGCGACTATGTTTTTTTTTAAGTGCACCATCAGGATTTAAAAGCGGATTTATGCGCCAGTGAAACAGCCCGGAATGATGTTTGTTGAGCGTTTCAATCCATTTGAAAACAATGCTAATCGAAGACAGTTCATCGCCGTGTGTCCCGCCAAGTAACAAAATCCTGCCTTTCGGAATCCTATTACCCAAAGGCGGATATTCGCGAACTAATAATGGAAAGCCAAGCACCGAATGATGGTGTGTTTCGAGCAGGTTCGCATCTAAACATTCGTCGATTGTGATGCTGGCAAGTTTCCCTGAAATTTTATTACAGGCTTCGGTCACTATCTCATTGGCTGACACTGATTTCAGAAAAACCAATGTCAGCATCAAAATCAGGTGGGATTTAGTCATTCCTTATGATGGTTTTAATAGTGGGGTATTCGTTTATGGTGCCGTCGGGGTACGCCTGATTGATCAAACGAATACGACTTTCTGCTTCGAGATCAATCGCACTCTGGCTAGCCAGGGTCCGATAGTTGGTAGTGGATGTAACTTTAATAATATCAATTTCCGCTGACCCTATTTGAGCGACCTCAGAAGGTGATAACCGGCGAAAACTATCATTGATGGTGAGAAATTCTATGCGCGCTGATTCAAATTCCGCCTCGCTACAGAAACCAATCAGTATGAGATGCTGCAACGAATCAAGCTTTATTGCAGTGACCTGGGCCGATCGATTTTCTTTATTAACCGTGATAGCAGTTGAAGCTGTAACGCCCCCAGTGATCTGGTTTATCCGAAGTCCTTCATCACCGATTAGACGTTTTAGCAGTTCGGATGAGGATTCATTATTGTCTGCATTTTTGACAGACATCTGAAATTGCGAGCTTGAATCTGGATCAGCCGCGAGAAGGTTTTCAGGCTGGTTTTGTACTTTCCAGCGCTTCGGAAACTGAAGCTCTATCGCAAGCCCGGGATGACTGAACAGGTTGTCCTTTAAAATGCCCTGTTTAACCGAGGGACCCCAGTCCATGCCATCAATCATGCCCAGATAACGCTCGCGATTTCTAGGTTTGTATTGTTCAGCAGTTAATTTTCGCGAGGCTCGAATCACTGTTTTTAGCCGGTCATCATTTTCAGGATGTGTTGAGAAAACGCCGTGATAACTCGTGGGTTCCCGATTTTGCATTTTCGCCAGGGCCTTTTCATAGACTTCCTGATCTTTAAGTACTGAAATCACATCAAGCATTGCTTCAGGGTCGTAACCTGCTTTATGTAAATACTTCGCACCCAATTTATCGGCTTCAAGTTCATGTTTCCGACCGTAACCGCGGACCAGCCCAGTACTCAGTTGTTGGCTCAGTTCACCCATAGCCGAACTGCCAGTAGCAGCCATTATGACTGCGTTAAAGAGATTAGAGGCAAGTTGACCTGATTGTTGTCGAACCGAATGCCTGGCAGTGACATGACCAATCTCGTGTCCGAGAACACCAATTAACTCCGCCTCTGAATTAAGGTAAGCCATGATACCGCGAGTGACATAAACATATCCCCCTGGTAGGGCGAAAGCATTAATTTGCGGTGAATCGAGCACCGTGAAGTGAAACTTCAAATGTTTGCGATGGCTAATGCGGGCCAACTCCTGACCTAGATTATTAACGTAAGTCTGGAGTTCAGGGTCGTCATAAACGCCATATTGCTGAAGGATTGTCTGGTGATATTCTTTGCCCTGACTGATTTCCTGGGACTCAGTTACAGTCACAAAATCCTGATCGCCAGTGACTGGGTTTTTAGCACAGGCGGTTATAAAAAGGCTTAAGACCGAGAGGAGTAATATTGAGTGAGAATTTTTTTTCATTCTGTAAGCATACGTGACGACTTATCAGCCTTCAATTCTCTGTTTGTATTGATCCACAATTTCTTTTGAATAGTTGCTTAAAAATGTCAAGTGTTTGAACCGATAAAGGATTGAGGATAAAATTCGGGCAAAAAAAAGGCGCCCAATTGGACGCCTTTTTGCCTGAATCTGCTTTGTTTAGTTGCCGTAACGCTTACGAAATTTATCAACTTGCTTGGCAGTTTGCATGATGTGCTGCTTACCCGTATAAAATGGATGGGACTGGCTTGATATTTCAAGTTTGAGTAATGGATATTCATTACCGTCTTCCCACGTGATAGTTTCGCGTGTAGCTACGGTTGAGCGGGTCAGGATGGAAAATTCAGACGAGATGTCCTGAAAAACTACTTCTCGATTTTCTGGGTGTATACCTTGTTTCATTTGTCCGCTGTCGTGTCTTGATTTTCGAAGGGCGCAAATTTTGACCGTTTCCCAGCCAAAGTGCAAGTAGTTTCTCCGCTAACTCTATCAGTGATTAATCAAAATTTGGAGCAGGTTTAGTAAACTAATCGAGCATTCATTACAGGCTTTTTTAACTCCGTTATGGGAGTTGTGTCGTTTTAGCTTCCTCAATGTTTGTCATCGTTAAATTGGGGCTAAGAATGTTGGGTCGAGTGTTGTTAAATGGTGAACGTCAGATAATTAAAAAAGAATACCTTTACCGGTGCCAAAGCCGCGCAACTTACGGCGTAAACTTAAAGTAAATTATCATCAGTTATTTATAAAATACTGAATGGATTGTTATTCGATTTTTATCCACAGTTTCTGTGGATAAGTCTGTGTATATCCTGAGTTAAGCTCGCTGAAAGGCAAGCAAACAAAGGATTTCTATTAGATTTGTCATTTTTTAACCAATTCTAAATAAATCAATTTAATCAATGGCTTATAAATGATGAGCGAAAGTTACAGTAATTTATTTGAAAATAGATTGACAATTTTTACCGTTTCAAACTAGCTGTGAATAAAACTTTCTGATGAATCGAAAAATGCTTGATTTATTTTAATTTTCTTATCCAGGAACATAGTTTGCAGGTCATTCAGGAATCGAAATCCCAATTCAGTTGGGCAGGCTTTCTCGCCATCGTATTTAATCAGCTTTCGAACGGCCGCTGCTTCCATATGAGGTAAGAGGTGACTGAATGATAACCCTGTATTTTCATGGAACCAGGCAGTTTTGAATCCATCGGTTAAGCGCAGAGCGTTGAGCATAAATTCAAACATTAAATCAGAATCGGTCGGCTCTACCTGTTGAATCGCATCAGCCTGATCAATTTGATCAAGATATCGACGAGGTTGCTTTTGCCGGATGCGCCGAAGAATTTTTCCGTCAGCCGGAAGTGACAGCTTGCCGTGGGCGCCGGCTCCTATCCCTATGTAGTCACCAAATATCCAGTAATTCAAATTATGCTGACACTGTCGGTTATTCTGCGAATAAGCAGATATCTCGTATTGGTTATAGTTTGATAGCGCCAACAACTGCTGACATTCGACCTGTTGTTGCCAGCTCAGTTCGTCGTCCGGGAGTTGGGCGGGGGGGTATCGGTGAAAGTAGGTATTGGGCTCGATCGTTAACTGGTAATGCGAGATGTGCTCTGGTTTTAGCCTTATGGCCTGCTTGATATCGTCGCAGGCCTGTTCGAGTGATTGACCCGGAAGGCCGTACATTAAATCAAGATTAATATTGTCGAATCCGGCATTACGCGCATATTCAAAAGCTGCGAGGGCGTCATCGCCGTCGTGAATGCGACCCAGTCGCTCCAGGTGTTGAGTGTTAAAGCTCTGAACCCCAATGGATATTCGATTGAGGCCAGCCTCGCGATACTGCTTGAAGTGGCTTGAGTCAGCACTTCCCGGATTACTTTCGATAGTGGCCTCGATTGCCGGGTTTAGTTTTAGCAGTCCGCGTAATCCTGACATCAGACGATCTATCGCATCACCCGAAAACAGTGAAGGCGTACCGCCCCCGATAAACAGAGATTCGACCTGCCGTCCCCATATTAAAGGCAGCTCATGTGTCAAATCAGTTAATAGTGCGTCTATATAATCAGATTCCGGAAAATTACTATCCTGGTGAGAATTAAAATCGCAATAGGGACACTTTTTTTCACACCATGGCAAATGAATATAAAGCCCTAGTGGTGGTAGAGAGGTTAATGCCATTAGTTGAGCCGTTTAATCAATTCACTTAGAGCTTGCCCACGATGACTCAGCTGATTTTTCCTGTCGGCACTGAGTTCGGCACTGGTGCAGCCTAGCTCGGGTAGATAAAAATAGGGGTCGTATCCAAATCCTCCTGTGCCGGCAGGTTCGAGTTGTATTAAGCCTTCCCAGCTACCTTCACAAATGATCGGTGATGGATCTTTGGCGTGGCGCATATAGACGATGACGGCCCGATATCGGGCCTGTCGATGGGCCGAATCAACCGACTGCATTTTATGCACTAACAACTGATTATTATCGTCGTCATTGCATTGCGCCCCAGCAAAGCGGGCGCTGTAAACACCCGGTGCACCGTTCAACGCATCAACTTCAATTCCTGAGTCATCGGCAAGAGCCGGCAGGCCCGTATGAAAAGCAGCGTTACGAGCTTTAATAATGGCATTTTCAACAAAGGTTGTTCCGGTTTCTTGCGCTTCTGGGACTTCGTAATCAGATTGAGCTTTGACGTCGTAATTCAACTTAATCAAAAGCGCTGAAAGCTCTAGTAGCTTTCCGGCATTTCCAGAGGCTAGAACGAGTTCCTTCATGCGCGAGAATCAGTTTGGGCCTGAATAATCCTCGAAATACCAGTTTTTGCCAGTCCAATCATTTGACCGAGTTCTTCATCGGTAAAAGTTTTACCCTCGGCGGTGCCCTGTATTTCAATGAACCCGCCTTGATCATTCATAACGACGTTCATGTCTGTTTCAGCCGAACTGTCTTCAGGATAATCAAGATCGAGGACGGCTTCGCCATCAACAATACCGACCGAAACCGCAGCGACCTGAGACTGGATTGGGTTTTTATCAATCTTCTTATTATCTAGAAGTGACTGTATGGCATCAGCCAGTGCGATCCAGGCGCCAGAAATCGAGGCTGTGCGGGTCCCACCATCGGCCTGGATAACATCGCAATCGATGTTAATAGTTCTTTCCCCGAGAAGTTTCATGTCGATACAGGCGCGTAATGCTCGACCAATTAGCCGTTGAATTTCAAGCGTCCTGCCGCCCTGTTTACCGCTACTGGCCTCACGGCGCATGCGACTACCGGTTGACCGGGGTAACATGCCGTATTCAGCCGTAACCCAGCCAGTTCCTTTGCCGCGTAGAAATCCTGGCACCGAGTTGTCGATCGATGCTGTACAAATCACCTGGGTATCACCGCACTCAATTAATACCGAACCTTCTGCGTGTTTGGTGAAATTTCGAGTAATTCGAATGGGGCGTAACTCGTCGGCTGCCCGTTGGCTTGGTCGCATGTTCTGGAACTCCGGAATAATAAAATGAGGTGGTTAATAAGTTTGGTGTGATTGGCCTCATTATACTGATTGCCTTGAAATGCGTCATGGCTGGCGTGACAATTGTTCAAAATAATCCGACCGATTTAGACAGGTTGGCCGTGAGCAAATACGCTATGATCGAACTGAATTTTTACAGCAGAGATATAAAATAGTGTTAAAAAGTATGACAGCGTTCGCGCGAACAGAAGATCGTTGCGATGAAGGCACTGTGACCTGGGAAATCCGTTCTGTTAACCATCGATACCTGGAAACTGGATTTAAGTTACCTGAAGACTTTAAGTCAATCGAGCCTGAGGCTCGAAAATTAGTAGGTAAGTATTTAACCCGCGGTAAAATTGACCTTGGACTGCGCTATCGTACCAGTACTGCCGACGTTCGAAAGATCCAGTTGAATACCGATATGATAAAAAGCCTGAGATCGGTAGAACAGGATGTCCTCAATATTGTCCATGAAGGACGAAAAATGTCCGTGTCCGATATATTGAGCTGGCCAGGGGTTATCGCTGAAAACGAAAGCGACTTCTCGGCACTCAATAAACTGGCCCTGGTTTGCCTCGAAACTGCGTTACAACAACTGGTTGAATCCAGAAGCGGCGAAGGCGATGCGATTTACTCGATGCTCACCACCCGTTGCCAAAAAATTAATGAAATTGTTGCAAAGCTTCGAGTGTTGCGTCCAGCCATCGTAACCGCCTTACGCGACCGTTGGGAGGCTTCTATGGGAGAGAAGATGCAGCAATGGCGCGAGTCGGCTAATGATAATCGTCTTGAGCAGGAAATGTTAATAATGGCGCAGAAGCTCGATGTCGATGAAGAGCTGGATCGTCTCGAAACCCACATCGCTGAAGTATTGAAAGTGCTCGATCGCAAAGAAGCCGTCGGACGGCGTCTGGATTTCCTGATGCAAGAATTAAATCGAGAGGCAAATACTTTGGGTTCGAAGTCGCAGGATAGCGAAACCACGCAGTTGGCAGTGGACCTGAAAGTATTGATCGAGCAAATGCGCGAGCAGGTTCAAAATATAGAGTGACGTTTCTAGTAGTTTCTGTATGTATAAATTATGATAAATATCAATAGCTTGCATTTAAATAGTATTTCAATTTGCTTCGATTTAACCCACTGAGTTTCATGTGGTTGGTGACAGTTTTGGTGACAGAATTGACCTGAATGTCGGTAATTAGTTAAAATATACATACCTGTCACCATTTATAAAGAGAGTGCTTGAATGGCTAACAAACTCACCGTTACCCAAGTTAATAGTTTGCTAAAAAAAGGCTACTCCTGGCCGTTATTCTGCTGGTAACGGGCTATATATTTACGGATAGGGCTATATTTACGGATAAGTAATGAAGGAACAGGTTTTTGGGTAGTTCGCTACACTGTCCACGAAAAGCGTCGGGAGATAACAGTAGGTAAATATCCTGAGTTATCGCTGGTCGATGCAAATGCCGAAACGATATTCATTAAGAAGGGCATAAAAAATAACATAGACCCATTAGCAGAACGTCGACGTGGGGATGCCCTTGTTTTTAGAACCGTTGAAGATTTGGCTGAAGACTGGTTAAGAGATTGTGATAAACGTCTTAAGCATTCTCATATTCCCCGACGTTTATATAAAAAAGGACGTAGCGCCGATCATTGGAGGGTTAGCACTAGATCAGGTTAATCCTCGTGATATTCGATTTACTATTAATAAAATTGCAGATAGTGATCCCCCAACCACGTCAAATGATGCATTAATGTATTGTAAGCAGCTATTCCGACATGGCATCAAATTGGGCTTGATAGTGACCAACCCGGCAGAAGCGTTTCGAGTTGGTGATGCTGGAGGTGTGGAGAAAAGCCGCAGTCGCGCATTATCTATAGAGGAAATTGAATCTGTTTTTTCGAGCTTTCGTCAAAATGCTGACCAATTCGTAAGGGAGAACTTTTTGTTTGCCGCGATACTCGTTGTGTTGGGGGTCCGGAAAGGTGAGTTGATAGCCTCGAAGTGGGCTGAATTCGAATTGGGCTCTGATATTCCAATTTGGCATATACCGAAGGAGCGGAATAAGACCGGTGCTGCTATTAGTGTGCCACTACCGGGTGCAGTGGTGAAATGGCTTGATGAGTTGAAAATACGGGCATATTGCTCTGAGTTTGTATTTCCCAATAGACGCCCGAGTAAACGGTTTGGACACGCCAGCCCGGATACTATTAATGCAGCTATCTACAAATTATTTGGAGAAGGGAAATTGTCAGTCGAGCATTTTACTATCCATGATTTACGTCGAACATGCCGCAGTCTGATGGCTGGCGAAGGTGTCCCAGGGCATGTGGCAGAACGCTGTCTTAATCACAAGATACGGGGTGTCGAAGGTATTTATGATCGATACGATTACTTTGATGAAAGGTATGAAGCGTTGAATAAAATAGCGGCTTAGCTGGCGCCAATTATCAATCAGAACGATAAACTGTAATGAATGGGGCTGCCTAAAATATCGTAGGATTCGTACAAATCTGTTCAGGTCAATACGTGGGCCCAAAAAACAATTGAATTCAGGACTATTTCGGATCGATCAGATAAACGGGCTATTACTGGTGCTAGAATCCCTCACTCTCCGCCATACATAATCCTCAAGTACATGATGATTAGGGCTTTTTTATGCCTACATGTTTTCTGAACCGTCAGGAAAACCGTCAAATGAGTTTGTTACCTCATTAATACAAGTAACTGAACTATTAAGCATAGTCGTAAATACTGAATAGATGCTCAAACCACTACTAAAATGTTATTTGCACTAGTCATAGTAACTTCGGAGATCAGCTGAGCATAACGAGCAATAAGTCATATTACTCGTTTAGGTATAGCTATGCAGATACCTAAAATCAGCAAAGCTAGGCCATCATCTATTATGGGTAACTCTTATAACACTATTAATGGTTGTTATGATTCTGGTGAATGTGATTTGAGGCAGCTTACTGATGCTAAGGAGTCATTCGAGACTCCCGAAAGGGATCTGCCAGATAGTCCTTCGGCACTCACTTGCCATTTAAACTAATGCACGTGAACGGCCGCTTTGGTCAAAATAGCAGTCGTTCCCGGTAGTATGGGGAGAATTGGCTCTTCACGGCACATACCCATCAAGTATTTTCCAATAGAGAAATGAGTCTGAATGATGGCATCCAATTAAGCCTGTTTCCTATCCTGTTCAAAGATCAGATTAAATAACTTATTTCTTTCGGTGCGCAGTTGTATTACCGATTCATTATCACTGATTCTCATAGCGAGTTCATCCAGTATTTCATATGTGATGCCTGGTTTTAGATACTGCACTGCTTCAGCCAGAGATTTTAGTTTGTCATAAGGCGTC